>DKWE01000023.1:480-94178 GCA_002491565.1 Lachnospiraceae bacterium UBA7160 | reverse complement strand
TTGACATTTCTTAGCTGGACTTTCGCAACTTTTGCCAGATTCCGGCAGATCGAAAGCGGTATGAAAATCCCAAGCCTGCCAGTGTTTGTAGACATCTGCAATGCTCTGCGTATCTCACCGGATTTTCTTCTTCAGGACAAACTAGTAGCAACTGAAGTCAGCAAAATCCATGAGCTGGAAAAGCTTTGGAAAACTGTCACACCAACGAAACAGGAGCTTGCCGCCGCCATGATTAAAGTGGTATTGGAACACGTTGATTAGCAACACAGCCAGCAAAAAACGGCTGGCTGCTGTATATACTACACTAATAAAGCTATTGCACAAAATTGTGGCACAGCGCTGCTCAGGAATGTACTCTAATCTATGAACACAAAAAAGGAGTATAGCCAAACAGAATGTTTTGAAGATACTCCTTTTGATCGAATGCTAGCGAAACAAAGTGTGGCGCATTAGTGTTATCTCCAGCGTCTTTGTTGGCTTTATATACCGCTCATGATCAAATTAGATATACCAAAGGAGTAATTGCCATGGACTATTTATTAGCAGTACCACATTGACACATGGTGGCTTGCCTCTGAAAATATGGGAACAGTTATATCATGAAAAAATAGGAAAGATCGATATCGCTTGGCGAGAGGGAAAATATGCAACGAGGGCTATAAAAAAAAATGGGGGTGAATTCGCCTTGTCCATGTGGCAGTAGCAAAAAATTCAAAAAATGCTGTCCACATGGTCTCTGTGCCCGGCGTCAACTGTAGTTATTCGTCTGTAAAATGGAACTTCTGTCCGTAATTTTTTGCATAAGAAAAGCACCTGTATTTTCTACAAGTGCTTCTACTATACTTATCTAAAAAATAATATGAACTGTTTCATCATCAACTAGCTGTGCAAACAACTCATTATCTACTAATTCTGTGACCAATACAATTGAATGGTCATCCTGTTCTTTGCTATATGTGATTTTCCGTACATCTTTTCTGTAATCGTCAAGATTTTCTATATTTATATTTCCATTTCTTACAAGCTGACATAATATAGCATCATTACTCTTATATGAAACTGGCACAGGAGTTTTTGATGCAAAAACATCTCTCAAATCAGCTTCGGCTTTTCTCTGAAATTCATATGTATCTCCATCTTGGGAATATACTGTCAATGCCTTAGTTTCAGGATAATACCATGATACAATCTCTGCCAAAATAGTAATTGATACTTCACCAGCATTTTTCTTTTTTATTCTTCCTGTTGATAATACCTCTTCAGAAATAGGCCATTCATCATATAGCTTTTTTATCCATTCCTTATACGCATCCATATCCAACGGATCTGTTGTTTGAACATATCTGCGTAAATAGCCTCTGACTCTTGCTAATTGACGTGTTGATGCAAGAACAATTTGATAAATGTTACCTTCCTCGCTACCCGCCAAATCAGAATAAGTCTCCGCCTCAATGCAATATATTGGGTAGCCTTTTCCGATTAATCCTGCACATAACTCACCCGTCCTGGGGCATCATTTATTTCAATTAATACCCATTCCGGAATCAGTATCAAATCATAATCGTTCAGCACCAACTCTGGTTGCACCCTCTTCATTTGCAAACCTTGCATAAATGAAAGGGAAGAAGTATCCAGTAGAGCGATATGTCTTTTATCATCAATTCTTGTAATCTTTGGTATATCTATCATTCGCCTCTCCTTGTTATCATGGCTGTTTCTGCCATAATATTTGCTAAATACTCTTCATTATCCTTATGATAATTAAGTTCTGGATTTGCATCTTTCGTCTTTTTTATTCTTTCTTGCAAAAAAGATGTATTTATAACGTAGGATGGACTTACTAAACTATCATCTAATCCTAAAGTTCTAAACCTGCTTGGTAAATCTTCAAACTGTAAATCAAACACTTCTTTTATTCTATCACCGAGCTTATCATTTTCACTTTGAATAGCATATTCATACAGCGAAACTAACACAGCCTTATAGGGTGCTTGAAATGTTGATATGCAATAAAATACTTTAGAAATAAAATCCATTTCTGGAAGTTCCGTAAAATATCTATCAACACCGGAGAGCAACATACATGCTGCAAAGCATTCCGCTTTTCTCTCTTCAAGTGTATTATCTGTTTCGATAAAATGGTCAAATGATACTTTATCAAATATCAGGTGATATATTTCATGCCATGCAGCAAAATATTGATTAGCTCTTGGTAAAGCCGTATTTACAACTGGAATGATTTTTCCATCCTTGACATATATTGCTCCACTCCAAAACTTATCTTCAATAGGCATTTGAACTAATCCAAATCCTTGCAGAATTATCAGTGCAAGTTGAGGTGCTGAAGACACTTTCATTATAGATGGATTTGTCTGAAGCTTAATAGCCAGTGCTGAAACTTCATCTTTTATCTCTCTATTTCTTTTAATAACAAGGTCCAAATTGTCGGCAGTAATTAATTCACTCATACAATCATGTCTCCATTCCACTTCGGTCGGCACAAAGCTGATGTCCACTAGACATCATGCGACCTTAGTAATAAATTGCGCACAAGTCAATAACGTCAAGCAACAAATTATACTGTTTCTTGGCTGTATCACTTATTTCATGATCTACTGGTGCATTCTGCGAAAAAACTGACGCAGAAACAACCTTGGTTGGAGCTGCATGATATAATATCAAATCCTCAACCGTCATGTTAAGCACCTTCAATATTTTCTGTAAATGACGATCAAACGAACTCTTACTATCTATGCTGCCATTTAATAACTTATCAAGCGTTGGGCGTGAAATGTCTACCTTCGAAGCAAAGGAAACTTTTGTATAACCCATATCTCTGATACAATCTTTTAATTTTGAAGCCACCAGACTTCTCTGTTCAAATAATTCATCAAACTTCATTGTGATGACCTCCTTCCATTTCTTCACTCTCATTATATGCAGAAACAAAAGAAATATCAATAGAAATGTAAAATATTTTTTTACATTTTAACATTGTGCCCCCACCTTCCATTTCGCGATTTTACGCAGAAGAGGGGGCGCCGGTCTTGGAGCCTTAGGCCTGTAGAGATTCAAATAGATATCTCTCTTAATTTCCATATCATAAGCCTTCTTTCTACCGAAAGTTTTTGCGAGTTATCGCAATTTCATACAATGGGATTTCACAAAACAAAGGAATACGGAGTCCCGTCCGTCATATACTGCGATTACACGGTCTGAATGTACATCATCTGTATCTAATGACAGAGTTCTTTTAATCCTAATAATGCCTAATTCAGTTGTATGCAGTTTCTCTAAATTATTCAGCAATTCATTATTCAAATTAATTCTTCGGCCTACTTTTTTCAATCGGTAAACTCCTATTCACCATAGAAAAATCACGAGCTAGCCGATGTGTAGCTTCTCAGCGCGCGCTTCCAAACCAGTCTTGCGATCACAAACGCCAGGATCGGTGCCGCCACCGCCCATATCATCATCCCGTCTGACAGCTCTCCCATCAAAAACAGCCCCGGAAAATTGGTAATAACAAAGATTGGCAGAATAAAAGTTCCGATCCGCTGCATCCACCTGCCGTAGATCATCTGGGGCATGTTGTTAAAGTCCCAAAGCGCCGCTGTCATGTCAGTGATCCCCCTTGTGGATACGATCCAAAAACACAGAAGATGAGGGATCAGAAACAGGCTGTAAGTCAACAGGCAGCTGCACATAAACAGGAAGAGAAAGCCTGCGACAGTACCAAAGTCTGAAGGCAGCCCCGCCCTGCGCCATCCGATCCCGACCATGACAGCGCCAACTACAAAATCCGGCAAAAGCAATGAAAAATCCAACCGCCGCAGTGTAACCAGAAACTGTGTGGACATGGGTTTCACCAGATACATATCGAGCTGTCCTTCCCGCACCATCGTGCTCAGAGAAGTGAAGTTTCCATAGTACAGCATATAAAAGCCCGTCATCAGCACATAAAGCCCGATAAACAGCATAATATGATCCGGCGTCAGAACCCCGATATTGATGCCGGCACGGTAAATAACCGCCACATATAAAAGTTTTATCAGCATCCATCCTGTCTCCACTGCCACGCCCGCCACAAAATTGGCGCGGTATTCCAGCTGCGACATCAGGGAAAACCTGGCAAAAACATGAAGCAGGTGCAGATACCGCTTTGCTGCAGCAGCGACATTACTCAAAAACGTCCTGCCCGCACCGTACTTTGACATATCACCTTTTTTATCCTCAAAAAAGCTTCCCATATTCAACCTCCGACCGCTGTAAATCGCTTTAATCCGCGTTTCCACATACACCTCGCCAAAATACCAAAGAACCCTATCCAGAAAAGCTGGCACAAAAATCCGCTGCCTATCTGCGTCCATCCAAACCGCCCGTTGATGATATTAACGGAAAACTGGGTCGTATAGCCAAAGGGTAATAAATTCACCAGAAGCTCAAGCTTTTCCCCGAAAATGTCCAACGGAAATACGCCGCCGCTGACCACTACCAATACGATACTCACCGTTCCAAACATCAGATTTACATCGGTCAGCCAGAAGCTCAAAAGCGCTACACTGTAGAAAATAAAAAAGTTCAAAAGCAGAGCAAGCACAAGGCTCACTATAAAAATGAGCACTCTCATGGGTGAAAGTTCTAGCCCCAAAACCGCTACGGAAAAAGCGATCATGCCTGCCGCCACTGCACCCATGATCACAAGCTGCGGCGCCTTTTCCCCCAGGAAAGAGAAAAGCTGATATCTGCCGTAGCTGACCGGGCTCACCAGATATTTGTTCAGCCCGCCTAATTTAATATCCTCGTTCACCTGGTATTCAAGCCCTGTCTGGACCAGCTTGGAAACCAGGCCGGCAAGCAGTGTATATATAAGGATCTCGTTATAGGTATACCCAAACAGCGCCGCAGCGTCCTCATTCCCATATAAATAATTCCACAAAAAAGTCTGAATGATGATGGGAAAAACTGCGGAGAAAAGGCTTAAAAAAAAGTCAGCCCGGTACTCCAATGACTTTTCAATTCCCATCCGGAACACACAACGATACGGCTTCATAAGCTGTCCACCTCTTTTTTGAAAATTAGCGCAATGCTTTCCTCCAATGGCACCTCTGTAACGGTAAAATCCTCTACATGCAGCGTGGACAGGATTGCAGACGCCGTTTCCCTGAGCTTGTCTTTGGGGACCTCCAGCACGGTTTCTGCGCCCTTTTTCTCCCGTACCCTTCCGAACGCGGCAAGCTTCTCTGCCGGAATTTCCCCGATCCCTTTCAGGGTCAGCAGCTTTTTATCCCCCATCAAATGATTGATCTTGGACAGTTCTCCGTCATAAACCAGCTGCCCGTGACTGATGATCACCGCCCGCCTGCACAATGCTTCAATATCCCTCATGTAATGGCTGGTCAGAATGACCGTGGTTTTCGTCTGCTCGTTATAATACTGCAAAAAGTCCCTGATCTTCTGCTGAGAGATGATGTCCAGCCCGATCGTTAGTTCGTCCAGAAACAGGATCTGGGGACGGTGGATGAGCGCAGCCAGAATCTCCATTTTCATTCGCTCCCCCAGTGAAAGCCTGCGTACCTGTACGTTCATAAGCTCTCTCACATCCAAAAGCTCCGAAAGCTCCTCCACTGTTTTACGGTACGCAGCATCGTCTATATCGTAAATGCATTTATTCAGGTAAAAACTGTCGCTGGCAGGCAGATCCCACCACAACTGGTTTTTCTGCCCCATAACGATGGAAAAGCGCCGCTTGAACTCGTTTTTGCGTTCCCACGGAATAAACCCGTCTATGACTGCATTTCCAGACGTTGGAAACAAAATTCCGGACAGCATTTTTAACGTCGTCGTCTTACCCGCGCCGTTAGGACCCAAAAGCCCTACGATTTCTCCCTTTTCCACAGCAAAGGAAACATTCCTCACCGCCTCCTTTGTCAGAATTTCCCGGTGAAACAGATTTTTCAGGGAGCCCTGCAGCCCCGTTTCTTTTTTATAATAGGAAAATTCCTTGCACAAATGCTCTACCTTTATGATATCCATAATACCTCCTTTTCCCATCAGTCCAAAAAATCCAGAAATCTGATATAATTCTCAAACTGCCGCTTTACGTCCGGATACCGGTACCTGCTGATCCAGATTCTCTCCCCATTGTCCATAACCAGACATTCTTTTTCTATCCTTACCACATGATAAAAATTGACGAGAAAGCTCTTGTGGATCCGCACAAAGCCTGTGCCCTCCAGCTTATTTTCACACTGTGAGAGTGTTTCCGCTGTAGTAAGAGTCTCCTGCACGCAATGGATCCGTATTTCGTGCCGGTCACTCTCCAGATACAAAATATCCTTCTGCTTCACCCGTACCAGACCGTTTTTACACAAAAAGGGACACCACCGCTGTACCGGCGGCCTGACCCTCTCCATCTTCCGAATCGCCGCGCCCAGATCCTGCTCCAGCGCATATCCCCGCACTACATGAAAAAAGGGATAAGAAAGCGCCTCAAACACTTCTTCCGGCTTACGAACCACAAGAATAATGGATAACCAGGGGCGTTCCGCCCAGATCGCCTCGGCACATGCAAAGCTTTTCTGCACTGTTTCCCGGGAAAGAATAAGAAAGGAAACAGCCTTCAGAACCGCAGGATTTTGAATTTTTAAATTCTCTCTGGCTGCATCAGTTTTTCCATCGCTGTTCTTATTTTTCCGGAGTTCTTTTGCCAAAAGGATCTCCATGATATGCTCCGTTTCACACGAAAGCATTTTATCTGCAATGCTCAAGCCAATGATCGACATGTTCCCCCTCCCTTCCATTTCTGTGATCTCTCGATCCGTTCTGGCATTTTCTCCGTAAACACTTTGTTTCATGATAACAGTATCTGTGTAAAAAGCAAGGCAGCCTGCACCACTGGTCTGATTTTTTCCCCAATAGTACTCAAAATGCCCCGCAAGTCAAATGGACATACAGGCACACCAAAAGCGTCCCGTGGATGTCCGTCTGGTCCGTTTCCCGCGGGAATAAAATGAAACAGCTTTTACATCCAATTCCTGCTTCTTTGACAGTCTCGGCCTCCCAGTTTCCGGGTAAAGAAAAAGCAGGAGACCTTTTCAGATTTCCTGCCTGGTGATGCCGCAATTGGCCCCTGGTTATTTTATTTTTTTGACGGGGTGTCAGTTCAGCAAACAAGAATTTATTATTTGACAAAAGGAAATTTGCCTTCAATAAAATGCCGGTATTCAGGCTTGTCTATCACGTTCGCATATTCCTCCCGAATTGTTCGTTCAATCCACTCTATCTGTGATCTGCTCATATCCTCATATCGCAAAATTGAAATAAGACCTTCCCTTTCCGCTGCCAGAATTGCTTCATACGCATCTGGAATAAATTCGGAATATTTTATAGGCGTTGGCTCGCCCGATGCAGCCGCATCAGGTATCTGTAATTGAAAGCCCGAATCGGTTATCGCCTCAACCGCATAGATATATCCGGACACGCCCTGATATGTATCTATCAAGGCATTTGGGTAATATTCCTCTATACGCTGTGTGCCGTCCTTATTAAAGCCATACGATCCCCATTTCGTCCATTTTCCAGAGAACTCAAATCCTGTTTCCCTACAATATTTTTCAACCGCATTGCTTAAATATACCAATACATTTTCCCGTTTTGTTGAAAAATAAATGAGAGGGACACCATGATTTGAAATCCGCGGCTCCAGTATTTTAATTCCCATCGTCGGTGACGCATGAAAATACATATAATATCCCCCTCACAAATTCCGATTGAACAAAATCGCTGCGCAATGGCCTGCCAAACCACACTTCTTCCTTCTCATTCCTCCACCTCTGTGACCTCCACGCGCCCTTTCTGCTCCGGCGCATGAAAGTAGTCATAGACCTGCTGTGCGCTGCGCTGATTCATAGACTCCGCGTTTGCGAGCTGCTCCAGGGTCGCGTCACGGACTGCCTCCAGCGACTGGAAGGTGCGCATCAGCGCCTTGCGGCGCGCCGGTCCGATGCCCGGAATGTCATCCAGAATCGAGTGCACCTGCTGCCGGCTCCGCAGGCTTCTGTGGTATTCAATCGCGAACCGGTGTGCCTCATCCTGAATCCGCGTGATCAGCTTAAACCCTTCTGAGCGCGTATCGATCGGCACTTCTGCATTTTTATAATAAAGCCCCCGCGTGCGGTGAAAATCATCCTTCACCATCCCGCAGACCGGAATGTCCAGCCCAAGCTTTTCCAGAACCCGGAGCGCCACATTCACCTGCCCGCGGCCGCCGTCCATCATGATCAGGTCCGGGAACCGGCTGAAACTGCCCATCTCATAGCCCATTCCTTTGGCGTCCAGCTCCGCCTGCTCCTCGATGCCGTGGGAGAAGCGGCGCGTCAGCACCTCCTCCATGCTTGCATAGTCATCCGGCCCCTGCACCGACTTGATCTTGAATTTGCGGTAGTCGCTGCGCTTCGGTTTCCCTTTCTCATAAACAATCATCGAACCAACTGACTCAAAGCCGCTGATATTAGAGATATCGTACGCCTCCATACGCATCGCCCGGCTGACACCGATCAGATTCTCGATTTCATGCACCGCCCCGATCGTCCGGCCCTCCTCGCGCTTGATGCGCTCCCGGTCCTGCCGCAGCACGATCTCAGCATTTTCCCGCGCCATCTCAACCAGCTTTTCCTTCGTCCCCTTTACCGGGACACGCACATAGACGCGCTGCCCGCGCTTCTGGGTCAGCCAGGACTCCACCAGTGCATGGTCCTCAATCTCCGTCTCCAGCATCAGCTCCTTCGGCACAAATGGCGTCCCAGCATAGTACTGCTTCACAAATGTATTCAGGATCACGGATTTCGTATCCTGCAATGCCACCCGCAGGAAAAAATGCTCCCGTCCGATCATCTTTCCGCCGCGGATAAAGAAGACCTGCACCACTGCATCCGCCAGCTCCACAGTATCATCTGCGTCATCCAGTGCAAGCGCAATGATATCCTTATCCTCCCCGTCTCCGTGTGTGATTTTCTGGCGCTGCGCCACCTGCTGTACACTCCGGATCAGGTCGCGGTACTCGATCGCTTTCTCAAACTCCATATTCTCCGACGCTTCCTTCATCCGCTCCTCCAGAAGCTTCAGCACCGGCGCATGGTTCCCTGCAAGAAAATCGACGGCCTCATCGACCGACTTCCGGTATTCCTCCTTCGTAAATACGCCCTGGCACGGCGCATTACACTGTCCGATGTGGTGATACAGGCAGGGGCGATCCCTTCCGATCTCACGCGGCAGGCTCTTATTACAGCTCCGGAGCCTGTACAGCTTCTTCACCAGATCAATGGTGTCCTTCACCGCTCCCGCACTCGTGTACGGGCCGAAATACCGCGATTTATCCTTTTTCATCGTGCGTGCCAGCACAACGCGCGGGTACTCCTCCTGAAGCGTCACCTGTATAAATGGATAGGCCTTGTCGTCCTTCAGCAGCGTATTGTACTTTGGACGGTGCTCCTTGATCAGATTGCACTCCAGCACCAGCGCTTCCAGCTCCGAATCCGTCACAATATACTCAAAGCGATGAATACGCTCCACCATCTGCTGAATCTTCACGCTCTTGTTCCTGCTGCTCTGAAAGTATTGCCGCACACGGTTTTTCAGACTGATCGCTTTGCCGACATAAATGATATCATCGTGCTCGTCATGCATAATATATACACCCGGCCGCCCCGGCAGCTTCTTCAGCTCCTCCTCAATGTCAAACTGAAAGCATCCGCTTGCCGGATCCGGCAGCTTCTTTCCACTCTTCTCCTGCTCCATATCTTTTCACCTTCTTCCCGCTTCGTCTCCTGCGTCCTGTCTTCTCTGCAAACCCTGCGTATCCATATCTCCGCCCCTGCCTTTGCGCTGGACTTCTCTTTGGCTCTGCTTGCCCGCCCCTGCGCATACTTCTCTCCGGCACTTGCCCGCCCCTGCGCATGACTTCTCTCCGGCTCTTGCCTGCCCCTGCGCATACTTTTCTCCGGCTCCTGCCCGCCCCTGCGCAGGGCTTCTCTTTGGCTCTGCTCCGCACAGACGCCTCACGATTCCTTTATTTTTCTTTCAGACTTTCTTTCTAAATTCGTCACGGAATAGACACATTTCCCAGGTATACTGTCTTCAACGTAAACGAAGAGAGCAAACGAAGCCAACCGGCGGTTCGCTCCTCCGCTTACACCAATGAGGCCACTCCGGTGCAGGGCGCGCGTGTATCGGTAACGGCTTCGACAAACAACTATCTTAACCCAAATAACTATCTTATTTTCGTTAAGTTTTCATACATTTTTCTCTTCTTGAAGGGGTATCGAAACCGATGCCCCTTCCTCCTTTTTGCATATACATATCTGCGTAAAAACAGTTCCCTGCCGCGTTATCAACCGGCGGCAGTGTCACCGGCCCGTCAAATAACCGGACTAATCACACGGAATGCTCTTGCCCTGTACCAGAACTGCCTGCCGTCTTCCCTATCGGCCAACGCAGCCTGCGCGAACCGTCAGAACTTCCGGATCGCTTCTTCCTCTCCGACCGTCGAGTTATCCACAGAACGAATCTCGACATAGTACCCAAACTGCTCATTCACCTTCACATAAACCCGGTCTCCGGCCTTGTGCCCGACCAGAGCCCTCCCAAGCGGCGATTCAATACTGATCAGCCCCCTCATGGAATTGCCGCGCACGCTCGTCACAATCTTATATGTCTCAACCTCATCATCGTCCTCCATGTAAACCTCCACCGTCTTATCCAGGCCGACCTCATCCGCAGCAGAATGATCCGTGATCACCTGTGCCGTCTTCAGCATCCGCTCCAGATAACGGATGCGGCTCTCATTGATATTCTTATCTTTCTTCGCCGCATGATACTCGAAGTTCTCACTCAGATCCCCCTGCGCGCGCGCTTCCTTGACCGCCTCCAGCGCCTCCTTGCGTACGACAAGCTTCCGGTAGTCAATTTCCTCCTGTATCTTTTCCACGTCACCTTTCGTTAATCGTTCTCCCATATCTGACCCCTCTCTCTATAAAAATTTCCCTTAAATTCAGTTTTTCTTCGTCGTACCCCGCTGTACTCTGCATCTCTCTCGCTTATCTGATCCAGGCACTTCATTTCTGTTCTCCATAACCGCACTTGCACACGGGAAACTGCCTGTCTGCCGCACGAAAGCAGTACAGCAAAACTTCTTCATACCGTGCCATTATACTAGATGGTACATCCTTTTTCAAGCGCTGCCGCTCCCCTGGCAAGCAGAATCTTTTTCTTGCCGCAGCGGTATCTTCTGTGCTATACTGTTTAGAAACACAGATAGAAAGGCAAACAGACTATTATGAGTGAATTCAAAGACCAAAAACATGTAAAAATGGCGATGAATGGCAGAATGGGATTGCTGACCGGCGGTATCCTGCTCATCTTCACTGCGATTACCTCCACGCTGATGTATGGGTTCAACCTGTTCTCGCTGGCTTCGGGGGCAGCAAATGGAAATGAAGAATATCTCAAGCTTCTTGAGGAAGCGAACATGAGCCTCTCTCTGCTCCGCATTGTGGCAGTATCCTTCCTCGTCGTCGCTGTGATCGAAATCTTCGCAGGCGTCTGCAGCGTGCGGCTTTCCAACCGCCTGAACAAGGCTGCGCTCTCCAAAAAGCTGGTGATCGGCCTGCTCGCCGTGGAAATCGCGATGCAGATTTTCCTGGTTGTCACCCGGATGCTGAATTTATCGATGCTCATCTCCTCCCTCATCATTCCGCTCTATATGCTCTGGGGCGCGACGAGATTGTACAAGCTGGCAAAGCTTTACCCGGACAGGCCTTACGCGCTGAATACAAAGAAAGTAAAGGAACAGGCGCAGCAGCAAAAGCAGGCTTCCTCCGGCGGCTCCTCCTCAGAGAAGAAAAGTCTGCACGACCGCGCTATGATGAACCGCACGCGGAAGGACTTCTCACAGGACAGCCAAACAGACATCCCGGAGTTCGTCTATCCGCCAGTAGGCTCCAGAGCAGCAGATGAGACACAGCCTGATGAAGAAACAGGCGATGCCGATATTCCGTCTGCAGAGAAGACAGACGGCGCCGAAGGTGCATTACCGACAGAGGATGGTGATGATGCAGCGCCTGCAACCGAAAATACCGGCTCAGGCAACGGCGATCCTTTATAAGCTCATATGAACTTAAACAGCGGCAGCATAAGCAGCCTGCCGCTCACAGCTACAGAGAGGGTGTTGCAAACCTGCCAGAATCTACATTCTATGGTATATAACCACTCGGTTAAACTACCAGAGTTTGTAGCCTTGGAGTATTTTGCAGCACCCTCTTTTATCTGCTCAAACAGAGCACGCACTTTTTGAATTTCACCCTGGCAGCCTCCACCCCGGATGATATTTGTTTTTCAGGAGCCCGTTTGACAGCTTTCCCCAGCCAAGCGGATAGCCTTCGACACAGAGAAGCCGCCACCCGGATTCGCCTGGCAGAGTGTCCTTGTCAGGCTCAATCGTCTCACCCCGCAGATACTTCCGCACGCGGGGATCGTCCGCAGCAAAGTTCAGCGCACCACGGTACTCTCCTGCCCGGAGCGCCATCGCCAGCGACTGGGACGGCTCGAACCGTCCCTTCCGCAGCTCGCCAAAATAGAGACCGTTGCGCAAAAATGGAAGGCCGCAGCCAGCAAGCTCCCGATGTGTGGTGCAGTAGACCTGCCCGCTCCGGATCTCCAGATCTGACAAGGCAAAGCGCTCCGGCAAGCCGCACAGAAACTCTTCCAGAGCTGCTTCATCTTCCCGGCCAGCCCTTACAGTGCGGCTGCTGGCGCTTCCGGCTTTCTGTCCAGTCCGCCTGCTGTACCTTTCGTCAACACGGGTCCTTCTCTTTTCAGCCTCATGTTTGCTGCCTGCTTCATTTGTCTGCATGGAACATTCACGCTCCGCCCCTCCCTTTCTGCGAAGCAGCGCAAGGAAATGTCCTTCTCCTCCCATCCGGTGCGGAAAGATCCGGACACACCTGCCGAGCAGCGGATTGCCATCTGCAAGTTCCGGTAGCCCGTGCGAAAAGCCGTCATACCACGGGATTTCCAGCAGCTCCAGCTCCGGGAAGTCCTGCAGCAGCGCGGCCACCGTCTGTTCATTTTCTTCCCCGGAAAAAGTACAGGTGGAATACAGCAGCTGCCCGCCCGGGCGCAGCATCGCAACCGCCTGATGTGTGATTTCACGCTGCGTCTTCGCGCAGTCCTCCACCTTCTTCGGGCTCCACGCCTTCACACTCGCCTCATCCTTCCGGAACATCCCCTCTCCCGAGCAGGGGGCATCTACCAAAATCTTATCAAAGCTTTCCGCAAACTGCTCCGCAAGCTTCACCGGCGCAGCATTAGTCACAAACGAATTAGTGACTCCAAAAATCTCCAGATTTTTCAGCAACGCTTTCGCCCGTGATGCACTGATGTCATTCGCCACCAGCAGCCCCTCCCCACACAGCTTTGCGCCAAGTGCAGTCGCCTTTCCGCCAGGAGCTGCACACAGATCCAGCACGCGATCCCCCGGTGTCACCTGCAGCACTGCCGCCGGAGTCATCGCACTCGGCTCCTGCAGATAATACAGTCCTGCATAATAAAATGGATGACGTGCCGGATCGTCATCCTTCTCATAGTAAAAGCCATTCGGGACCCATGGAATCTGCGTCAGATGAAACGGCGCAATCCGGCAGAACTCCTCCACACTGATTTTACCCGTATTCACCCGGAGCCCGAACCTGCGCGGTTCCTGATAAGAGGCAAGAAATGCCTCATACTCCTCTCCAAGTATCTGCTTCATCCGCGAAAGAAATACCTCCGGTAATTCTACTCTTCCCATATACGCGCCTCGCTTCTTTATAACCTGTCCTCTAAACGCTCAAAATCATTTGCATCATGAATTTTGTTAAGCACGCTATCGGAGTTTCCAATCGACATCACCATTCATACTTCGTGAGCTGCCCCTGCAGCTTCATATGGCCAAATTGATTCTGCCGCAGCGCCTCATACAGCACGATTGCCACGGAATTGCTGAGATTCAGAGAGCGTGTCTCTCCGATCATCGGAATACGCACAGCAGTATCCGGATGCTCCTTCAGGATCTCCTCCGGGATTCCTGCGCTCTCCTTTCCGAACATCAGATAGCAGTCCGGCTCATACACCGCCTCCGTGTAGACGCGCCGCGCCTTGGTCGTCGCCATATAGATTTTCGCACCCGGATTCCGGGCAAGAAAATCCTCATAATCAAGGTAGGTCGTCACATCCAGCTGCGGCCAGTAATCCATCCCGGCGCGCTTCAGCGCCTTCTCCGACAAGGAAAAACCAAGCGGCTCGATCAGGTGGAGCCGCGTCCCGGTCGCCACACAGGTCCGGCCGATATTCCCAGTATTTGCCGGAATCTCCGGCTCATACAATACAACATTTAACTTCGCCATAGTTCTATAACCTTCTCACCTGTATGGCAAGATGCGCAGCCATACAGGTCTCTTATCTGCGTGACAAAACACCCGGCCATACATACTTCTATCCTGCATGACAGAATGCACCCCGCTGTCGTTTATCCGACTCGATAGCAGCACCTCCGCCACGTTCTGTGACGGTATGTCCGCCCTCAGCCTGCCGGATCCGCTTTGCGCAGCTTCCCCACAAACCGTCCGAGCCGCTCCATTGCAACGCGGAGATTGTCGAGTGAATACGCGTAAGAGATCCGGAGGAAACCTTCTCCGCATTCTCCGAACGCATTCCCCGGAACGACCGCCACATGCTCCTCCTCCAGCAGCCTCGTCGCAAATTCATCCGAGGTCATCCCAAACTGTTTGATGCACGGAAATACATAGAACGCACCAAACGGCTCAAAACACGGCAGCCCCATTTCCTGGAACGCATGCATCAGATACCTGCGGCGCTGATTGTATGCCTCGCGCATCATCGCAATATCTTCATCTCCGTGGCGCAGTGCCTCAACCGCCGCGTACTGACTGTTCGTCGGCGCACACATAATCGCAAACTGGTGGATCTTTGTCATCTGCTTCACAATTTCCTGCGGCCCACAGATGTACCCAAGCCGCCAGCCGGTCATCGCATAGGATTTAGAAAATCCATTAATCGTCAGCGTCCGCTCACGCATACCCGGAATGCTCGCGATCGACACATGCTCTTCCCCGTAGGTAAGCTCAGAATAAATCTCATCCGACAGTACAAAAATATCCTTTTCGATGCAGACCTCTGCAATTGCCTCCAGATCCGCGCGGCGCATCACACCTCCGGTCGGATTATTCGGGAAGGGCAGCACCAGAATCTTCGTCTTATCGGTAATCGCCTCCAACAGTTCCTCTTTCGTCAGGCGGAACTGGTTCTTCTCCTTCAGCTCAATTGTCACCGGCACTCCGTCCGCCAGCACCACACATGGCAGATACGACACATAGCACGGCTCCGGAATCAGTACCTCATCCCCCGGGTCCAGCATCGCGCGCAGCGCCACATCGATACCCTCACTTCCGCCGACCGTCACCAGAATCTCGTGGAGCGGATCGTACTCTATCTTACAGCGGCGCTTCAGATAATTTGCAATTTCGACGCGGAGCTCCTTCAGACCGGCGTTGGAGGTATAAAATGTCCGCCCCTTTTCCAGAGTATAAATACCCTCATCGCGGATATGCCAGGGTGTATCAAAATCCGGCTCGCCCACGCCGAGCGAAATCACATCCTCCATCTCGCTGACGATATCAAAAAATTTGCGGATACCGGACGGCTGAATCGTTACTACCTTTTTCGATAATGGATTTCTCACAGCGTCACCAGCATCCTTTCATCCTTTGATTTTTTTCCGAGAATTGTCCCGTAGTCCTTGTATTTCTTCAAAATAAAGTGCGTCGCTGTGGACAGCACGGTATCCAAAGTAGACAGCTTGTCGCTGACGAACGATGACACATCGCGCAGAGACTTTCCCTCCAGAATAACCAGCAGATCATAGCCGCCGGAAATCAGGTACACTGACTGGACCTCCGGATAATTGTAGATCCGCTCCGCGATGGAATCAAATCCCTGCCCCCGCTGCGGAGTCACGCGCACCTCGATCAGCGCAGTCACCTTTTCCGACGAGGTCTTCTCCCAGTCAATCAGTGTATGGTAGCCGCAGATGACCTGCTCCTTCTCCATCTGTGCCACCTCATTTGCAATGATCTCCTCGCTGGAGCCAAGCAGGATTGCCAGCTCCTTCAAATCAATTTTACTGTTCTTCTCCAAAAATGTTAAAATCTGCTCTCTCATACGATCTCCTTTTCAATTATAGCAGCCTTGCCTTATATGCGTCCCGCAATCCGGTACCACTCGTCCTGCTTCGGACGGTCAAGGTAGCGCACCTCTTCTCCATTGCGGATCACGCGCCCGTTTCCATCCGTCGCCCGTCCAATCACTGCAGCTTCCATGCCCTGTGCCGCCAGCTGCGATACCAGCGCCTCTCCGTGCACCGTCCCTGCGAGCAATGCTCCCGCAGAATATAAATAGTACGGATTGGCATCAAAATATTCACATAATTCAATTGTTTCCTGATATACAGGGATTTTCCGAAGATCCACTTCCAGCCCGGTACCTGCGCGGTCCGCCATCTCCCAGAGTGCATTGAAGATGCCTCCAAAGGAAAGATCATGTACCGCCGTCCTGCCAAATCGGGTGATAGTCCGGGCCGCTTTCCCCACGTCCATCTGCTGTTCGAACGATTTCGCGCGCTCCACCAATGAGAAGGGGAAACGCGCCCTGAGTTCCTTCTCTGCTCCAATTGCCAGCGCCGCCGTTCCTCCAAGCGCAATCCGCCCGATCACTACGAGATCATCTCCCGGCCGCAGCAGTACCTGCTGCCTGCATTCCTCCCTGCGCGCATAGCCAATGCCCGTCACCGTGTAAACTGCCTCCCGTACACGATCCGACACCTGTGTATGCCCGCCCAGAATCCGGCCCGATGTCTGCACACACACGCCTGCACTCTCAGCCGCTCTCTGCATGGGCGCCTGCGCACACAAGTCTTCCGCCGCCTGTCGGATGCGCTGCATATCCGCGCGCAGCCGGGACTCCTCATACGTCTCCGGGAGCACCGCCGACACCAGAAAACCGTCCGGTCTTGCCCCGCACGCCCATAGATTATTCGATACAGCCATCACAAGCTTTCCGGGATCGTGCGCAAAACCCGGAACTTCATTTGCCACCGAGTAGAGCGACACATAGCCCTCGCGCCCCTCCTGCTCCGCACAGTCTGCGCCATATCGCTCCCTGCAGCGCGCCGGCTCTGTATAGAATTGCCGCAGCACCGAACGCTTCAGCGCCGGTTCCGAAAGCTTGCCTGTCTGCATAAGTACTCATCCTTCCACCTGCACCCTGTCTGTTTTCCTGATTATCCTGTACCATTGCGCTATCCGACCGTCACAACTCCCCCGTCATCTGCCGGAGCTGTTGTTTCCGGAGGATCCACCATTGGCGGATCGGTCTGCACTGGATCGGTCTGCACTGGATCCGTTTGCGGCGGATCGGTCTGCGGCGGATCGGTCTGCACTGGATCGGTCTGCACTGGATCAGTCTGCGGCGGATCCGTCTGTTCCGGCGCCTCCGTCTGCTGCGCTACACCATTCGCGATCAGTGTCTGCACCTGCGAAAGATTGTTCTGCGCAATTGCCGTATACAGAGCCGAGCTCAACGCCTGGTTTGACGTCACAACACCGACCTCATAAATCGCAGGCGATGCCTGGTAATAGCTGCTGTTGATCTGTATCGTATCAGTCAGCACTCCGTCCACATAAATATTTTTCCAGAGAACTGCCGACAGCCCCTGGTGCGGTGACTGCACCTGCATAAAGTAGCCGACATTCTGATCCGTCTTCGCGACCAGCTTGATATTATCCGCCGGGTCCGTCTGACTCGTCACCTCGCTGACAAATTCGATCGAACGGTTCGATGGCCGCGTCTCTTCCCCAAAAATTGTGAAATTCAACGTTCCATAGTATGCGGAACCAGAAATATAGATCGGACCATCCGTATCATTTGTAAACACAAAGTCCATCAGTCCCTCAGCGATCGCCGCGTCCTTGGACGGATCGACATAGCTCACCAGCATCGTATGATTCGACCGCGCGTCTATCTCCAGCTCCGACTTCAGCACTGCATTGTAAAGCGTAGTTGACACCTGACAGATGCCGCCGCCATAAGAATCCACGACCTGCCCCGCCTCATAGGACGGTGCGAGCTGATAACCATTATCTGCGGTAAACGGCACCACCGCCTCTGTGACAGAAAAGCTTTCCCCTGGCATAAGCAGTGTCCCGTCGATCTTCGCTGTTCCTGTCTCAACATTCTGCGCCCGCCCCGACGAAGACGCTGAATAATCCGTCGTAGCAGAACCCAGCACATCCGTCATCTTTGAGAGCGTCTCCGCCGTCAGTTCCGGGGAGACACGATCCACGACCGCATCGACCGTCACATCGCCCGGCTGCCAGTCAAAAAGCACCTCCTGAATCGAGGCAAGTGTCGCCTCTGCATTCAGCGTCAGTCCGTCCGTGCCGCCTTCAACATGCAGCATGCCGTCATCCCCGAGATACACCGAGCCTTCGACCGGCTGGGAATTGAAGCTGCTGCAGGAATTGACAAAATCCTTCTCCAGCGCCTCATTAATCGTATACTCGATTTCATAGTTCAGGCTCTGGTTCTGCAGGTCCTTCTGCTCCTTGTAACGGCGAATGATATTCCCCGTTGTGCCAATCTGACTGACCTCCTGCACCAGATCTGTATTTTCCCATACAAGGCCCAGCTCAGAAAGAGTCCTGGAAGTCTCATTGTCTCCCATTCGGATTGTAACGGTAGAATTCCCGAGCGCCTCTACCTGCCCTTCTACATATTCCTCAACTTCTTTTATCGTCATCCCGCTGACATCCTTGTCACCGATGAAGACGCCGTCGCTGATGACCTCCTCCGTCTCTGACGCCTGCACCTTTGCCATCCCTGACAAGCATACAGCTGCAGTGCCTGACAGACACAAAACCGCCGCACCCCACCTGCGCGCGGCGATTCTTTTTAAAATCACCCTATCCTGCATAAAATCTCCCCTCTGATCTCTGCCCGTTACAGCAGCGCCGGAAGAATCATACCAAGCACCATCGCAAGTACGATAACGACGACGATCACTGCCGCAATTTTCTGTTTTGTCTCGTTGTTATTAAAATTCATCATAGCCTTTTCCTCGCAATCCTTCCGTATCTCGAAATGATTCCATCAATCATCCGGGATGCTTCATTTTTTGTCAATGTGTCAATTTGTACATTAGTCTCTATTCTATGATATTTTATCAAATCACGCAAGTATCCTTTTTGTGAAATTGTAATCGCTCCCTCTTTTTTGATCCGGGCCTGCAGCTGCACCGGCTCAAAAAGCTCCGGGCAGGCTGTCCCAAACTTTTCCTGCAGCCGTTCATAGATGCGTGCAGCCGTCAGTGCATCGTCGAGCGCACGGTGATGGTGCTCCTGCGAAATTCCAAAATACGCAGCCACTTTGTCAAGGGACCGGCTTGGAAGACCAGGCAGGCATTTCCGGGCGATGGCAAGCGTATCCAACCCGTTCCGCTCATAGGAGCCGCCCAGATCCAGCACATTCTTCTTCATAAACGCATAGTCAAAAAGCAGGTTATGTCCCAGCAGGACGTCATCTCCGGAAAATGCAAGGAAGCCCTCCACCGCCTTGCGCGTATCTGGACTGCCTGCCACCATCGCGGCCGTAATCCCGGTCAGTTTCGTGATTTCCGCCGGAATCACAGCGCCGCTGTCAATAAATGTCTCATAGGTATCTGTCACCTTGCCATCCTCGACCCGCACCGCTCCGATTTCCAGGATCTGGCTGTGCAGTGGGTCAAGCCCTGTTGTCTCAAGATCAAGTGCCACATACGTATTTTTCATATCGTACTCCTGTCTTCTGCTGTCAAAACAAGCCATTGGCTACAGTTTCGCCAACTTCTCCAGCCAGCGACTTGCTGTAACAGTCGATGTGCCTTTCAGAATATTCGCTGAGTTATTTAACAACTATTGTGCCTGTCATGATTCATTCCTATCTGACAAACCTGGCAGCATAATTTTTCATCGGACTCCGTTATCTTCGCTGAAGTCTGCGCTTCACAGACGGATACGCGTCCAGATCCGTATAGGGCAGGAACTGTGCCGCATGCATCCGTTCCACGAAATTCCCCGCTTCTCCAAACTGCACATACGTGATTTTCCGCACAATCCGCTCTACATCCGCAAGGCACCGTGCATCGAGCAGCAGCTTGCGCGCCCCCTCCAGAGAAGCGTTTCCAATCATCACAAACTTGTCCCGCGGCAAATCCGGATACATTCCGATCGTCACCGCCGCCTCCACGTCAAGATACTTTCCAAATGCGCCTGCCAGATAGAACCGCGCGACGTCCTCCTCCTGCAGACCAAACTCATCGATCAGATAGGCAACCATCGTATGTGCCGCGGCCTTCGTCCGGATAAATTCTGTCACATCGGATTGTGTAAATACGAGATCCTCTCCATTTGCGGACTCAGACGCCCATGCATAGCAGACGGCAAGCTCCTCCCGTTCCTCGTCCAGATGATTCCTCACCTGAATGATACGCTCCGAAGCGTCCTCCTGGAACTTTCCAAGCGCATCCACCCATCCATTCAGGAACAACTCCGCGAGCAGATCGACAATCCCCGAACCGCAGATCCCCTGCGGACGCGGTGCATCTGTGCTCTCCGGCCTGTCTTTCCGCGCAGCCGGTGCGCCTGCGCTCTGCGAATTCTGCGTGCCCCCCTGCGCTGCCCCGATCACGTGAATCTGCAGTTTTCCATCCTGAATGTGCACATGGTCCACCGCTCCGGTATCCGCACGCATCCCATAGCGGCTGATGCCTCCTTCGAGCGCTGGTCCCGCTGCTCCGGCTCCTGCGAGCAGGAATTCTGAATTGCCTGCGACCAGCTCTCCGTTTGTCCCGATATCGATAAACACGGATAACCGCTCCGACTGATCGATCCCGGCTGCGAGCAGTCCGCTGATAATATCCCCGCCCAGATAATTCGCCGCCGACGGAAACAGATACACATACCCCGGAAGTGAAATTCCAAGCTCTGCCGCCGCAAGAAATCCCGGCTCCTGCACTGCCGGAGCATACGGCGTCTCAAATACCGGCCATGGATACACACCAAGCAAAAGCTGGATCATCGTCGTATTCCCGCCGACAGTCATCGCTGTATACTGCCCGCGCGGGATACCGCAGTCTTCTTCACACTTTGCAATCAGCGCATTGAAGCCACTGGCAGTCGTCTCCTGCATTTCCCTTAAATGCTCCAGCTGATCCTTCGTATAGAAAATCCGGCTCAGGATCTCCTCCCCGTACCGGATCTGGGGATTGAAGATGCTCTGCTGCGTCACAATCTCCCCGGTGTTCAGGTTCACCACCTGCATCACCAGTGTCGTGCTTCCGAAATCAACTGCAGCACCGTAGTGAACCGCTGTTGTATCGCCCGGCTCGACCCGCAGCACCTCCCAGCCGAAACCGTTTTGCACCAGTGTAACAGTCAGCCGGAATCCGGCCTCCCTGCACATCGGATACAGTGTCCGCATTACCGCAAGCGGCATCTGTGCGCCCCTGCATTCCTCCGGCAATGCCTCTAAAATCCGCTCCCGGTCCCCTCTCGCATCGCCTTCCCCCGGGCCTGCAAGCTCCAGATAATACTTTCTGCTCAGCGCATGAATTTCCATTTTGCCTGCTCCTCTCTTAGCTCCTGCCCATTTACAGTTCTGGCGCGTGTCAGTACACCAGGGACCGCATTCCCGCGGGAATGCAAAAGGGCTGCCCGGACAGTCTTTCATCCTTCAGACGCGTTTCACCATGTGCCGCATCACGCATGGACAAAAGCCTGCCATGACAGTCCCTCTCTCAACTCATTTCTCCCTGACACTTATCCTGTTCCACATTTCCTGCCGGCGCAGCGCCTGTCAAACCATTCCATTACTCATACGCCCGCACATTCAGAAAACAGAGAAGTAACTGGATGTTACTGCAGCACAAGCTTCGCCGCTCCGTAGATACCCGCGTCATTTCCAAGCTCCGCCAGCGCAAACTCCGTCTCCTTACAGCCGGAGAATGCATACTTCTTATATGTAGGAATGATGAAATCCAGCAGTACCGGACCGGCCTTGGATACGCCGCCGCCGATCACGATAATCTCCGGATCTGCAACCGACGCAAAGCTCGCAAGCGCCTTTCCGAGACAGGAACCGAACTTCTCCGCTACCTGAATCGCCAGGACATCATTCTTCTTGACTGCGTCAAAAACGACCTTTGCCGTGACCTCTGCTTCCTCGCGCATCAGAGACGGCGCATCCGTCTCGTTGAGCAAATTGTTCGCGAGACGCGCGATACCGGTCGCGGAAGCGATCTGCTCCAGACAGCCATACGCGCCGCAGTTGCACGGCTCCTTGATCGTGTCATCTACATGTGCATGCCCGATCTCTCCGCCTGCGCCGTGCGCACCTGCAATCACCTTGTCATTTACAATAATTCCGCCGCCGACACCTGTGCCGAGCGTCACCATGATCATATTATGGCAGCCTGCTCCGCCGCCCTTCCAGAGCTCCCCGAGCGCCGCGACATTGGCGTCATTCCCCGCCTTGACCTTCAGCCCGGTCAGCTCCGTCAGATCCTTCTCGACCTGCGTAAAGCCCCAGTGCAGGTTGACCGCGCACGGTACCTCGCCCTTGTCATTGACCGGCCCCGGCACGCCAATGCCGACACCCGCGATCTCCTCCGCGGTCAGATTCCGCTCCTCCATCTTCGCCTTGATTGTCTCCGCGATGTCCGGAAGAATGCGCATCCCGTCATACTCCGTCCGCGTCTTGATCTCCCACTTATCCACGACCTCGCCATCCGCAGTAAACAGGCCGCACTTTACCGTTGTCCCTCCGACATCCATTCCAAAGCAATACTTATTCATAGTCATCATCCCGCCTTCCCTGATTTTTCATTAAGCTGTTCTGTACGCGGTTGTACAGCTCCTTCGCCGCATTGTACCCCATCTTCTTCTGACGGTGATTGACTGCGGCGGACTCCACGATGACAGCAAGATTCCGGCCCGGGCGGATCGGCAGTGAGTGGCAGACGACCTTATTTCCGAGGAACTCCGTGTACTCCTCCTCGAGTCCGAGGCGGTCGTACTCCTTCTCGCGGTTCCACTCCTCCAGCTTGATCACCAGATCGATGGACTGTGTATTCTTGACGCTCTCAACGCCGAACAGCGTCTTCACATCGATAATTCCGATACCGCGCAGCTCGATAAAATGCCGCGTGATATCCGGCGACGATCCGATCAGCGTCTCGTCACTGACCTTCCGGATCTCCACTACGTCATCCGTGACCAGACGATGCCCGCGCTTGATCAGCTCCAGCGCCGCCTCGCTCTTTCCGATGCCGCTCTCCCCCATGATCAGCACACCCTCGCCATACACATCGACAAGCACGCCGTGAATAGAAATGCACGGCGCCAGCTCAACATTCAGCCAGCGGATGACCTCCGCCATGCACGAAGAGGTCGTCATCTTTGTCGCGAACACCGGCACCTCATACTTCTCCGCAAGCCGCAGCATGTCCTCATCCGGCTCCGTCATCGTTGTATAAATAATACACGGTACATGATAGGACAGAAACTTCTCATATACCGGGATCTTCGTTTCCCTCGGAAGGTGCTCCAGATACGTATATTCCACATACCCGATGATCTGCACACGCTCCGAATAGAAATGGTCAAAATATCCTGTTAACTGAAGCGCCGGACGGTTGATCTCTGACGTCACGATCTTTTTGCCCTTCATACTGATATTGGGCAGCAAATTCGTCAGATTCATCTTGTCCGCAAGCTTCGCAATTGTCACACTGCTCGCCATCTTCCCAAGCCCTCCTGCTCGTTTGTACAGCTCCATTATAGCGATTCCCTGCAGGTTTGTCCAGACAAAGTTCCGGTTCCAAAGCCGCTTCCAGGTACAATCCGGACAGCCGCCCGCTCCTTTAATCATTCTCCAGCCAAAAGTTCTCTTTCTTTCCTGCAAAGCCCGGTTCCGAAAAGAACTGCTCATAGAGCGCCTCCAGCTCTGATTCTGACTTGACATAATTGTAAAAAATCAGCCCGGACAGATACCCGGTATAGGAATCCTGGAACGGATCCCCGCCAATCAGGATTTGTCTGCATGCCATAAGCGACGGGATATTCGCAAGAAAGCCAGCCTTGCGCCCATTGATATAAGCGCGGGTCGTTGAAGACGCGTCATCGTACGTCAGACAGACAAAGCTCCACTCATTGCACGGAATCTGCCGGAAAAGCACATCATACCAGCCGTTGCTGTCCGCGTCATCCCGGACACGGAAAATACTGTTATTTTCTGCAGCAGAGGGAGAAAAGGTGGTAAAACAGCCCCGGTAACGCGCATAGAAGGTAGAGGTCCAGCAGTTTAGTACAAGTGGCTTTAACCACATGCAGACCGTGAAGGAAGGCTCTGACAAAAGCTGCATGGGCAATTCGATCAGATTCTGACCTGAACTGCCGCCTGGAAAGGATAATGCATTCCAGTTATCCGTGATTCCCTTTTTATATTCGATGCCGGAACCGATCACAGTTCCCTCAAACTGTCCATCCTCAGAGCGGAGATGATTGCGGAAACGGAATTTATAAGCTACCTCGTCAACCAGAATCCTGTCTTTAACATAATCAAAATACTGTTTCCTCTCTAGAGGCCCGGAGTAGCAGGGTCCTGCGATGGCACTGCAGCCGCACCGGCTGAGAAAATCCGCCTCCTCCCGGGAGGCGACACCGTTCGCCATGACCGCCATTTTAAGCTCCCTGCCTGTCCCAAGGAGCATTTTGATAATCTGCCTGCCGCGGCTTGTGCGCAAGGTGCGGTTCAGATAACCGGAATCAAAAATGATAGAATCCAGAAACAGTGTATCCCAGTACTTGAGACTCTTAAAATCCGTACCGACATCAATCACAGAGATCGCAAAACCTGATTTTTTCAGTTCCTTCAGCGCATGGATAACCTGGGTGCTGCCCCGGACAAAGGACGGTTCGCTCAGCTCAAGCTCAAGCTCTGAGGGGGAAATACCATGCTGCGCGATGTAGGCAAGAAGCCTTGGAACAAAATCCTTCTCCAGCAGCAAAAGCTTGGAAATATAGATTCCGATTTTCCCCGCCTGCTGGTAATTTTGGTGGTAAAGCTCCAAATGGCGGCATACCTCCCGGATCATCCACCGATTCAGGATACAGATGAATCCATTCCGTTCAAAAAGAGTGATAAAATCCTTCCGCTCCTTCGTCGTTCCATCTGGCAGATTCCAGAAAAGCTTTGCCTGAGAGAGAACGAGGCGGGAGGTCTGCGGGCTGATAACCGGAAGATAACGGATTTCAAATTCTCCCTGTTCTAAGGCAATATGCTGTCTTTTTTCCAGTTCCTTTTCTATCAATATGGATTCTTCAATATCATGATAAAACACAAAACGGCCCTTGCCATGGTTCTTGGCATAGTACATGGCGACATCACTTTTAGAAAGAATCGCATCCAGAGGTGTCACGGACGTTTCATTATATAAAATACCGATACTGGCAGAGACAATCGTAGAAATCTGTGAAAACCCTTCGTGATCTGTAACGCGCGAGATGATATTCTGTGCAATGCCGGAAAGCTCTTCTATCGGAACAACGCCGGTAAAAAGAAGCACAAATTCATCGCCTCCGAGCCGGATTGCCTTTGCCAGAGGCGCGGATGAAGTCAGAATAGAGGCAACCGCTTTCAACAGCTCATCCCCTGCATTATGTCCATATACATCATTGACATTTTTAAAGTTGTCGACATCCATAAACATAAAATGAAGGGGAACTTCCTGTCCTAGTTGTGCATAGAACGCATACAGTTTCTGTCTTGTGTATAAGCCGGTTAAATAATCGTTCCCTGTCTCTTGCATAGTCTCTTTCCCCCTGCGTTTTCTATCGATTATTCTAATCTCTTATACAAAATAAGTCAAACAAAATCCGCATATCTTCTGTTTCCTGCTATATGGAAATGTTACAGTTTAGCCAGCCACTATCTGAGAGAAGGATGTATGGGGATCTGCCAGCCCGTGCAGTGGGGCATGCAGATGGTAGGAATGATTTTTCAAACACGCTCTAAGGCTTCCGGAAATTCGATCCAGCCCCTGCATCCCCCATGCGCGTCCAGCACAGAAAGCAGCGCCTCGGTCTGTAGAAAAACGGTTGCTGTATTTTCATTCGGATGCACGGAAATCAAATGCCCGGAAAAATAGCGGTCCAGATAAAATTTTACCTTTCTCTCTGCGTCATTCAACAGCCCCAGCGGTGTCACCGAACCTCTCTCAAGGGCCAGGAACTTCCGCAGATCTTCTTCCGATGCAAAGCTAAGACGCCGGGAACCGATCGCCTGCTGTATCTGCTTCAAATCAACTGTCAGATGGTCACGCATTGTTACCAGATAATAATTTTTCTTTTTATCATCCCGCAGGAAAAGGTTCTTGGCGCCCGCCTCCGGATGCGGCAGTTGAAGCGCCCCCGCATCCTCCACGGTAAATACAGGCCGGTGCTCCGCCACCTCATAGCGGATTCCCTGCGCATCCAGATACTGGTAAACCTCTTTTTTATTCATGGTATTTTCCTTCTTGCTTCCATTCCCGTCTAATCCTTCTCTCTGCTTCTTTTATCAGCGCCGGCTGTATTTCCGGATAAGTCCAATGCTCCGGAAGCATATCCATGATGGATATTTTCTCTATTTCACTGTGCAGCTCCTTCTCAAATTTCTGTATCTCCGCACAGTAAAGCATCCCAAAGGATTCCTCCCCATTAAAATTGTCCGGAGCTGTCACGGAATATACGCACACAGGAGTGATCTCAAACTCCAGAGCACCGGTTTCCTCGTACAATTCACGCTTTGCGGTATCCAAAATGTTCTCCCCTGCCTCCCTGTGTCCGCCGGGAACCTCCCAGGTGTCTCTGTCCCTGTGCTTGCAAAACACCCATTTTCCGTTGCACCTTGCAATGATCACTGCAAATTTCAGCAGGGCATCCTCTGTCTCATCATAAAATTTCACGATTGTCATCTGTACTTCCTCCAATCTCATCTGCTGCTTTGCCGATGAAAAATCATGCTGCGGAGCCCTACCAGATTTAATCCTGTCGGCATACTGGAACAGCGTTCATCCCTCCTCCACACATTTCCAGATCCGAAGCAGCAGGTCGGCCATTCCTACCGAATATCCGGCAGCAGCGAAGACGCCGTGGCAGAGTCCGTCTGTCAAAATCAGAAGCGGCAGCTTCTCCGGATCTGTGTACATACTCCGTGCAGCCATCTCGCGGGGCTTGCCAGCGGGACCATAGCAGATCCTTGCCTGCTTCATGCATGCGCTGCAGCCTGCAAAGGTCGGATTCCTGCGCTCCTCCTCCCTGCGCAGTATGAATACCAGCCGGTCTTCATACTCCCGGTACGCCTCCTGGCGCTCCATCAGCTCATTCAGGATATGCTCGGTCGGCTCCTTTCCCACATCAAGCCAGAGGAGGAGCCGGCTCTTCTTTGCTGTAAGCTGCGCAAGCGAACATTCCTCCCCCGCCTCATTCTGAAACATCATCGGCGGAAGCCTGTGGCCGTCCAGCATATCCGCCAGATTGACCTGCCGAAGTGCGAGGGTCAGCTCGCGGCACTCTCCTTCCCGGATCACAAAATCATGCCGGAACCCATAGACTGTTCCGGATGGAAGCCGGTTCGCGGTAAGCACCCGATAGCGCCCCGGCGCAAGTGCAAGCTCAGCTTCCCTGACGCCACTGCATGGAACCTCATCCTGCAGTACCGTTCCCGGAAGCCTCAGAGAGTGAAAGCCGTCCTCCTTCAGCCTGGCAATCGACCAATTCTGGAAATAGATCCATGCCGTATCCCCGCTTCCTTTTATATGGAGATGCGCGCTGCGTTTCCGCTCCGGCTGCACCGGGACAAAAACGCCATCCCTCCAATACTCAAGAGCCCCATCAGCCGGATTCAGCCGGGAAGGGATTCCGAGCGTCCTGGCAATGGCGACAAAGAGTACCTTCTGGGACTTTTCATCGGCGATTCCCAGCTGCAGCGCTGCGGCCGGTGTTGTATAGACGGTCGTGCGCTCCCGCTCCTCGCAGGAACGGATGTGTACCTGAATCCAGCTCCAGATCCGCTTCGGAGCTGCGCGAAAATCATCCTGCTCCTCCCGTGTAAAGTACGCGGAAATCGCATGCCGCCAATTTGTCAGCACCTCGTCCGCAATGCGCGGATTCCAAACGAAGGAGAGATACACCTGCTGTGGAAATTGTTCTTCATAGACTGCCGACTCCTCATAATGCTCCTGCAGCACTTCCGGAGGAGCGTCCTGCCTGTCCTTCTCAGACAACACAGACATCAGCGTTCTTGTATACTCCGGACTGCGAACGAAAAACACATCCTGCCACGCTGGCCGGAAATGTTCCCGCTTCTTGCGGCATAATTCCGCCGCTGCTGTCACCGCACGCGTATTCTCTGCTTCCTGCTCGTCAGTACCGTGCAGCGCTTCCCGGACGGTATCTCCCGGAGCTGCCATGTCAAATGCGGTCCACACGGTATCTGAAGCTTGTGTACATTGCGCACTGCCAGACTCCTCGCCATCTGCGGAATATACTGACCGTACATGGTCCGGAAAAGTTTCTTCCGCAATCCCACTAGAATATGACGGCTGTTTACAATTGGAATTCTCCGAACCTGACCGCTGCATCTGCCCTGCATTTCCCGCAAGAGACTGCTCCGTTCTGTCCGCCTGCCTGCCGGATGCCCAAGCGAAAGCTTTCAGACGAATCGTGGTCTGCGTCTCCTCTCTGGTGTCGACAATACACTCTCCATATCTCCCATCAGACGTAACGGCAAGATGCAGACTGCCGAGCCCGGTGGTAAGCGAAGCACAGCCGTCTTCTCCCGTCGTCACCACCGCTATCGGAGAAAATTCTGCATAGTTCAGTACCTCAGCAGATATGCGCGCGCCCGGAACCGGCTTCCGGTCGGAGTCCTCCACGCGTACAGTGATGCGCCGCGTCCGTGCATACCGCGGCAGCTGATTCAGCATCGCATTGATACCATCCCTGCCGATTACCTCCTCACCGGAATCTGCACGGTCAAACCAGCGGGAGCTAATCGCCATTGCTCTGGACGCCGCATTCGTAAACCAGCCCCTGTCAAGAACCGGCTCCGGCTCACAGGCGCCGAGATAATGCCAGGTGCCGTCACACCACACCTCCACCCAGGCATGGTTATCATCACAGTGGGACCATTTCACCGCATAGACCTGGCGCGCCGGAATCCCGGCACTCCGAAGCGCATTCACTGCAAACACAGATTCCTCTCCGCACCGGCCGCAGCCACAGCGCCAGACGCCGAGTGCAGAAGCAGTGCGGTCATCCGTACTCTGATAGGAAACCTCCTGCGCGCACCAGCGGTTGACTGATAAAGCTGCCTCCTGCATCCCCATGCTGCAGATCTGCTCCTTCAGCTCCCCGTAAAACAGAGAGCGGCAAGGTGCAATTTCTTCCTCGTTGACCCTGTGGAACAGGACATAGTTCAGAAAAATGTCCTCCGGCATGTTCCGGATAAAGGGAGAATGTTCCCACAGGTACACGCCATGACACGCATAATCCAGATACGTATCAAAGGAATAATTTCCGATATCACTGAGCGGCATATTGCTATACAGGTATTTCATAGCGAGCGCCGTCTGCCCATCCAGTCCCGCAAGCCGTTCACAAAGCTGATGTGAAAGCTGTGGAAGCTCCAAACCCAGCGCGCCAAACTCTGCCTGAATTCTTTCCATGTTCTCTTCTAAAAACATGTTCCCCCTCCTTCGTCCCCTGGGACAGCCACCTCCGGCCGCCAATTGCAGTACGCTTCCCGAAATAGTGTGCTGACACGTTTATATCTGGCAAAACTACGCAGAATAATTTTTCATCGGCAAAGCGGCCGGTGTCCGCACACTAGAGCGCCTCCAGCACGTCACACGCCGCCCGGATCTTTGCCTGCTCCGTCCGGATGATTTCAAATTCACTGAAGGCAGGCAGTCCCATGCTCACACCGCTTTTCCGGTAGGCCATCGAACTCGGCAGAGTTGTCTTACCGGACATGTGAAATGCGCGCGCCCCCGTGTAAGGCTGCAGAATCCGGATCGTCTCTGCATCTACGCCGCTCCCCACCATAATGGTAAGGTCGCCATGCTCACGCTTTACCAGCTCCCGCAAAAGCTCCTTTCCCGCCAGGCAATCATTTTCCTGACCCGATGTGAGGATCGTCCGGATGCCGAGCTCTCTGGCATCTTCCAGAGTCTGGAAGGGATCCGCGCAGACGTCAAACGCGCGGTGGAGCGTGACAGACAGATCTCCTGCATCCTCCATGAGCAGCTTCATCCGCTCTTTATCCAGGCTTCCATCCGGCCTTAAAATTCCAATCACGACCCCGTCCGCCTTTAACTCCCTGAATTTGCGCACTTCCCGCCGGATCACACGAAATTCATACTCTGTATAGCAGAAGTCGCCGAACCGCGGACGGATCAGCACATGTGTCCGGATATCGGATACGCTCCGGATCTCTTCAAATAAAGACGTACCCGGTGTCGTTCCGCCAATGATAAGATTGCTGCACAGCTCGATTCTCGCCGCTCCGCCCTGCTGCGCCGCCAGCGCAGATTCCACCGAATCCACGCATGCCTCCAAAATAAACTGTTTCATATCTGATCCACTCTTTCTCTCATGAAAGGGTTGCTGCGTATTGGCACGCCATGTCCCACCCTGCGTCTGTTCATGCCTGTGCCCCCTCTGCTGCCTGCCCTGCTCCTACACGTTCTAAATATGTCGCGTCAGTTTGCTCATCTGCTTCCTATACAGCTCCTGCCTAATGCGGATGCGGTGGCCCCTGTTACGCCAGCCTATCCCGTCCTCCGTTTGCAGGCACGATAGGTCAGCGCACCACCGTAAACAGATCTGGAACCGCAGCGATCGCCTCACGGCATTCTCAGATTCCTCTCTAACAAAGCTTTTTACCTCAGATAATACAGGGTCGTCACTCCTGCGCCGGTCGCACCTTTTGCCTGATACTCGAATACAGGCGGATCCGTCCACGCAGTCCCCGCAATATCCACATGGAGCCACGGAACCTGATTGGCAAACCGGCGGATAAACAAACCAGCCGTGATAGTTCCCGCAAATTGCCCGCCCATATTTTTCACATCCGCGACCTCACTGTCAATCATTTTCTCATATTCCGGGTAAATCGGGAACCGCAGATACCGCTCTCCGGCACGCGCGGCTGCCTGCTCAAATTCGTGATAAAACTCCTCCTGGTCACAGAGCATCCCGGCCACTCCAAACCCAAGGCTTGCGCAGACGCCGCCCGTCAGGGTCGCGATATCCAGCACACGGTCTACATGCTCCGCGAGCACCGCGAACGAAACCGCATCCGCAAGGATCAAACGCCCCTCCGCATCCGTATTCACAATCTCAATCGTCTTGCCGCTGTAGGAAGTAATGACATCGCCTGGGAGCAACGCCCCATCGGAAATCCGGTTTTCCACCATCGGGATCAGTCCGGTTACATTGGCGCGGACCCCGTTTTTTGCAAGCGCATAGATGGCTCCCGCCACAGCTGCCCCTCCGCCCATGTCGCCGCGGATCCCGGCCATGGAGGAAGACGCCTTCAGGCAGTAACCGCCTGTGTCGCAGGTCACGCCCTTTCCAACCAGACCCGTGACCGGCCCATTCTCCGGGTCTCCCCGATACCGGATGATGCACAGGCAGGGCCGGTAGGCGCTGCTCTGCCCAATGCTCAAAATCGCATTCAGCCCGAGCTGTTGCAGCTTATCTTCCTCTAGAATCTCCACCTCAGCAGGCAGTCCTTCGAAGAGCCTTTGCACCTCACGCGCAAAATCAGCCGGACGCAAAAGATTTCCCGGGCGGTTCGTCATATCGCGCGCCCAGCAAATCCCCCGCACCAGCACTTCCGTCTCCCGCACGATAGCTTCCGCCTCCGCAGGCAGACCCGTAAGTTCTATTTCGGGCTCTGGTCTCGGCACAGCCGGAAAGCGCTCTGTGTGGTAGCCCCCAAGCAAAAGCCCCTCTACGGCATCGCTCACTGCAGTCAGCCCGAACTGGTCCACAAGTTCGCCCAGATCCACTGAAAATGCCTGATGCCCGCGCTCCTTGACTGCCTTTGCATAAAATTCCTTTCTCTGTATTCTGTCCGATAAATTTGCAGAACAGCCATCCGTCAAGAGCGGAAGGCTGCTTGTCTTAACAATCTGTATCATAGTTTCCCCCTGTTATCTCTTTTTCCTCCTATTGCTGCGTCAGACATGAATGCATAATACCGGAAAGCCCCTCCTTATACCAGAGCTTTCCGGTACTTTTCATCAAACTTCCTGCAGCACAGTCCGCAGGCCCTGCTACTGACCGGATGATATTCAGACAAACCTCCTTGCATGATTTCCCACCGGCTTGCGCTCGCTTCGATTAACACGCTCTAGGTATCCTGTCTGTCCTTCTTCACCTGATACACAAGATAATCCAGGCAGTCAATGCATTTCTGTCCCTTGTGGACATGGTCCAGCAGCTCCCGGCGGTGCTGCTTCAGCGCTTCCAGGCCCTCCTCCGTCCTGCCCTCGGTCAGATCACAGGCAACGGAGGTGCAGGTCTTTTCATCACAGCCTGCATCCCGGAGATTCTGGATAATTACCTCCTTATCTCCGCCACATGGACCTCTTTGAGCACTGCAGCCGCCCTGGGCCTGTCTCTCTGTTTTTGAACCCCGCCTGCCATTGTTCTGACCGTCCATCTCCTGCTTCTCCGTTTTCGAATTCCTTCTGCCCTCACTCTGACAGTCTCTGTCCTGCTTCTCTGTTGTCCAATCGTTTCTGCTCTGCCTGCCCTGCTTCTCTGCTGTCCAATCGTTTCTGCTCTGCCTGCCCTCACTCTGGCAGTCTCTGTCCTGCTTCTCTGCTTTCGAATTTCCTGGCTTTGGCAGTCCTTGTCCTGTTTTTCCCATAGGCTCCTCCGGCAAAGCTTACTCCGTCTGCGCTTCCGTACCAGCCGCCTCAGTCCCTGCTTCCTGTCCGGAGGCCGCTTTCGGATCCTGGGACATATCGGAACCAAAATACTTCACAGAAAGCTCAGACAGCTCGCCGGACTCGCTCAGCTCCTGAATTGCCTCATTGATCGCCTCGATCAGCGTCGCGGAGTCCTCGCCTTTGCGCACCGGGATCGAGACATAGGACGCGTCCTCGGTCAGCGCCGCCACCTTGATGGGAGCATCCGGGTGCTCTCTCTTATAATCATAGTAGGTCACTTCTGCGTTCAGCGTCGCATCCACCCGGCCTGCCAGCAGCAGCTCAATCGTCTGATTCAGGTCATCCACACCAGTTGCTGTCGCCCCATACCCCTCCGCCAGTGCAGCATAGGTACTCGTCAGTGTATTCGCTGTCGTCTTGCCGTCCAGATCCTCAAAGGACTGGATCTCATCGTTGTCCTCTGCAACCATAATCGCAGTGCGGATATAGCAGTACGGATCACTGAAATCGTATTTCGCAGCGCGCTCCTCTGTGATCTCCACGCCGTTCGCCATGATGTCATACCGCTCTGCGTCAATACCAGCCAGCAGCCCGTCAAATTCACCCTCCACAAAGGTCGCTTTCACACCAAGATGCTCTGCGATCCGCTCTGCGACCTCAATATCATAGCCAACCAGCTTGTCATCCTCATCGTGGTACGTCCAGGGAGCCCAGGTACCCTCGGTCGCAATGACAATCTCTCCCTTCTCCTGGATGCGGGCGAGCAGGTCTCCCTCCTCGGCCTGTGTCACAGGCGCCGCCAGTGCGCTAATCGCCAGTGCTGCTGTCAATCCTGCTGCAAATTTTCTTACTTTTTTCATGGTATTCTTCTCCTTTATTATATTTAAAAGCACAGTCTCAATGGATATACAGACAGATTGCCCGCAGACCATTCCGACTGAACATCGATACCCACTAATCTCCCTGCACCGTCCGGATAAATGCCTTCGTGCGCTCCTGCTTTGGATGATCGAAAAATTCCTTTGCCGTTCCGGACTCCACGATCACACCATTCTCCATGAAGATCACGCGCGAAGATACATTCCGCGCAAAACCCATTTCATGTGTGACGACCAGCATCGTCATGCCCTCTCCTGCCAGCTGGCGCATCACCGCCAGCACCTCGCCGGTCAGTTCAGGATCCAGCGCAGAAGTCGGCTCATCAAACAGGATGATCTCCGGATCCGTCGCCAGCGCCCGTGCAATCGCAACTCGCTGCTGCTGTCCGCCGGACAGCTGACTCGGATAGTAATCCTTGCGGTCAGCCATTCCTACCTTCGTGAGCGCGCGCATCGCAATCTTCTCCGCCTGCGCTTTCGGAAACTTCCGTGCGATGACCAGTCCCTCTGTCACATTCTGCAGCGCTGTTTTATTCAGGAACAGGTTGTAATTCTGAAAAACGAACGCCGTTTTCCTCCGGATACGGGCGATATCACGCTTCGCCGCCCGGTGCATATCGAAGTGCTCTCCGTCAAAGACCATCTCCCCGGCATCCGCCCGTTCCAGAAAATTGATACAGCGCAGCATCGTCGTCTTCCCGGAGCCGCTTGGCCCAAGTATCGCGACGACATCCCCTTTTTCCAGATCCAAGTCTACACTTCGGAGCACCTCCAGACTGCCGAACGATTTCTGAAGCCCCTTTATCTCAAGCATTCTGTAGCAACCTCCTCTTTCTCTTACCTATCAGCCCGGTCTCTGCAACAGCGGCGGGCTGTTCCACAACCTGCTACTCTTACTATGCGGCACGGTCCGTCAGCGGGCTGCCCCACAAACCTGCTGCTGTGCGGCACAGTCTTCACGCGCAGCCTGTGAACTGCCTGCAGGCCGTCCCGCTTCTTCCGCTCATGCCCGCGCCAGCTTCTTCTCCCCGACGCGCTGCAGCTTCGTCAGCACTGTGGAGAACAGCAGGTAAATCGCCCCGACCTCCAGATACAGCGCCAGCGGCTCATACGTCCGCGCGACAATCCGCTGCGTTGCCATCAGCATCTCCAATACGGTAATATTCGATGCCAGAGACGTATCCTTCAAAAGCGCAATCAGAGAATTTGACAACGGCGGGAATGCTGTCCGAAGCGCCTGCGGCAGCACGATTCTGCGGATAATCTGCAGGTATGACATGCCGACACAGTAGCCGGCCTCCATCTGTCCGACCGGCACTGCCTCCAGCGCTGCGCGGATCGTCTCTGCGCAGTACGCTCCTTCGTTGATTGAAAACACAATCACCGCCGCCGGAAACGGATCCAGCAGGATCCCGAGCTTCGGCATACCGTAGAACACAACATAGAGCTGCACCAGCAATGGCGTTCCGCGCACTACCCAGATATAGAAGCGCGCGAGCTGCCGCAATACGCGCACGTTCGCGAACTGCACCAGTGCAACCGCTGTGGCAATTACCAGCGCTAACGCAAATGAAATCGCTGTCAGCGGAATTGTCATCGTCAGCCCCGGAATCAATATTTTAAAAAATGAATCTGCCAGAATTTCTGCCAGCCGTTCTGTCATACGTCTCCACCCCTCCTGCGGCTTTATCCAATAACCACTGTCAATTAGTTAGTGGCAACCATGCATTTTATACGCAACCCGCCTCTGCACAGACAGCCCGCAGACGAACCGCTTCCATAAGAGAGCCGCTGCGGTGATGTAAAGGCTGCCGCTTCACCGCTCCCGCCAAGAGCGGCATGCTATTTCTTACGTGCAAACACGACGAACCAGCCTGCCGCTCTTGACAGGAACGTAAACAGTAACTATGTTTTACATCATAATGGATGATTGTGCAAATAGCAAATACTTATATTTGATAGATTGCTATGCTTGACAAGCATAATATGGCAATGATAAAATCCAGAATAAAGAGTCACGCAAAACCGTCTATTTACAGAGAAGGGAGCCGATTGTTATGGAATTGCGCGTCCTGCAGTATTTTCTCGCTGTCGCACAGGAGCAGAGCATCTCCGGCGCATCGGAATATCTGCATCTTTCCCAGCCGACGCTCTCCCGCCAGCTCAAGGATCTGGAAGAGGAACTCGGCAAACAGCTTTTTATCCGAGGCAACCGGCATATCACGCTCACAGAAGAGGGCATGATCCTGCGCCGCCGTGCGGAAGAGATCCTGGAGCTTGTGAAAAAAACAGAGAATGAGATCTCGCTTCCGGACGAAACCATCGTTGGCGACGTGCACATCGGCGCCGGGGAGTCGGATGCGATCCGCATTTTCGCAAAGGCAGCCAGACAGGTGCGCCGCAAGTATCCGCAGGTACGTTTTCACATTGCAAGCGGAGACGCGACGAATGTTCTGGAGCAGCTCGACCGGGGCCTGATCGATTTTGGCCTGCTTTTTGAACCTGCCGATCTCACCAAATACAATCATCTTCTGGTACCGGTCAGAGATGTCTGGGGCGTTCTGATGCGGCGTGATTCCCCGCTCGCACAAAAAGAGACTGTGATCCCGGAAGACCTTTGGGACAAGCCGCTGATTCTTTCCAGGCAGCAGATGGAGGGCAGCGCGCTTGCACTCTGGTTCCAGCATGCGTTTAACAGTCTGAATATCGCTGCGACGTACAGCCTGATTTATAACGGCTCGCTTCTCGTGGAAGAGGGTGTCGGCTATGCAGTGACACTCGATCATCTGATCAATACCACAGGGAGCCGTCTCTGCTTCCGTCCGCTCTCCCCACATCTCGACATCGGCATGAGTATTGTGTGGAAAAAATATCAGGTGCTGCCGAAAGCATCTGAAGCATTCCTAAAGGAATTACAGAAGCTGACAACCTGAAACGCGGTTCCACGCAGACAGACCGTATATACAACGCAGGTACTATTCGCCTTGCATGCCCAGACCGCATGCGAAGAACTCACAACTCCTGCTGCGCACCCTCACTGCAATTCTCACAACATTACCACCAAACAGAAACGGAGGCTTTATAAATGGAACGAAGAGACAATTACCTCATTCAGCGGGAGGCAGCAAAAAAGCATTTCCTGACCTTTGACCAGAACCGTATCCTCGCCTGCTGGAATCTGGCGCATGATGACCAGTCTATTTTTGTCACCTTTTTCGGAAAGCGCTACCGTATCTGCCGTGCTACCGGAGATGTTCTGCGCGAGACGGACGGCTCTCAGGCAGGATTCAGCGAAGTGCTTTCTATTTTTGATCTGCTTTGCTATGCCAGTCGCCGTCCCGCAGCCAGTCCGTCCTTTGCACCGGTAAACAGCCTGACGGGAAGACCGCCCGCTGCAGGGATCTCCACTACCGGAATGTACGCCTCCTACGCACAAAAATTTGGCCGTGATACAGAAGCTTTCCGCACCGCCTGCACCCAGGAAGGCGGCATACCGGTCACTGCAGGAGATATCGGCTTTCAGTTTTCTGTATTCGCAGATCTGCAGCTTTTGCTTAAATTTTATGAGGCCGACGAGGAATTTCCGCCGCAGCTTCTTCTGCTGTGGAACGAAAACGCATTGGAATATGCGCAATATGAGACCATCTTTTACATGCAGGGATATCTGCTTGAACGAATTTCCTGCTGTCCGCATCTCCGTGTCATTTAATTACTCAGCATCTCCCAGCTCATAGTGCCTTGGGGAAGGACCTACAGGGTTGTCCACCCCAGGGTATCTATGGGCATTTTCCTTCTATTAACAACGGAAAGTCGTATTTGGCACAATATTCTGGGCTATTTCTTGGAATAATCCCCTTTACAATGAATGATTGTAAGGAGGTTGCCATGAACAATATCAAACTACTTCGTACAAAAAGGGGAATGACACAGCAAAATCTTGCTGATCTTCTGAATGTTACGCAGCAGGCTGTGCACAAATACGAAAACGGTCTTTCTGAGCCAGATATTCAATCCCTGAAAGCCATGTCTGCCTTGTTCAACACTTCGATCGACTATCTCGTCGGCAATACGGAAAACCCTCGCAAAAATGACTACGTAACGGACACCTACCTGACGCAGGAAGAGCTGGCACATATCCAGATGTACCGAAGGCTCTCCTCCTATCGCCGCAATTTGATCGATCTGCTGCTCAAAGACTGTCTCCAGACACCGGGCTGCTAACCGCTATGCTCCCGTTAACACCTACAGAAAATACGCCCAGATGTCCGAAAGCATCCCGACATCCGGGCGTTTTTCTCACTGGAACTGTTCATTACAGTCGTTGCCAAAACCCTCTTTTTGCGTTACAATAGCCCTGGAGCTGGTATTACCTGTGAGCCACACTCCACTATCCCGCAATGCTTCCATATGTCTTTGTATCTACCCACAGATACCGCTTATGGCCAGCACTGCGGCTACCGATCAGTCATAAATTATTCTACCACTTTGCGAGGTAATTATGAACGAAAAAGCATTACATGTATTAGAATATCCTAAAATTATTCAAAAACTCACAGAGCATGCCGGCTCACAGCCCGGCAAGGAGCTGTGCCGGAATCTCCTGCCGTCTTCAGACCTGCCGGAGATCCGCCGCATGCAGACCGAAACGACCGATGCCACAAGCCGCCTTTTGCGCAAGGGGAATATCTCCTTCTCCGGCCTGACCGACATCCGGGGTTCCCTCCGCCGTCTTGAGATCGGAAGCTCCCTGAATATCGAAGAGTTGCTGCGCGTCTGCAAGGTACTCGAAGTCACCGGACGTGTCAAATCGTGGTCCCGCAGCGCATCCAACAATCCGGATGAGTTCGCGGAAGACTCTCTGGAGCAGATGTTTTCCGGTCTACAGCCGCTTGGCCCGCTCTGCCATGAGATCAACCGCTGCATTCTTTCCGAGGAGGAAATCGCGGACGACGCAAGTCCGGGGCTGAAGCAAGTGCGCCGCCTGATGCACCAGACGAACGACCGCATCCGGACACAGCTCAATTCCTTCGTCAACGGCTCGACCCGCACTTACCTGCAGGATGCCGTCATCACGCAGCGAAACGGCCGCTTCTGCATCCCGGTCAAATCTGAATACCGGAGCCAGGTGCCAGGCATGATCCATGACCAGTCCTCGACCGGGTCCACGCTTTTCATCGAACCGATGTCCGTGGTAAAGCTCAACAACGACCTGCGGGAGCTTGAGCTGCGGGAAGTAAAAGAAATCGAGGCGGTCCTCGCCACCCTGAGCAGCCTCGTCGCGGAGCAGTCCGACGCGATCAATGACAACATCTCGCTTCTGACAGAGCTGGACTTTATTTTTGCACGCGCGAAGCTTTCCCTCTCCTACAACGGTTCAGAGCCGGAGTTCAACACCGAGGGGCGCATCCGCATCAAGAAGGGCCGTCACCCGCTTTTGAATCCGAAAGCAGTCGTCCCGGTTGACATCCGCATCGGTGATGATTTCACCATGCTCGTCATCTCCGGACCGAACACCGGCGGCAAAACAGTTTCCCTTAAAACGGTCGGACTGTTTACCCTGCTCGGACAGGCAGGACTTCATATCCCGGCCTTTGACCACTCCGAGCTCGCTGTTTTCGACGAGGTCTATGCCGATATCGGCGATGAGCAGAGCATCGAACAGAGCCTGAGTACCTTCTCCTCCCACATGACGAATATCGTTTCCTTCTGGGATCAGGCGGACATCAACTCGCTCGTGTTGTTCGACGAGCTGGGCGCGGGAACCGATCCGACCGAGGGCGCGGCGCTCGCCATCGCGATTCTATCCAACCTGCACCGCCGCAAGGTGCGCACGATTGCAACCACGCATTACAGTGAACTGAAGGTATTCGCGCTCTCAACGCCAGGCGTAGAAAACGGCTGCTGCGAATTCAATGTGGAAACACTGCGCCCGACCTACCGGCTGCTCATCGGCGTGCCCGGCAAGAGTAACGCCTTTGCCATTTCCGAGAAGCTTGGACTGCCGCAATATGTGATCGAAGAAGCAAAGGAACACCTGACTCAGGAGGATGAAAATTTCGAAGATGTGATTTCCGACCTCGAATCAAGCCGTGTCCTCATCGAGCGCGAGCGGGACGAGGTCAATCGCTACAAGCTGGAAATCGAAGAGCTGAAAAAGCGGCTGGAGCGCAAAGAAGACCGGCTGGAGTCAAGCCGCGACGACATTATGCGCAAAGCACGTGAGGAGGCTCAGGCGATTCTGCGCGATGCAAAAGACTTTGCGGATGAGACAATCCGAAAGTACAATAAGCTTGGAAGCGCAGCGGGCTCCGCGAAGGAAATGGAAAGGGAGCGCGCGAAGCTGCGCGAAAAGATGTCCGGGCTGCAGAAAGACAACGGCCTCAAAGCCGATAAAAAGCCGAAAAAGGAGCTTACAGCCAAAGATCTGCGCGTCGGTGACAGTGTAAAGGTGCTCAGCATGAATCTGCGCGGCACAGTCAGCACACTGCCGGATGCGAAAGGCAACCTGTTCGTTCAGATGGGCATTCTGCGCTCACAGGTCAACCTGAAGGATCTGGAAAAGCTGGAGGACGAGCTTCCCGCGTACAGCAAAGGACCGTCCGCGAAGGTTTCCGGCAGCAGCAAGATCAAAATGGCAAAGTCCTCCGGCATCAGCGCCGAGCTGAACCTGCTCGGGATGACGACGGATGAGGCGATCGTGGAACTGGACAAGTATCTGGATGACGCATACATTGCACACCTTTCCCCGGTGCGTATCGTCCATGGCAAGGGCACCGGCGCGCTGCGCAAAGCTGTTCACCAGTATCTCCGCCGCCAGAAGCATGTCGCCTCCTACCGCCTCGGAGAATATGGAGAGGGTGACGCAGGCGTCACCATTGTGGAGTTTAAATAAGGAGGAAGCTTATGGTCACACGGCAGAAAATTCTGATTGTTGATGATGACGAAAATATTTCAGAACTGATTTCGCTCTATCTGGCGAAGGAATTTTATGATACCAGAATCGTACATGATGGGGAGGAGGCTCTGCGCCAATTCCGGCAGTTTGCGCCGAATCTGATCCTGCTTGACCTGATGCTGCCGGGGATCGACGGCTATCAGGTCTGCCGCGAGATCCGCCAGCAGTCCAATGTCCCGATCATCATGCTCTCGGCGAAGGGGGAGATTTTCGACAAGGTGCTCGGACTGGAGCTTGGCGCAGACGACTATATCATCAAACCGTTTGACTCAAAGGAACTCGTCGCGCGGGTCAAGGCTGTACTGCGGCGCTACGCTCAGGGCGGCACCGCACAGCCGAAGCCCTCCGGAAAATACGTGGAATATCCGGACCTGACCATCAATCTGACGAATTACTCTGTGACCTACAAGGGCAAAAATGTGGAAATGCCGCCCAAGGAGCTGGAACTTCTGTATTTTCTTGCCTCCTCCCCAAACCAGGTCTTCACGCGCGAGCAGCTGCTGGACCACATCTGGGGCTATGAATACATCGGTGATACCCGGACCGTCGACGTCCACATCAAGCGGCTGCGCGAAAAGATCAAGGACCACAAAAAATGGGCGATTTCGACGGTATGGGGGATCGGGTATAAGTTTGAAGTGAAAAACTAAAGACATAGTTGAAAAAACTATATGAAGTGAGAGATTGACATTGTCCGCGCAGCACGGAATCTATTGGACAATCGTTTATATTTGCTCATTTATAGTTGTGTAAACAGTGTCACGGAAATGGGAAGGAAAGAACTGAAGGTACGATTATGAAACATAAATTATTGAATAAGGTACTCGCCGCCTACCTGATCTTCTTGTTGGTCAGCTTTACCCTGGTTCTCTGGATCGTCCCGAGGCTGCTGCGGAATTATCTGTTCGAGCTGTCGGAGGATGCAAACTACCGGGGCTATCTGCGCGGGCAGGCCGTTGCGATCCAGAATACCTGCTATCTTCTGATCGCAGTAGTCTTTCTGGTCTCTCTATTCCCGGTTCTCATCTTCTACCTGAAGCTCTACCGGCCAATGAACCGGATTTCGGAGGCTGCGGCACACTACATGGAGGGTGCCTCACATCCTCAGTTTTACTACAATAACGATGATGAGCTGGGCCGCCTGACCGCGGCCCTGAAGTACCTGGCTGACGCTGCAGACAGCTCCACTGAATATCAGCGGAAGTTTATATCCAATGTCTCTCACGATTTCCGCTCCCCGCTGACCTCAATCAAGGGGTATGTGGAAGCTATGCTGGACGGCACAATTCCCCCAGAGCTGCAGGAACGCTACCTGCGGATTGTCCTCAGCGAGACGGAACGGCTGAACAAGCTGACTGAAGGGCTCCTGCTCCTGAACAGCTTCGACGACAACGGGGTCTATCTGGAGATGACGGAATTCGACATTTCTGACATCATCCGGCAGACCATCGACACCTTTGAAGGCATCTGCCAGAAAAAAAATCTGGTCATCCAGACCGCTTTCCCGCCGAAGCCTGCCATAGTCTTCGCTGATATGGGACGCATTCAGCAGGTGATCTACAATCTTCTGGACAACGCAATCAAGTTCAGCTACCCTGGAAAGGAGATCCTGATCAGCGTCACCATACGCAAGCAACTGGTCTACGTCTCCGTCAAGGATTTCGGTGAAGGAATCCCGAAAGAAAATCTGGACAAGATCTGGGACCGCTTTTACAAAACAGACATCTCCCGCGGCCGCGATAAGAAAGGAACCGGTCTCGGTCTGTCTATCGTCAAGGAAATCATTCTGGCACACCACCAGAATATCAATGTCATCAGCACCGTGGGCGCCGGTACGGAGTTCGTCTTCACGCTTTCGCGGAAAGCTTAATATGTTCCCTGTCGCCATCCCGGCAGATGTGGAATCTATACCGCCTGTCCAAAACTGCAATTCAGCTGTCAATAACAGAATCCCCGATGCCGCGTTTATATCTGGCAGAACTCCGCAGCATGATTTTTCATCGGCAAGGCAGCTGAATGAGGCGATGCAGCGGCATCGTCGATCGAAGCTAACACAGTCCGATGGAAAATCCGGCAAAGGAGTTCTGCCTGAACAGGAATGATACCGTACACGAACTAAGCGATAAGCATCTGTCATAATACGGCAGAGCCAAATGGCATCAGGGCAAGCTTTGCCAGCTTGAAATGCTGCAGTCCGAATGGGATACCGATCACCGTGACGCACAGGAGCAACCCCCAGAGCGCGTGCTCCAGCGCCAGCGGAAGCCCGGTTACGACCAGCCAGACCAGATTCAGCAGAAGCGAGCCTGCGCCTCCTCCGTACCGGATCTCTTTCCCAAACGGGAAAAAGGACAGCGACGCAAACTTAAAGCACTGCAGCCCGATTGGAACACCAATCACTGTGATGCACCACAGACAGCCTGCCAGCGCCCAGCACAGTCCGCTCATCATACCTCCGCACACAAACCACAAAAGATTCCCCAGACAGCCCATTCTGCATCCTCCTACTTATAAATTGGTATCCGCTCATACTCTCACAGATATAAGCAAAATCACAAATCGCTGTGTTATGCTGAGACTTTTATCCGAACGCTATACTAAATCGCTTCCAGGCAGTCCAGTACCCGCTCCACACGGCTGATCGCCTCCCCGACCTGCCTGCGCGCTTCCGCTATCTTCGACTGCACCAGATAGTCCGCAAGCACTCCGTCGAAGAAAAAATCTGCAAAGGTCAGGAAGCCGCCGATATCCACTCCAAAATTCGCCGGAAGCTCTACATCCCGCAGCTCCCTCTGAAAGATCCGAAGATCATATTTCGCATCCTCCATACAAGCTGATGCGTCGCTTATGCGGGAATGCTTCATCATTCCCACCAGGGCGCCGCCGCCAAACAGATCCAGCAACCCCCAGGTCCGCGCCTTGCCAAGCTGGTCATACGCTCTTTGCAGGCTGGCAAGCGCACGCTCCCCGGCCGCAATTGCCTCACGAATTTCCTGTTCTTCCTTCCTATCGTTCATACCTCTTCCTCCCTCTTCTCCCGCCTGTCACTATGCGAGCAAAATACTATGCTTAATATAGTATATTTTTTACCTGCTGTCCACTCCTATTTCCCATATTCCGAAAAAATTAAGAAAACACACAATAACACAATGGTAAGAACCCCCTCCCTACCGGAAAGAGTCAACGGCAATCATACTATATCATAATTAGTGTAGATTTTCTATAACTATTTTAATGCTTTCACAAATAAAATAAGACTGTGAGAAGTACCATTTCCTGTGCAGTGACAATGATTCCAAACACAGAAAGGCCTTTTTTCACAGTCTTCCAACACAAATCAGTGCAGTCTTATGCAGACCGTCTAGTTACTTATCCACACAAAGCTCCCAAAATCGATAACTGCTCCACTTGGCAATACCGATTACAGCCACGCCTTGATCTGTTCGTAAACGCCCTTGCCGTCAAGCTTATACTTTTCAAGCAGCGCCACTGCGGATCCAGACTCACCGAATACATCCTGCACACCGATGCGCAGAACCGGCGTCGGAGCCTTCGCGCTGAGTGTCTCGCAGACTGCTCCGCCGAGACCGCCAATCACAGAATGCTCTTCTACCGTGACTACCTTGCCGGTCGCTTTTGCTGCCGCAACTACCAGCTCCTCGTCCAGCGGCTTGATCGTATGGATATTGATCACCTTAGCAGAAATGCCATCCTTTGCCAGCATCTCAGCTGCTTCCAGAGAGCTGTTCACACATAGACCAGTACCGATAATCGTCACGTCCGTACCCTCTCGCAGCGTCACGCCCTTGCCGATCTCAAACTTGTAGTCCGGAGTATCATTGATCACCGGAACAGCCAGGCGGCCAAAACGGAGATACACCGGTCCAACGTACTCATACGCCGCGCGGACTGCCGCACGCGCCTCGATATCATCCGACGGATTGATCACAACCATGCCCGGAATGCCGCGCATCAGAGCCAGGTCCTCATTGCACTGATGGGAAGCGCCGTCCTCACCGACGGAAATGCCCGCATGGGTCGCGCCGATCTTTACATTCATATGCGGATATCCGATAGAGTTGCGCACCTGCTCGTAAGCTCTGCCGGATGCAAACATCGCAAAGGTGCTGGCAAACGGCACCTTGCCGGTCGTGGAAAGGCCTGCTGCGATACCCATCATATTGCACTCTGCGATACCGCAGTCGATATGACGCTCCGGAAATGCCTTCTTGAACGTACCGGTCTTTGTCGCGCCCGCGAGGTCCGCGTCCAGAACTACCAGATCCTCATGCTCTGCTCCGAGCTCGGCCAGCGCCTTGCCATAACTTTCTCTGGTCGCGATTTTCTTTACTTCTGACATAATGCTTCCCCCACTTTCTCTAAGTCTGCCATTGCCACTGCGTACTGCTCATCATTCGGAGCAACACCGTGCCACGATGCCTGATTCTCCATGAAGGAAACGCCCTTGCCCTTCACTGTCTTCATCACGATAGCGGTCGGCATGCCCTTCGTCGCACGCGCCTCAGCAAATGCCGCGCGCAGCTGATCCATATCATTTCCATCTGCAACATTGATCACATGGAAATTAAATGCCTCAAACTTCTTGTCAATCGGATACGGAGAGCAGACATCCTCAATCTTTCCGTCGATCTGCAGGCCGTTGTTATCCACAATCACAACCAGGTTGTCCAGCTTTCTGTGTCCTGCAAACATCGCGGCTTCCCACACCTGGCCTTCCTCGATCTCACCGTCGCCGAGCAGCGTGTAGACGCGGTAATCCTTCTGAGCCATCTTTCCGCCCAGCGCCATACCAACTGCCGCCGAAATGCCCTGGCCCAGCGAACCGGAGGACATATCGATACCCGGAATGTGCTGCATGCACGGATGTCCCTGCAGATGCGAGCCGAGATGACGCAGCGTCTTCAGATCCTCAACCGGGAAAAATCCTCTGTGCGCCATTGCGGAATAGTAGCCAGGCGCCGTATGTCCCTTCGAGAGAACGAAACGGTCTCTGTCCGGATTCTTCGGATCCTTTGGATCTACGTTCATTTCTTCAAAATACAGATACGTAAACACATCTGCTGCGGAAAGCGATCCACCGGGATGCCCCGCCTTTGCGCTGTGTACCGCTGTCACGATACCCTTGCGAACCTCGTTCGCCATTTTCTGTAATTCCAGTGTCGTCATAATCTGATCCTTTCTTTCTGCGTATCAGCCGCTGTCTGCTCTAATTATGCCCTATATGAACACCCGGTAAACAGCAGCATCTCTCATATTACTGCCCGTAATATGCGTTTGCGCCGTGCTTTCTCATGAAATGCTTCTCCTTGATACAGTCCGGAGCGGGCTGCACCTTCGGATTGATCATCTCCGTCCAGCAAGCCATCTTTGCCACCTCTTCCAGCACGACCGAATTGTGCACAGCTTCTGCCGCATCCTTGCCCCAGGTAAACGGGCCATGATTCGTACAGAGCACTGCCGGCACATAAACCGGATTGATGCCGCGTGTGCGGAAGGTCTCGATAATCACAAGCCCGGTATTTTTCTCGTATGCTTCCTCGATCTCCTCCGGAGTCAGATTCCGCGCACACGGAATCGGTCCGTACATATAGTCAGCATGAGTCGTTCCATAGCACGGGATGTCTCTGCCCGCCTGTGCCCACGAGGTCGCCCACGGAGAGTGCGTGTGCACAACACCGCCCAGCTCCGGAAATGCCTTGTACAGCTCCAGATGGGTCGCGGTATCAGACGAGGGCTTATACTTGCCCTCGACACGATTGCCGTCCATATCAATGACAACCATATCGTCTGCCGTCAGCTTCTCATAGTCGACTCCGCTCGGCTTAATCACAAACAATCCGGCTTCGCGGTCAATCCCGCTGACATTGCCCCAGGTATAGGTCACGAGCCCGCGTCTTGGAAGCTCCATATTCGCCTCATACACCTGTCTTTTCAATTCTTCCAGCATGTAGAATTTCCTCCTTACTTATTCGCATCTTGCTCCCTTTATCATACACTGATTTTCCACTTTCGTCCAGTCATATTTTCGAAACTATTCGTTATTCCCACAGAATTTTCGTGCATACTGCACGAAACTATCTATGCAGCGTTTCTGCTGATGCGTTCTCTACTCCACGCTCTTCAAGGATTCCACCATATCGATCTTCTTCAGCTTGTAATACATCACAAAGTTGACCAGAATGGAAAAACCAAATGTAAACAACGTCCCAATGATATAGCTCCCTGTCTTAATCGTACGTCCGAACATGCACGCGTCCACCTCCACAGTCGTGATGATAAACATGTGCAGATATTTCCCGATAAAGATACCTGCCGCTGCACCGATGAGAGTGAGCAGAATATTTTCCCGGTAAACGTACGCGGCTACCTCACTGTCATAGAAGCCGAGCACCTTGATCGTCGCAAGCTCCCGTTTCCGCTCGTTGATATTGATATTGTTCAGATTGTACAGCACAACAAACGCCAGCATTCCGGCGGATACGATCAGCACAATCATTACTATGTCGAGAGCCCCGAGCATATTGTCCAGCTGAGCCTTCATCGACTTTGTGTAGGTCACATTCAGCACACAGTCCAGGCGCAGCAGCCCTGTACCGATCCCCTCGGCCTCCTCCAGACCATCCTGCGTGCGGAAAAATACGCTGTTGTATTCCGGCTCCTCCTGGTATACCGTCCGGTAAAGCTCTGGTGTCAGGTAAATGTAGTGTGACAGATAATTCTCACAGACTGCTGCTACCGGAATCCGGACCGTCTTATCCGCAGATTCCAGCGTAAGCGTATCACCTGCTTTCACGCCGAATTCTTTTGCGATCTTTTCCGTCACAATCGCGCCCTCATCCGTCAGTGTATACTGCATATCATGATCGGTGCGCTCACGGAAACACAGGAAATCCTCCATGCCTTCCAGATCCTCCGGAACATATAAATAGAGCGTCCACTCCTTCCGCGAGCCGTCTGTTCCCTTTACCTGCTCCTTGTACATTGCAAATCGTTTCTGCGCAAGAATGCGGTCGTCTGCTTCCAGACTGTCCACAACCACCTGCCGCTCCTGTTCCGGCGCATCCATGTCCAGCACAGTCATCGCGTCGTAGAGCTGCAGCTCCTCAAATTGCAGGATGGCGACATCCATAATAGAATCCCGCAGGCCATAGCCAACGAGCAAAAGCCCCATACAGCCTCCGATACCGATTACCGTCATCAGGAACCGCTTCTTGTAGCGAAGCAGATTCCGCACTGTTGATTTCCAGGTGAAGCTGAGCCTGCGCCACACAAACGGCACAAACTCAAGAAAAACACGTTTTCCTTCCTTCGGTGCGGGCGGACGCATCAGCTGTGCCGGTACTGATTGCAGCTCCCGCGCACACGCAGAAAATGTCGCAATCAGCGTACATGCCAGTGCCGCCGCGGTCGCCATCGCTCCAAATTTCCAGTCGTAGGGCAGAAGGATTTTCGGCATGTACTGATACAGAATGCCATACGCGGTGACAATGACCCACGGAAACACTTTTTCACCAAACAGGACGCCGACGACACTGCCGCCCAGTGTGGCATAGAATGCATATTTGAGATACTTCGACGCAATGTCCTTCTTGCCATAGCCGAGCGCCTTCATCGTACCGATCTGTGTCCGCTCCTCCTCGACCATCCGCGTCATGGTAGTCAGGCTGATCAGCGCCGCAACCAGGAAAAAGATAGCAGGGAATACCTGTGCAATGTTCGTCATTCGCTCCGCATTCTCGCCAAAGCCCGCATTGTCCGGCAGCTCACTCCGGTCATAAACGTACCACTTCGGGAACTTAATATCTGCCAGCTCCTGCTCCGCATCCGCGATCTTCTGCTCCGCGTCCCGCAGTTCCTCCTCGGCATCCGCAATCTTCTGCTCTCCCTCCGCAATCTTGTCTTCTGCTTCCTTCTTTCCTTCCTCGTAATCCGCCCAGCCGTCCTTTATCTTCTGTTCATTTTCCTCGATTTCCTTCTCCGCGTCCGCGATCTCCTTCCGTCCATCGGCCAGCTTCTGCCGTGCCTCCGACAGCTGCCCGCGCGCGTCTGACAGCTGACTTTCCCCGTCCGCAAGCTGGGACTGCGACGCATTCAGCTGTGCCCAGCCCTGATCCAGCTCGCTGCGCGCCGCCGTCAGCTGGTTCTTTGCCTCCGCCAGCTCCTTCTTTCCGGAATCCAGCTCCTTCTGTGCATCGTCCAGCTTCTTTTCATTCGCCTCCAGCTCCTTCTTTGCACTGGTAAGCTGCTTCTTTCCGGACTTGAGCGTCGCTTTCTGCGTCCGCAGCTCCTTCCAGCCTTCTGTGAGCTCCTCTGACGCTTTCGCCATCTCAGCATCCTTTTCGTCAAGTATCGCCTTTGCCCCCGCGAGCTGCTGATCGGTAGCATCCAGCTGCTCCTTTGCTGCCGCAAGCTGTGAAAGTCCGCTATCCAGCTGCTCTTTCGCTGCGGCCAACACGGCGTCCTGACTGTCAAGCTCTGCCTTTGCCTCATTTAGCTGCTTTTCACTGGCATCCAGCTGCTCTTTCGTCTTCCTGATCACACCCAGCTGACTGTCAAGCTCTGTCCTCGCCGCAGCGAGCTCCGCTTCATATGCCTCCAGCTGCGGTCCCTGCGCGGCCAGCGCCGCTTCTGCAGCGCCAATCTCTGTCTCTGCCTGGGCCACCGTCTGCTCCAGAGCCTGCGCCTGCGCAGCTGCCGCTTCTGCACGCCCTCCTGCTTCCGCCGCCTCTGCTGCTGCCTGTTCCCGCTGTGCCGTAAGGCCAGCAAGCTCCTGCGCCAGACTGTCTGCCTCTGCACGGCGCGCATCCGCCTCTGCTTTTGCCGCTGCAACCTGCTCCTCGCTGCTGTCCGGATTCGCAGCCGCCGCCTCATAGGCCGCCTGTGCCGCTGCCGCCTCCGCAGTCTTTCCCTCAACTGCCGCCTGTTTCTCCGCAATCGGTCCGTCCAATGCATCCCGGCGTGCAAGGGCATCCGTCTGAGCAGCCAGCGCATCACTCTGCGCCTGCCAAAGCTGCGCGACTCCCGCGCGTGCCTGCCCGAGTTCTGCCTTCTTTGCCTGCACCTCCGCAACTGCCTGATTGTATGCAGCACGCTGCGAGGTCAGCGTATCCTGTGAAGCCTGCCAGGTGTTCTCCGCCTCCTGATACTGCGAAAATCCCGCATCGTACGCCGCTTTTCCCTCCTGGTACTGCGCGAGGCCAGCCTCATACTGCTTGCGGCCGTCCGCAAGCGCCTGACTGCCAGTCTCATACTGCTCCTTCGCAGTGGCAAGCTGTGCCGCCTGTTCCTCATACTGTGTTCTGCCTGCCGCTGCCTGTGCCGCGCCAGACTCGTACTCCTGCTTCGCTGCGGCAAGCTGCTTCACTCCATCGTCATAAGCAGCCTGTGCCTCTGTCAGCTGCTTCTCCGCATCCGAGAGCTGTTTCTCGCCATCTGCCAGCTTTTTGCTCTCTTCCTCATACTGCTTCCAGCCATCCGCAAGCTGCTTCCGTCCGCTGTCGATCTCCTCCTGCGCACTGCTCATCTGCTGCGACGCTGATTCTGACTGCTTCCGGTATTCTGCAAGGCCGGACTGGTATTCCGCCTCTCCTGCGGAAAGTGTTTCCCGTGCACTCGCAATCTGCGCACGCGCATCAGAAAGGGTCGTCTCATTCGCGGCAATCTCTGACTCTCCTTCGGCAAGCTCCTGTTCTCCGTCTTCCAGCTCTTTGCGGGAATCCTCCAGCTTCTTTTTGCCGTCCTCCAGCTCTGACTCTCCCTCTATCAGCTCTGATTCCGCCTCGGCAAGCTCCGATTCTGCCTCCCGCTGTCCGTCCTCCAGCTCCTGCTTTGCATCGGCAAGCTCCTGTTTGCCGTCCTCTACCTCCTGCTTCGCGTCATCGATCTTCTCCTGCGCCTCGCTCATAATCTCATCGTAGCGAACCTCACAGCGCACATCCTCCAGACCCTCGACCTGCTTGAAAACTGCATCCACAAGATCATTATATCCATCGGTATACGCCATCTCCTCCCGCGCTCCCGCGACATGCAGGTACGCGACGCTGTATACCTCCGCATCAAATGCCTCCGGCAGCAGATACACAAATCCGGCTACGGAGCCGCTGCCAAGCGTCGTACTTCCACGCTCAAGTGCCACATAATTCGGGCTGTATCCAATTCCGGAAATGGTGAAGCTGGTCCGCACAAGTCCGGTCGTCTCCTCATCCGAAACCATCAGTTCCAGCGTATCACCTACCTTATAGCCTTCCCGCTCCGCATAGAGCGTATCCAAAAAGCACTCGTCCGCCTTTGCCGGCAGGCTGCCCTGCGCCGCTGTAACCTCGTTCATGCCAGCCTGCAGCGATTCCACATGAAGTACCTGCTGGGCATCGCCTTCCCCGCAGTAAACATCCTCCATATAGCCGCCGGTTACTGATTCCACGCCCTCGACCTGCGAAAGAACCTCAAGGTCATCCTCCGTAATGCCAAGCGTTCCGAGCAGCTTGATGTCCATCAGGCGGCTGGTGTCAAAATAATAGTCCCCTGTCGCGCGCATGTCCGGCGCGGAAGCCTGTATTCCGGAAAAAAAAGCTACCCCCATCGCTACAATAAAGAAAATGGACAGGAAGCGGTTCAGGCTCTTTTTTATTTCCATATGAAATTCTTTTTTTAGTGCTTTTTTTCTCAAGTCTGTTCCCCTGCTCTTTCCAAATATCACAATTTATGTATCTGTTCAGCACCACATTCATTTAGCTAACGGCACTCGAACGCATCATCCACTCATAGAGCCTTGCGGTGCAGTGACTGCTGAGCAAATCTCTATCTACATACCTTCTGCCTGCATTTTACCGGCTACCACTCGATTTCTTCCACCGGCGTCGGGTGCTCATTCAGACCCATGCTGGAGACACGCCCGTTTTTAATCTTGATCACGCGGTCCGCCATCGGGGTAATCGCCGTATTATGGGTAATAACGATCACGGTCATGCCCTTCAGCCGGCACATATCCTGCAACAGCTTCAGAATCGACTTCCCCGTCTGATAATCCAAGGCTCCGGTCGGCTCATCACAAAGCAACAGTTTTGGGTTCTTCGCGAGCGCACGCGCAATGGAGACGCGCTGCTGCTCGCCGCCAGAAAGCTGCGCCGGGAAATTTCCCATGCGCTCCCCCAAGCCTACCTCACGCAGCACTGTTTTCGCATCAAGCGGATTTTTGCAGATCTGCAGAGCTAACTCTACGTTTTCCAATGCGGTCAGATTCGGGATCAGATTATAGAACTGGAACACAAATCCGATATCATCGCGGCGATACCTGGTGAGTTTGCGATGGCTGTATTTCGCGACATCCTTTCCGTCTACCCAGATAGAACCGCTGCTGGCGGAATCCATTCCCCCCAGTATATTCAAAACGGTAGTTTTGCCAGCGCCGCTCGGACCTACGATAACAACAAATTCTCCCTTATGTACTTCAAAATCAATTCCATCTACCGCGTGGATTTCCACCTCTCCCATACGGTAAACCTTCGTGACCTTTTCTAGTTTCACATATGCGTCCTGCATCTGTCTTCTCCTCTGGTTTGTTTTTCATCAATGCTTCTATTGTACCGTTTCGCGCGCGGTCCTGCAACGACTTTATAAAAATTTAATAGGCCCCAGAATGCTGTGCATCTGAGGCCTGAACTTGTTATAATAGCTGACTCATATCAGGATACCTGAGGCAAAGGAGCCGATTCCTGCCCCAAAGCGCTTCGGACTTGAAATATTAGTTCAAAAAACAGCATTGCCAGCTTCCCTGTCACCTACAGGCGGTTCTCCAGCGGAACGTACTCTCTGTGGTGGCCTACGTATTTGTAAGCGGGACGGATGATTTTTCCTTCGTTAACGAGCTCCTCGATCCGGTGGGCAGACCAGCCTGCGATCCTGGAAATCGCAAAAATCGGCGTAAACATCTGCTTCGGGATCCCCAGCATGGAGTATACAAAGCCGCTGTAGAAGTCGACATTGCAGCAAATCGGCTTTGACAGGCGCTTGCGCGTGGTCAAGAGGTCAGAGGCAATCTTTTCCACCTTGGAATAGAGGGTGAACTCCTTTGTCAGCCCCTTCTCCTCAGACAGACTGCGCGCGTACTCCTTCAAAATCACGGCACGCGGATCCGACAAAGTATAGACCGCATGGCCCATGCCATAGATCAGCCCGCTCCGGTCAAACGCCTCCTTGTTCATGATCTTCGTGAGGTAGGCAGCGATCTCGTCATCACTCTCCCAGTTCTGTACATGCTCCTTGATATCGGAAAACATATTCTCAACCTTCAGATTCGCACCGCCATGCTTCGGGCCTTTCAGCGAGCCCAGAGAGGCTGCGATTGCTGAATAAGTATCCGTGCCGGTCGAGGAAACCACGTGAGTCGTAAAGGTCGAGTTATTACCACCGCCATGCTCCGCATGAATCACGAGCGCGATATCAAGCACCCGCGCCTCCAGCTCGGTATACTGTCCGTCGCTCCGGAGGATGCGCAGGATGTTCTCCGCAGTCGAAAGCTCCGGATCCGGATAGCGGATGACCAGGCTCTGGTCCTGGTGATAATGCTGGTACGCATGGTAGGAATACACCGAAATAAGCGGCATCGTCGCGATCAGTGTCAGTGCCTGGCGCAGCACGTTCGGAATCGATATATCATCCGCATTGTCATCGTAGGAATATAAGGTCAGCACACTTCTCTGAAGCGCGTTCATGATATCCATACTCGGAGCCTTCATGATCACATCCCGGACAAATTTGCTCGGAAGCTCACGGTACTGGCTCAGTATCTCAATAAATTCACGGAGCTGGCGTTCATTCGGCAGAGCGCCAAACAGTAACAGATACGTGATCTCCTCATAATTGAATTTTCTCTTTGCGAAGCCCTGCTTCAAGTCCATCACATTGTAGCCCTGAAAGTACAGTTCGCCTTGACATGGCTCTTTTTTGCCGTTCTCAGACTTAAATGCGACGACATCCGAAATCTCAGTCAGACCCGTCAGAACTCCTTTTCCGTCGGATTCGCGCAAACCGCGTTTTACATCATATTCATCATACAGACTCAGATCCAGCGCACCGGAAATCATGCAGAATTTGACGAGCTGGTTCAGTCTCTCGTCCCTGATTCTCCTGTCAATGTCATTTCTTACCATAATATTATCTCCTCTCCGTCCACGCTGCCCCCTGATTGTATCCCCCTGCAAATCCTGTACACCAGCCGCAGACACGCTCGTCCCACGAGCTACTCGCCGCTTTCGCAGCCCAGTCTGCGGCTGATGGCCTCCCGCACATCTCAAAATGTAAATAGCCGCCTCCGCAAATAACCTTGCCCTGGGCTGTCTTTTGCATTTTGCCGCTGTACAAAACTGGTTTAATTTACATTATTGAATAGCTTCCTCCATTTTGTCAAGCAAAAACTGAATATTTTCTGCCTCTGTCGCGCTGAAGACGGATTCATCAAATTCCTCGGCTGTCAATGTCCCATGGTACCACGGCTGGCTGGCAAAGTGGCTGTTGATCGATTCTGTCTGGAAAATCCTGCCATGGCGCGCATATATTTCATTGATCGCCATCTGCAAATCATCATAGGACAGTCCTGCGACATCCGCATCTGTCAATGCACGCGTGGCACTGTCCGCCAGAATATAGCCGCTCTCACCCACAGCTGCCGGATCACTTGGCTGCTGTGCCTGCGGATCCAGAATCTGAATCGCATCTGTCTCCGCTGGTCCTTCCCCGTTCGCCAACACTCTAATATTGCTCCGAATCCAATCCAAATCCCCTGTCATATCACGGTACTCTTCTATAACAGCCTGTGTACCGCCCTCATACTCCTCGCCGGACGGCAAGTTCCATATAAATGCCGCCTGATTGCCTGTACCCAAAACCTCAAAATGCGGAAGCTCCTTATAAGAAGAATCTTCGTAGCGACTGATTATAAATATGACGCCACTGTAGCCCTCCGCCCTTGCTGCTTTCTGATAGAATACACAATCTGCGCCATCCTGCTCCACTTCATATTTTCCGGACCAGTCTGCCGGAAGTGTCACCTCATATTCCGAATAATTTAACGTAATATTCTGTACCTGAGGACGCTCCGTCTGCTTCTCGGTTGGCTTCGTCGTCTCTTCAGGAGCCTGTGTCCCTCCGCCATCCAGGATTGTGATCGCATCATCTCCACCGGCGCCGCCTGTCACATCTTCTGTCTGGACAGTTCCGGTATGTGCCTGTCCATTCGTTCCTCCGGAGTCCTGCGTTTTCATACGGACAACTGCCCAGCAGAAGCCAAAGGTGATAAGCGCAACGATCAGCACTGCGACAATCGCAAGCAAAATATACTGCACCACAGTAAATTTTCGTTCCTCTTTACTGTATGGATCCCCGCGGTTCCAGGACTGCTCCCAGTCTTCTCCAAGTCCCTCCTGACGATATGTGCGGCGGACACCCCTTTCCGGATACTTCGCATCCTGCGCAGCATATCTGCCGCTCCTGTCTCTTGCGGAATCCGGCGGAATCCGCCGGCCCGCCTGCCTGGGCGGTGTTCCAGAGGGGAGCCGCTGTCCGGAGCGCCCGGATGACACTCCCGGAGCGCTGCGGCGATCTGGACGATCCGCTGATACTCCCGGAGTTCTGCGATAGCCTGACCGCTCCACCGATCCGCCCGGCGCACGGCGGTCTGGACGATCTGCCTGATCCATTGGCATCCCGGAGCTGCTACGGCGCCCTGCCTGATCCATTGGCACCCCGGAATCCATACGCCGATTCCCCGGTGCCTCCGAATTAATACGATGACCTGCCCGGTCCACTGCCGCCCCGGAAGTCATCCGACGGTCTGTCCGCTCCACTGGCGCCCCGGAAGCCGTTCGACGGTCCGTCCGCTCCACTGACGCTCCGGAAGCCGTTCGACGGTCTGTCCCCCCTGACGCTCCGGAACTGCCACGATAATCCTCTCTCCTCTGTGCTGCGCCTGGCGCCATCTGAGGACGATCACCCCGTCCGGAATTCCTTCGCTTTTCGTATGCCCCATATATCTCATTTTGCAGCTCTTTGCGATCACGCCTCACGATATCCGGACGCTGCACCTGGCGCATCGGTCTTGGCACAGCCGCACCGCAATATTCGCAGAACTGGCTTTCTTCTGACAGCGCATGGCCGCATTGTTCACAATATCGTATATTTCCCATAATTACCTCTCATTGCGGCAGCATTCCAGATACTTTTGCGCCATCCGGACTGTCTGCCCGTTAATCGAATAATACGTCCACTTTCCCTGTTTACGCGCACAAACAACACCAGATTCACATAAACTTTTCATATGGTGAGACAACGTCGACTGCACAATCGAAAGGGACTGCAGAATCTCCGCCGCACACAGCTCCTTCTCCCTCAACAGTTCCAAAATCCGGAGCCGCTGCTCATCCCCCAGTGCCCGAAATATAGCTGCCGGGCTAAATGCCGGGTCATCGCTTTTTTCAATCCTCGCCGCCTGCGGAGTTCTTGCATTTTCAGTTTCTATTACCCGTCGGTTTTTGGCTCGTTCCTCTTGAATCTCCTGCAGGCTTTCTGTTTTGGCAGCTTCCGTATTGCCTGCAGCCTTTTTCTTTTTCTTTTTTCCTTCCTCTTTTTTCGACTTCTTCGCTTTTTTCAGCTGTTTCTCTTCTGACTTTTCCTTCTCCAGCCTCTTTTTCTTCTTTTCCTTCATTCTTTTCCTCCCGGAAGCTATGTCCATCGCTGCTGCTTCAAACCCGCCGCTGCCTGAAACCGCCCTCTGCGAAGGGGCTGTGAAAAAACTATTTTTCTGTGTAAAAACAGCGGAACCGCGCGGCACTCCTGCATACTTCGTACGAGAACTGCAAATCGCAATGCCTAATCATATACAATAACCGGAGTGCCAACCGACACAGCATTATAAATAACCTGTACCATATTATATGGCGTGTTGATACATCCGTGCGAACCATTTGTCAGATAAATCGAGCCGCCGAAATAGGCTCTTGTCTGCATATCATGAATCCCAACACCCCCATTAAACGGCATCCAGTAATCCACCGGAGAACGGTATCCCTCACCGACAAGCACATAGTCACGCATCTTCGCATCAATAGACCAGACACCATTTGACGGAGTTGCATTATTTTTATTCGGGTTGCCCGTCACGACTGGTGTATCCACAATGCAGGTACCATATTCGTAGCACCACATTTCCTGTCTTGAAATGCAGATCTCTACGTAAGTATCTCCAATATCGTTTGTATCGCGGCTCATCGCTGTATAAAGATATACCGGCTCCATCGTACCCTGATACCCTTCAGCCAGTGCATTCAGCAGCGCCACAATTGTCGCATCCTGATCGATACACCATCCATAATCCCCATCATAGAGTGTCACAACCGTACCGATCGACGTATAGAAGTCGCGCGGCATCCCAAATGTATCATACTTCTGTGCCAGTGACTCAACATACTCCGTCACACACACGTCATCGATCACAAAGCTGCCGTCCGCGCGCTCCACAATCCAATCCTCAATAACAGAGGCGTTCACAATCTCCTGGCGGTCTCCAAAATCAAATGTAATATTTGCCTTCGCGAGTTCATTTTTCTGTGAAGCAATCCTCTGCAGCTCCTCATCGTCTCTGTATACCTTCGGATCAATATAGCACTCTTCCTCTTCCAGAGAAAGCTCCGTACTTCCGCTGTCCAGCGCTGCAAACAACGCCTCCTGTGTCTTTTTCGGATCCAGCATTGTCCCCATGACCTCCGGCTCTACTACAAATCCGGTGTCCGTTGTTTTCACGTAGGCATCCTTTGGAGCAACCGAATACGCCGCATTCATACAGGCCAGCTGTCCCAGCGCCCCAGCTGTTTTTTCCTTATCATAGGTAAACGCAACCGATGCCATCTGATTCTTATCCAAAAGAATCATCACTGGCCAGATATAGGAGCGCTGCGCCCTCATCATCTGATCAATACTGCTGTTATCTACAAATCTTAGTCCCACCTGCTCTGCACTGAGATATTCCGTTCTGCCTTCACGTTCCTTCAAAGCAAGCCGGTACTCTCCCAGCTTCTCAGAGACTTCTTCCTTCACTTCTTCTACCGTCTTCTGGCTGCAGTCAATTCCAAAAATTCCAGTGCCCTCATAAAAATGGGAACCAAAATAAACAGCAACCGCCAAATATGCTATTCCGATCACACCTCCAAAAGCAAACAGCACGTTGCGAATCCGCCTGCGTCTGCGCTCCCGAAGCCGCTCCTGCCAATTGCCAGTGGCTGTCTCTTCTGATGACGACACCTCAGTGCGACGCTTTGGCGCTGCTTTCTCCGGCGACACTGTCTCCTTATGCCGCTTTGACGCTGCATCTTCCGACGGTGCTGTCTCCTTATGCCGCTTTGGTACTGTTTCTTCCGACAGCCGCATCTCTTTGCGAACCTTTGGTACTGTTTCTTCCTCTCTCTTTCTGGGTGTATCCGACCCGGAAGACAAAACCAAAGGTCCTGCCATCCCTGAAGAATCTTTCCTTTCCTCTTCAGGTCTGCCGTGTAATGTGACATAGGAAGCAGAAGCAGCTGTCTCCCTGCGGGCGCGCCGCAGCTCTTCTGTCGGAAGCTTGCCGGTATAGCTGACTGCCCGCCGCTTTCCTGTCTCCCCGTTCCCGCCTTCTGCCTCACGCTCAGACTCGGCTAATGACATGCGCAGCCGCTTCTTTGGCTGTTTCTCAGCCATCATATGACTTTGTTTCACCACTTCCCTCTGCGTGATGTTCTGGCTCTCCGCCGGCTTTTCACTATGTACTTTTTGTGCTGGCTGTACTTTTGTCAGTTTTCCATCCTGTGCCGGCTGTATTTCTGCTCCCGCCAGCTTCCCGTCCTGTGCTTCCTTTACACTCCGTTCCCTGCTTTGGCGTATTCTGGCTATTCTGCGATTGCTCTCCTCTGACCCATAGACCATGCCATGTCCCTGCTGGCTTTCCCTTCTCACTGCTGCATTCTTCAAACTTTGCATTTCTTTTCCCTGCTTTGCAGCTTCCTCGTTTTCACCCATTCTTTTTCTCCCCGTTATCCCGGCGAAAGCTCCACACATTCCGACCTGCCCTCCGCCAGTTTTGTATTATAATATGCCGTTCTGTCTGATTATAAACGTTTTCCCGATTAATGGCAAGGTTCTGCACTATAGGCAATCTTAAAAATAAATTAAAATTTTTTTACACGCAAGTGCTTTATTTAAAGGCTTTCTTCAAATGCTTGTGTCTACCGTGTGTCTATTAAACACAAACATATGCAATTAAATACGTACAAACAGGACTGTGGCATTGGTTGCGACGTCGCACAAAAAAATAGCCGGAATTATATCCAGGCTATTTTGAAAATGGAGTTGAAAAAATCCCTGTAAAAAGCTATAATGTGTTTAACAAGAGAGCCGAAAGCTAGATAGCCCCTAGCCGCTGGCAAATAAGTGTCAAAAAATAGCGCCTAGTTTACCAGACCGAGGGCGCTATTTTTTACGCATCGCGTAGATAACAAGAGTCACGACTGCGCAAAGCATAATCACAAAAGCAAACAAACCGCTGTATGTAACCATAGCATCAGCCCCTTTCCTTTGCAAGTCCAGCGGCTGGCATATCGCCCCTTCAGCTCCCCGGTTAAACACATTATAGCCGGGATCTATTTAATTTTCTTTCCCCCCGTCCCTGTCCATCCGTTCTGCTATTGCCTATAATATATATCCCTGCAGGCTCTGTCCAGATGCTTCCGCAGCCTGCCTGATTTTTACACCAATCTCTTTTTTGGGACGTAGGCTAATATAATCACAAGTCGCATTATATCTATCATTGCTTTGTCTTTTTTTATCCGATACTGGCACCTATATCCCCTTTTTTTATACAAAATTAAAATTGAGCCGGCACAGCCCTGCCCCTATCTTTATTCCGGTTTCCGGGGTGCTGCCGGAATCTCCTGCTGCAGAATATGAAATGAAATTTATGGGCTATCCTCAAGGGGAGGTTTAACGGTTTCCATCCGGCTCCTCCTTCGCCAGCGGAAATACCATCGTAACGGCAAACTTGCCGTCAGGGAGCTGCAGCTGGAAGGTCCCGCCTAAAAGCTCCGCCAGGCTCTGCGCGATGGAGAGTCCGAGGCCGCTGCCTTCGGTGTTCCGGCTGCGGTCTCCGCGCACGAAACGGCCCATCAGTTCCTGGGCATCAATATGAAGCGGTTCCTGCGGTGTATTTTGCAGCTCAATGACCGCCATCTGGCTGTCTGCACGAAGCCGGATGACGATCGCGCTGTTTTCCAGCGCATACTTGCAGCAATTTCCCAGCAGATTTTCAAGAATGCGCCAGAACTGCCTGCCGTCCGCCATGATGTGAACCGGCTGGCCCGGCATATCCCAGGCTGCGTACAGGCCGCGCTCCGCCAGCCGCTCCTCGAATTCTCCGTACGCCTGCTGCAGCATGCTCCGCACCTCGATCCGCACCATGTGCAGCTCAACATTTCCAGAGCTGATCTTGCTGACTTCTACCAGGTCCTCGGTCAGCTGCTTCAGACGCTGTGATTTCTGGTCAAGCACCTCAATGCAGTGCTGTACGCGCTCTCCTGGCAGATTTTCTCTTTTCAGCAGGTCCACATAATTGACAATCGAGGTCAGAGGTGTCTTCAGATCATGTGAGACATTCGTGATCAATTCTGCCTTCAACCGCTCATTTTTCACGATAGCCTCCACCGCCTCCTGCAGTCCGTCGCCCATCTCATTGACCGCTTTCGCCATCTCATACGTCTCGCCCATCAGCGTTGTCGTATCAATCTTATACGTCAGATCCCCTCTCGATATCTGATGAATGCCCTCCCAGACGCTCTGCTTCCCGGCCATGTCACGCAGCAGATACAAAAGTACTGCCATATCGAGCACGAAGACCAGGAAGATCCCGACACGCCCGAACAACAGCAGCGCGAAATTCAGCACGAAGAAAATTAAATAGAAAATTAACAGCTGCACGGATGCCGCGCGTGCCGCAGTGACCTTTCTCCAGGTGTGCAGCAGCATCCGGCAGATGCTGTTGTGCCAGAGCTTATGCGAGCGGAGCCGGCGCGTAAATCCGGTGCAGGCGGACAGCATTAAAATCCAGCTAAACGCCGCAGCAGAAGACCAGAATACGCGCTGCCTTACAGAAAGCAGCTCCGGATCCGGCTTCTTCCACTGCAGAAATACCATCGCCAGTACGACTGCAACCATATAGAGTCCGCAAGCAAGCTCCGTCGGAATCTGGTCCATCCAATACAGCCGGGGCGCCAGACGTCCCTTCTCCCAGCCTGTCGAAGCAATCGAAAGTGCAAAGGCAGTCAGCAGCACCAGCAGGCTTACGATCACACCAAATACTGAGCCCCACACGATACTCTCCCGTCTCGAAAAGTAATCCGCATACGTTCCCAGCAAATCGCTTACCGGATATTCCAGATTCACCGCAATCAGGACACGCTCGTTCGTATTGACAAACCGTTTTTCCAGAAACCATTCTCCTGCCGCCTCATTCAATACATTGTCGGGGTTGGAGATCATGATATTAAAGCTCCGCTCTCCCTCATAAAGAATTGTATACTCTGTGTCCTGTGCCAGAGCTTCCGCCGCATCCGCGTAGCTGTCTGCCTCAAGATTTGTATAGAGCTCCTGCGTCGTAGAATTTTCAATGCAATAGCGCAGATTGCTTGGCGCCTCCCCCGACCAGCTTTCGTCCTGCGCCCCCGAGTACTGGCGGTAGCGCTGGTAGATTTCCTGGCAGACCTCCTCCAGACGGGTATACATCTGCATCACATAGCCCGCGGAATCCGAATACCAGCGGGAGCACTCGGAGAGACTGATTCCAGTGACCGGACGGATCGTTTCCAGCGTCCCGGACTGCTTGTCCAGCTGCTCCCCCGCCTCCTGCCGGTTCTCCAGCTTGTTTGCCTCGCTAACCGCCTTGTGCAGTGCGTCCAGTCCTCCGTTTTCGCAAAAAGCCAGAAGATCCGAGAGCAGATACGTCGTATTCAGATCCCGGACTGCATTTGGCCCCTTCCCGTAGGATTGTATATCGATCTCCTTCTCCCCGTCAAACTCTCCGCCCGTCTCAAAAAGCGTCTGATTGTCCTGCCCGTCAATTTTCTGATGCAGGATCGCATCAACCTGCCGGAAAAAGAGATCGGTCTCCTCATATGCTTTTGAAAATTCCTTCAGGCTGTAGGAATCCTCCATCCAGAATCCGATGTTCAGCATACAGTACGCCAGCACACCTGCCGCAAGGGCCTGAAGTACGATCAGGAGAAGCTTTGTCCGCTTGCTGTAAATGAAAGTATCCATCTATTTCCTCCAGTATACCAATTCAGCCACAGACACCTGCCTGGAAACATATGTCTGTGGCCTAATGAAGCATAATTGTAGCAATATCCGAAAATAACCTGCGTCGCCTGGCTTATTACCATTTGGCTATCCCAGCCGACGCTGCATCTGGCTGCCGCCAGCAGAATGACGTAATGTAAAAAACGCTGCTTAAAGTTTCTCCACCTTATATCCGATCCCCCAGATGACCTTGAGGTACTTCGGGTTCTTCGGGTCGATCTCGATCTTCTCGCGGATGTGACGGATATGGACGGTCACAGTATTATCCGCGCCGTACGCCTCCTCTTTCCAGATCTGCTCATAAATCTGGTCGATGGAGAATACCTTGCCCTTATTCTGCACGAGAAACAGAAGGATGTTGTACTCGATTCTTGTGAGCTTCACCGGCTCTCCGTCCACTGTTACCTCTTTGCGATCGTCATTGATCATCAGTCCGCCAGTTGCGTAAATGTGCTCCGATTCCGCCTGGTCCGCTGTACCGAAATTTGTATAGCGGCGGATCTGGGACTTCACACGAGCCAGAAGTTCCAGCGGATTGAACGGCTTCGCCACATAGTCATCCGCCCCAAGGTTCAGGCCAAGTACCTTGTCGGTATCCTGGGTCTTCGCAGACAGCACAATAATCGGAATGCTGCTCGTCTCACGGATTTTCATCATAGTATGGATCCCGTCCAGCTTCGGCATCATCACATCCAGAATCAGCAGATGTACCTCCTCCTGCTTCAGGATTTCCAGTGCCTCCATGCCATCGTACGCTTTCAGCACCCGATATCCCTCCTGGGAGAGATAAATTTCAATCGCGTCCACAATCTCGCGCTCATCGTCACAAACCAGAATCGTATACATAAATCTACCCTTTCTTAACGTATCTGTACTTTATCTCACAGGCAAGCTGTCTGGCTGCTTATTCCCACCAGACAGTTCTGTGCAGCCCCCTGTCTCTGCCACAGACAGTCCTGTACAGCTGCATGCTTTCCCTCACAAACTATTCTATGCCGGCTGCACGCTTTCACTTATAGACTGCTCGGCGATGCCGGCTGCACGCTTCCTCCCACAGACTGCTCGGTGATGCCGGCTGCACGCTTCCACTCACAGGCAGCTCTGTTCAGCTATCTACTTTGCCTGTATCACATGCATCATATTGGTCATCGCGCCCTTGCCCTTGACAATGTTTGTCGCCGGATCGCCTGCTGTGAAGACAACGATATCTCCTTCCTCTACGTAACCCTCGCGCTTCACGACGTACATCGCGTGGGAGATAATGTGCTCGGTCGTGTCCTCCTCGTAACCCTTCAGCGGCGTCACTCCCCAATAAATCTGCATCTTCCGCTGCGCCCAGTCGTTCGGTGTCACGGCATAGATCGGGGTCTGCGGCCGGAAATGCGACATCAGCCGCGCCGTCTGACCGGACATCGTCGGGGTGACGATGCACTTCGCCTGCACGTTGAGTGCGGTGCGCACCGCAGCCACTCCCACTGCGTTTGATACATTCGCGTCGCCGCGCATGGAATGATAATGCGGCACACCGTCGTAGGGCAGGTGCTGCTCGGTTGACTCCGCGATCTGTGCCATCATCTGTAAAGTCTCTACCGGGTATTTGCCCATCGCTGTCTCGCCCGAAAGCATGATCGCATCCGCCCCCTCCCGGATCGCGTTTGCCACATCCGTCACCTCTGCACGCGTCGGGCGCGGGTTCCGGATCATGGAATCCAGCATCTGCGTCGCGATGATGACCGGCTTTGATTTCTGATTGCATTTCTGGACGATCATCTGCTGGACGTGCGGCACCTCATACGCAGGAATCTCTACACCCATGTCTCCGCGTGCTACCATGATGCCATCAGAAACCGCAATGATTTTATCAATATTCGCGATACCTTCACTGTTCTCGATCTTAGAAATAATATCCACATGATCCGCACCGTGCTCCTTCAGAATCGCACGGATCTCCCGTACTGCATCCGCATTCCGCACAAAGGAGGCTGCAATGAAGTCAATCCCCTGCTCAATGCCAAAGACAATATCCTCCCGGTCGCGCTCTGTGATCGCCGGAAGATTGACGCTCACGTTCGGAACATTGATGCCCTTGCGCTGGCCAAGCTCTCCGCCATTTTTGATCTGACAGACAATATCCAGACCCTGGATCTCCATCACCGTCAGTCCGATCAGTCCGTCGTCAATCAGGATCGTATCACCGGGCTTCACATCCTTTGCGAGCTGCGGATAGGTCTGATAAACCTTTTTCTCATTGCCGGCGATTTCCTCTGAGGTCAGAGTGAACTCCTCGCCCTCGCGCAGCAGTACCTTGCCGCCATTTTCCAGCACACCAGTACGGATCTCCGGCCCCTTGGTATCAAGCAGGATCGCCACCGGACGGTTCTGCTCTTTCCGCACACGTTTCAGATGATCCATGCGTGCTTTCTGCTCCTCATGTGTCCCGTGTGAAAAATTGAACCGCGCGATATCCATCCCGCTTCTCACCAATGCCTGCAACACCTCGTCATTGTCTGCATTCGGTCCCATGGTACAGATAATTTTTGTCTTTTTCAATTGATTTTCCTCCATTTTTCTGCGCGGTATCCTGCCGCATCGTCTTCTATGTCTCTAAATTCTTTCCGATTCCCTGCCAGCTCAATCTTTCCGCCAGTCACCCGAAGGATCGCCTTCCCCGGCTCCAAATCCTTTCCGGTCCCCTGCCAGCTCAATCTGATCACCGGACATTCGCAACACATCACGTATTTCTTCCAGCGGCATATCCAGATAGGCCGACAGCTCCTCGATTGAAACCTTTCGCTCCAGATCGCGCTCCAGGTTGCCTACCGCTTCATTCAAGTGGTTGACCCGGTCCGCGATGCCGTTATTTCTCTTTTTCTGCTCCTGCCCCTCCTCAATCGCATCCTGCATAGCCTGATTGATGCCATTCAGCAGGTGCGCATGGCAGGCTGCCGGGTTTTCAAACTGTGAGAGCTCCGCGAGAGCCGTCAAAAGCCCGAGATTTCCCTCCTGGATCAAGTCCTCTGCGGCTACCTCGTCTCCCTCATACTCACCGGCCATCTCGCAGATCAGCGGCAGATACCGCTCGATCAGGCGGTCTCTCGCCTCCGCGTCACCTTCCAGGATCCGCGCAAGAAGCTTTGTCTCATCCTCACCAGAGGATGCAGCGAGCTGCTCCAGCTCTTCCAGATACAGAGCCAGGCTCCGGTCCGGCTGTTCTTCCGGAAGCTCTGCAGCCTCCGCATCATCGTCCGGCACCCGGATGCCCTGATCGGTCAGATAGGAAAATACCATCTGCAGGTGGCTTTCCTCCAGCGGCAGATGTGAAAGCCGTTTTCGCACCTCTTCCTTTGTAATCACCCCGCCCGCCTGATCTGCGGCTGTCTTGATCTCACTGAGTACCTCACGAAATATAAATCTGTTTTCCATGTTGCCTTAAAATTCCTCCCCTTGCTGCGCTGCACAAGCCATGATACAGCCAGAAGCCATACACGTACAGAACCTCCGGAAGTTCTGTATCACACGTCTGCAAATGCTGCCAAAAAGAAAGCTTGTGTATCTGTGAACCTGGGTACTTGACAGAACCCGTATTATGAGTTTCCAGACTGCTTCTCATTCGGAAACCGGCTGTCCCGGATTTGCTTTCCAAGCCTGCCGCTGCAGTACTTCCAATGCCTTAGCTAGCACTGCATCGCCAGCCGCCTGCATTTCTTCCTCCGGCTGCGCGTCTTTATCCGGCTGCGCATCCTCCTCCGCCTGCGTGTTTCCGTCCAGCTCTGTGTCCTCCTCCGCCTGTGTATTTCCGTCCAGCTCTGTGTCCTTTTCCGCCTGCGTGTCCCCGGACTCCTCCTCCACGATAAAATCCGGCGTGATGCCGTTTCCCTGGATGTCCTGCCCGCCTGGCGTATAGTACTTCTCCACCGTCATCTTGAAGGCTGACCCGTCCGAGAGCGTATAGGTCTGCTGGACAATCCCCTTGCCGTACGTCTGTGTGCCGATAACCGGACCAATCCCGTAGTCCTGAATCGCCCCGGTAAAAATTTCCGATGCGCTCGCAGAATTTCCGTTTACCAGCACCGCAATCTCACAGTCCAGCGTGCGCTTCCGGTCCGCCGTATACTCTACGCGCTCTCCATTGCGGTCCTCCGTGTACACCATCAGACTCTCCGGCAGCACCTCGTCCAGAATCCCGCAGACCGAGTCCAGCAGCCCGCCTGGATTGTCCCGCAGGTCAACGATGAGCTTCTGCATCCCCTGTTCCTTGAGCGCCTTTGCCGCCTCAATGAACTGCGGAACCGCTTTCTCGGTAAATTCCCGAATCCGGATATAGCCGATCGAATCTGTCTTCATCTCGTAAGTGACCGCTGTCACCTCTACATAGCCGCAGGTAATGGAAAATGTCAGCTCCTCCTCCGTATCCGGGCGGTACACGGTCATGTCAAAGGTCTCATCATTCCTCTTGATCAGCGAGACTGTCTCGTCAAGGCTCTTCCCCACGACATCCTCGCCTCCGACCGACTGCAGGATATCGCCGACCGCAAGCCCTGCCTGCCACGCAGGATACCCCTCATAAAGTTCGTCCACGCTGATTGTCTGAGTATCCTTATCATAGCGGAGCACCGCGCCAATCCCGTTGTAGGAGCCCCGGCTGGATTCCAGCAGTGACTGCAGCTCTTCCTCTGTAAAATAGGCTGCGTACAAATCATCCAGCCCCGCCGCAACTCCCTTGAACAGATAGGCGGCCAGCTCCTCCTGGTCTATGTCTCCCAGATAATGGTTCTCAATCAGTCCGCGTATCTCATCCAGCTTTACCAGGGTCTCTGTTGCAGTCAGCACCCGCGCACTGCTCCCCGCCTCCGTTTCCTTTTGCTTTGCGTGCCGCCGCAGACTTAAAAGGCGGCCGGTCTGCACCCCTGCCAGAAACAGCACGGCCAGAACCACAACCGTCACAGCCCCGGACAGATAGCCCTTCCAGAAATTTTTGCGATGTTTCCCCTCTATTTCGTCCAGTTCCTCCAGCCAGTCCTCCAGGTTCATCCGATCCTGAGATTCTTCCCCGGAAGCCTCCTCACACGCAGTATCCTCTTCCAGAACTTCCTCCTCCGAAGCCCCCTCACATGTAGTATCTTCTCGCAGCGCTTCCTCTCCTCCTGAAACCTCCTCGCACCCAGGTTCCTCTTCCAAAGACTCTCTTCCAGATTCTTTTCCATGCAACTGCTCTTCTCTTTGCGGCTCCTCTCCCGAAATCTCCCTGCGCGACACTCTCTCCCCGGAAGCCTCCTCATCCTGCAATTCCGAATTTTTCTCCATCCAATTCCTCCTCACCGCCAAGTTTACATACCTGTTCTCATTCTTTCCAATTTATACAGCTCTATCCATATCTGCATCCTTCGCTCCCCCCGCACGGGCAGAAGCTGATGCGCGAAATGCGAAGCGCAGTATTATCTGCAGACGGCATGACAATGAACAGAAGCAGTTTGTGCCACAGACAGGAAAGCTTCTATGACACAAGGCTGCCGCACCCACATCCCTATGGTTCCGTGCAGCAGCCTCTGACATAATTCATACTAATTATCCGGCCAATTGATATCAGGTAAAGTACCTGGAGTATCCGTACGCGGACACTACGTCCAACTATCAGCAAGAAAATAACGGGTGGCTGAACTGCAGGCATCAATACTCTTGATTCTCCATATATTTCATATACTTTACGACCATAAGCGCAATCTTAAATGTAATTGCATCCTCAAACACACGCAGATCCAGTCCTGTTGACTTCTGCAGCTTATCCAGCCGGTACACCAGCGTATTCCGGTGGATGTAGAGCTGCCTGGACGTCTCGGAGACATTCAGGCTATTCTCAAAAAACTTGTTAATCGTGATCAGCGTCTCCTCGTCAAACTCATCCGGCGACTTTCCCTCGAAAATCTCCCGGATAAACATCTTGCACAGCGGAATCGGAAGCTGGTAAATCAGACGGCCAATCCCGAGCGAGCTGTATGCGATGATCGTGCGCTCCTCAAAGAAAATCTTGCCGACATTCAGCGCCATCCGCGCCTCCTTGTAGGACCTGGACACCTCCTTGATCTCACCGACCACTGTACCGTATGCCACCAGAGCACCCCGCCGCTTCTCCTCATCCAGGGAAGTCAGAATCATCTCCGCAATCCGCTCCATCTCTACGCTGCCATCCTGCGGAGCAAGCTCCTTCACAACAATGATGCTCTTCTCGTCAACTGCGGTAATAAAATCGCCCGGCTTCGAACCGAACAGCGCACGGATATTTTCCAGGGAAGCAGTCTCTTTCTCATGGTCGAGTTCCAGGATAAAGACCACCCGGCGTGCCTCCGTATCGATGTGCAGCTTCTTCGCGCGATTGTAAATATCAACCAGCAAAAGATTATCCAGCAGAAGGTTCTTGATGAAATTATCCTTGTCAAAGCGTTCCTTGTAAGCAATCAGAAGATTCTGGACCTGGAACGCGGCCATGCGCCCAACCATATGAACGTCATCACTGTTGCCATTTGCCAAAAGCACATACTCCAATTGCCGTTCGTCAAAGACTTTGAAAAACTGGCAGCCCGACACGACCTGACTATCTGCCGGAGACTCTGCAAAGCTCATCACTGAACTGCGAAAGCCTTCTGCCTCCGGAAAGGTCGTCGCAAGCATAATCCCTTCCGTATCAAGTACGCACAAATCCACTCTGCTGATTGCCTTCAGCCCGTCCAGCGTTGTCTGCAAAACCTGATTTGAAATCACAATTTCATCCTCCTTTACCTTCTCCGTCGCTACAACCCCATCTTTTCTGCTCCGGCTATCCATTGTCACCGTTTCACGGCTTCCCCCTGTGGCAGATATGCTGTCTTCCGTGCAGGCACGTCCATCCGGCATACAACTCACAGGGGGTTGCGAACAGTAAACATCCCTCTCTCACATTTTGAATAGATACATTGTAATATATAGGTCAAAAAAAATCAATCATTATTGTGAAAAATTACTAAAAATATTTTTTTATGACTTTTGTTCATATTTTATTCACGATTCATTCAATGAATTTTTAAGAAGCAATCACTCTTTTTTCACTTCTGCTCTTTATACTATTGACAGAAAGATATTTTATTCTTGCTTACAAGTTTTATTTCGAAACTTTTTCATAATTCTGCCGGACTATCCATAATAGTCTGGCATCCTCCCTTTCTTCTTTTTAGAGAGAGTCCGTACCCCGGGCTCTCGACGACCTCAAAGAGGGTGTCGAAAATGCAGTGAGAGCACAAGCTCAGGTACTCGGCCACCCTCTTTTTCATTGTTTCCCGCATCTTACGCATCCGACAACTCTTACAGACTGGCTGACCATTTCCTGGATAAGCCCGGCGATAGCAGTCCGCAAACATCCAGGCAAACTACAATCAACAACCTTAAGAGGGTGTTGCAAAACTGCCGAAATCTACATTCTCTGGTATATAACTGCCAGAGTTTGCAGCCTTGGCGTATTTTGCAACACCCTCTTCTAATTCATCTATACATTGACTTTCTTAGTCTTCTTATACTTCAAACAGCAGATCGCCATAGGACGGCATCGGCCACATGTCCTTATCAACAATCATCTCCAGTGCATCGACCGGCGCGCGCAGCTCCGCCATCGCAGCGGTCACGACCTCATAGTAGTAGCGTGCTTTTGTCTCGCCCTCCGGCAGCTTCGCCGCCTCATTCGTCACCTCGGTCAGCTTCGCCAGTGCCACCTTCGTATCCGAAAGCAGTGCGCTCGTCTCCTGCAGCAGCTCCGTCTGCACGGAAACCTCCGCGCCTGCCGCAGTCACTGCGTTGATCGTATCCGCCAGTACCTTCGTATACTTGATGACTGCCGGGATGATCTGCTTGCTCGCCACATCGATCATCGTGCGTGCCTCAATATTGATCGCCTTCGCGTAGTTCTCATACTTGACCTCGACACGGGACTCCAGCTCCGCCTTCGTGAATACCTTAAAACGGCCAAAGAGCTGAATCGCCTTCTCTGTCGTCAATGCCGGGATCGCGTCCACCATCGACTTGATATTCGGCAGGCCTCTGCGCTCTGCCTCCGCAACCCACTCGTCCGCGTATCCGTTTCCATTGAAAACGATTCTCTGATGCTCAGACGCGTACTGCTTGATCAGATCGTGCACTGCTGTATCGAAATCGTCCGCCTTTTCCAGAAGATCGCACGCATCGCAGAACGCATCCGCGACAATGGTATTCAGCACGATGTTCGGGGACGCAATCGAATCGCGGGAACCGACCATACGGAACTCAAATTTATTTCCGGTGAATGCAAACGGTGAAGTACGGTTGCGGTCCGTCGCATCCTTCGTCAGATCCGGAAGCGTCTTTACACCGGTCTCCAGCACGCCGCCCTTGATCGAGTGCGTCGCGGTACCGGTGCTGATCAGCTGGGTCATCACATCCTGAAGCTGCTCGCCAAGGAAGATGGAGATGATTGCAGGCGGCGCCTCGTTCGCGCCAAGACGATGATCATTGCCTGGATCCGCCGCAGATTCACGCAGCAAGTCCGCATATGTATCGACTGCCTTCAGAATACAGGTAAGTACCAGTAAAAACTGTACATTTTCATGCGGGGTCTTGCCCGGATCCAGCAGATTGATGCCGTCATCTGTGGCAAGCGACCAGTTGTTATGTTTGCCGGAGCCATTCACACCTGCGAACGGCTTCTCATGCAGCAGGCACTTCATGCCATGCTGGCACGCCACGCGCTTTAAAGTCTGCATCACAATCTGGTTATGGTCAACCGCGACGTTCGCCTCCGCGTAAATCGGAGCCAGCTCGTGCTGCGCAGGAGCCACCTCGTTGTGCTGGGTTTTCGCTGTCACGCCGAGCTTCCAAAGCTGCAGATTGACATCCTTCATAAAGGAAGCAATACGCTGGCGGATCGTCCCGAAGTAGTGGTCATCCAGTTCCTGCCCCTTCGGCGGCATCGCGCCAAACAGTGTGCGCCCGGTAAAGATCAGATCCTTTCTCTGAAGAAATTTCTTCTCATCGACCAGGAAGTACTCCTGCTCCGGTCCGACCGACGGAGTCACACGCTTCGAGGTTGTATTTCCAAACAGACGCAGCAGACGCAACGACTGCGTATTGATTGCTTCCATAGAGCGCAGCAGCGGCGTCTTCTGGTCCAGCGCCTCGCCGGTGTAGGAGCAGAAGGCCGTCGGGATGCACAAGGTCGCGCCTGCCGCATCATGCCGCACAAATGCCGGAGACGTGCAGTCCCATGCCGTATAGCCGCGCGCCTCAAAGGTCGCGCGCAGTCCGCCTGACGGGAAGGAAGAGGCATCCGGCTCACCCTTGATCAGCTCCTTGCCCGAAAACTCCATGAGGATCGTGCCATCCGGATTCGGGGCCGTAATAAAGGAATCATGCTTCTCCGCCGTCACGCCAGTCAGCGGCTGGAACCAGTGCGTATAATGGGTCGCGCCCTTCTCGATTGCCCAATCTTTCATCGCCGCAGCAATCACATCCGCTGTCGCAAGATCCAGCTGCGTGCCTTCCTCGATTGTCTTCTTCAGCGCCCGGTATACCTTTTTGGGAAGACGCTCCTGCATGACCTTATCGGAAAACACGTCCTCACCAAAGATGTCAGCTACATTGAAATATTCTCCCATAACTTCTCCTCTTTCCTTCTCGTACTTATCAGCCTCCTGATAGAAAAGAAGGGCATTCCACAACTTCTTATGGAACACCCTCGTTCTGTGTATTAAAATACTCTTCTTTTCGCAAAATTGCAAGTGTCTTTTTCTATTTCGGTAGATTTTCCGAAATTCGAAGGTTCTGGCATGGCGAAACTATAAAAATCGCAACAAGCAGACGAAACGCCGGCCCCCCCTCCTTTCCCACGTCTGGAGGGTTCTATGCCCCTCCGATAAAAGCGGTAAACCGGCTGGGTTTCCAATGTGGAGTCCTACGCTCCATCAGCAGAATCCTCCGGCTCATGCTTCTTTAACACGCGTTCCATAAATTCCGAGATCAGCCAGACCGCCGGCCCCGGAAGTACAAACAGCAGCATCGGGATACGGAAAATGAATGCCCCGGCACTGACGACGATCAGAGCGAGCACAACCGACGTTCCCAGATACTTCACAACCATATAGAGCGACAGCTTCAGAAGCCAGCCCGGGCCCATGGCGAAGCGGGAAAGCGCCGGAAAGAGGTAGCAGGCCGCCAGCGCCACGTAGACCAGGGCCACCACATAGACACAGATGAAAAACAGGCCGACATAGCTGTCTGTCCTGGCATTCAGGATGCCGATGTTCAGCTGCAGCACAAACGTCACAGCCAGCACAATGACTGTCAGGAAGATCCCCGGCACAAGATTACACCGGAAGGAACGAAAGAACTCCCGCGCCGCGTAGCCGTTCCGCTTTTTTACGCTCTTGACGACTGCATAGTAGAGCGCTGCCGAGGACGCACCGATCGTGACAACCGGCAGACTGCACAGGATCCACAGCAGCCCCAGTACGAACAGATCGAAGAGCATGCTGCAGCCATTTATAAAACCACCATCAAAGCCGAAGAGCTCTTTCATTGGCCTTCTCCTTTTCTATTTATCATTCCTCTGCCGACGCTCCGCGTGCGAAGACCGGCAGCTCGTCGATCGGAGCGTCCACCGTCACCATCTGGCCGCCCTCATAGACCTTTCCGTTAAAGATGTGCTTCCAGCTGCCTTCTGGCAGGTACAGCGTGCGCTCCCTCTGGTCCGCATACAGAATCGGCGCCACCAGGAACTCCGGGCCGAACATATACTGGTCCTCGATCTCCCACGCCTTCCCATCCTCCGGGAAGTCATAGAACAGCGGGCGCATAACCGGCGTCCCCTTCTCGTGTGCTTCCGTCATCAGCCGGCGCACATATGGGCGCAGCTTCTCGCGGAGGAGTATGTACTTTTTGCAGATCTCATAGACCTCATCGCCATAGCTCCAGATCTCATTTGCCGCGCCGCTGATGGTCCGCCCGCCGCCGGTCGTGCCGATCGGCTCTTTGAACGGCTCACGGAACCCGTGGAGACGCATCACCGGACAGAACGCGCCAAACTCAAACCACCGGACCAGAATCTCATGGAACTTCGGGTCATGGATATTGCCGCCGTGGAAGCCTCCGATATCGGTCGTCCACCACGGAAGACCCGCGATTCCCATATTCAGGCCCGCTGCAAGCTGATTGCGCAGGGAACGGAACGAAGAGTCGATATCACCGGACCACACGAGCGCGCCGTATCTCTGGCTGCCCGCCCACGCGCAGCGCAGGAGATTCACAATATTCTGCTGCCCCTCTGCTTCCATGCCCTCATAGGCCATGCGCGCATATTCCTTCGGGAAAATATTCCCGACCTCAACATCCGCGCCGCGCAGATACCGGTAATGCTCATATTCATAGCCTGTGAACTCCGGTTCCGCCTCATCAAGCCAGAAAATATGGATCCCATTCTCATAATAATTCTTCTTAATTTTATCCCAGACATACGCCCGGCCGCCCGGGTTCGTCACATCAATAATGCAGGCATCGCCAAGCTGTCCCAGGCGCCTGCCGTACTCTGAGCGCGTCAGATAGCCGAGCTCCGCCATCTCCTCATAGTTCTCGCTCTCCTGGTCGACCGTCGGCCAGACTGAAACCATCAGCTCGATGCCCATCTCCTTGAGCTCCCGCACCATCGCTGCCGGATCCGGCCAATAGTCTTTATCAAACTTCCAGTCTCCCTGCGCCGGCCAGTGGAAAAAGTCTGCAACAATCACATCCACCGGAATCCCGCGGCGGTGATACTCGCGCGCTACCTCCAGGATCTCCTCCTGCGTCTGATAGCGCAGCTTGCACTGCCAGAAGCCCATCCCGTACTCCGGCATCATCGGCACTTTCCCGGTCGCGTTCGCATACGCCTCCTCGATCTGTGCCGGGGTGTCTCCTGCCGTGATCCAGTAGTCCATCTGCTTCGTCGAGCGTGCTGTCCACTCGGTCACATTTTTGCCAAAGGTAACACTGCCAATCGCCGGGTTATTCCAGAGAAAGCCATAGCCATTGCTTGAGAGCACAAACGGAACACTCGCCTGCGAATTGCGGTGCGCCAGCTCGAGCGTACAGCCCTTTACATCCAGATACGGCTGCTGGTACTGCCCCATCCCGTAGAGCTTCTCGCCGTCCACCGGCTCGAACCGCACCGTCAGCCTGTAATTATCCGTACAAGGATGCGGTTCAAAGGTGCGCGGTACGATCTCGAGCGCACTGTTAAACTCCTTGCGCCCCTCCTCGTGCATCCCGCGGATCCGCTCATACTCCTCGAGCAGCAGCTTTCCGTCCTGATTCAAAAAGCGCAGCTTCCCGGTTCTCGTGATCTCGCAGCGCAGTCTGCCATTTTCTATCACGGTATCCGTACCGCTCTCGTACACCCGGATCTCACATTCCTGCGGCGCGATCAGTGCCGACACCTCATCTTCCGGCACAAACTCGTAGCGCTGCGTTGCGCGCACCCGAAAGCTGTTTTCTCCCCACGGTTCGATGCAGAGCAGCTCCTTGTCAAACCGGCGATATACCTTATTTCCTTCCTGTCTGATCATTTTCTGTCCTCCTTTACTCCTTCACTGCACCTGCCGTCAATCCGCCCACAATATATTTCTGCAGGAATACGAACAGCAGGATAACCGGAAGCACCAGGATGGTGCCGTATGCCATGATACAGTTCCACTTCGTTCCCCATTTGCTCTGGAATTTATAGATGTTCGCGGTTAGCGGACGCATCTCCGGCTTTACATTGAAGGTCATGGAGTATGCGAGGTCATTCCATCCGTTCAGGAACGAGATAACAACGACCGTGATGATTCCGGTCTTGATCGCCGGGATCATGATCTTGAAGAAGGAGCGGAACACACCGCACCCGTCGATCCGGGCAGCATCGTCCAACGCGGTCGGCACACTTTTGAAGTACGGCCGCAGCGTCACGACAATAAACGGAATTGATCCGGAAGAGATCGCAAGCGCTGGTCCCAAGTACGTGCCGAGCAGATTCAGCTTGTTGAAAATCAGGTACATCGGGGTCAGCATCAGGGAAGCCGGAAGCATCTGCGTCACAAGGAAGGTCAGCAGAAAGCCTTTGCTGCCCGGCACCTTGTAGCGTCCCATGCCGTAGGCCGCCGGCACGCCGAATGTCATGGAGAGTGTCATGGAGAGCAGCGCGATGATCATGCTGTTCTTCAGGGACTTCACAAATTCTGCGTCGGAGAAATTTTCAATCCATGGCTTCAGAGTGAACTCATGTGGATAATAGGTTACGATTTTTCCGAAGGACTCCGCGTCGGACTTGAAGGACATCGCCACAAGCCAGTAGATCGGAAACAGGAAAATCACGGCGATCAGAATCGCGATCGCGCCGTTGATATAATTTTTGCGCTTCTCCTTTGAGCTGGCAAAGGTCGCTTTTGCTGCTGTCTTTTCCATACTATTCCTCCTCCTTTGAAATCAGGCGCAGATAGAACAATCCGATCACAAACAGGCAGCAGAACAGCACCATCGCCGTCGCGGAGCCTCTCGAAAATTCATACTGCTTGAAGGACAAAGTGTAAGAATATGTGCCGAGCACATCTGTTGCATTCAGTGGTCCGCCGCTGGTCATGATAAACATCAGGTCAAACGCTTTGAAGGTGTAGATAAAGCCAAGCATCAGCACCGACATAATCGCCGGCTTCATCAGCGGAAGCGTGATATAGCGGAAGCGCTGGCCCCAGGTCGCGCCGTCCACGCTCGCGCTTTCATACAGCTCCTGGGAAATCCCGGTCAGACCGGAAGTCAAAAGCAGCATGTTGAACGGAATGCCGACCCAGCAGTTTACGGCAATCACCGCAGCCATCGCCGTACCGCCGCCCAGCAGCCACTCAACCGGCGCGTTGATCAGATGCAGCTTCATCAGCAGATCATTGATTACGCCGCTCGATACATCGAACATGTTTTTGCCCAGCAGCGCCGTCACGGACATCGGCATCATATAGCCGACCAGCACCATGCCGCGGATCGGTCCTGCCAGTGTAAATTTCTGGGAGAAAAACAGGGCGAAGATAAAACCGATGGTAAACTGGAACAACAGACAGAAAATGGTAAAGACAAAAGTATTCTTCAGCACCAGCCGGAATGTCTCATTCTGGAACAGCTCGATATAATTCTGAAAGCCGACAAATACCGAGGTGCCGGACGCAAACGTCTTTACATTTACGTTTTTAAAGCTCAAAATTATATTATAAATCAGAGGGTACCCCAGGATAATCAGCATATATGCAAATCCCGGAAGAATAAAAGTATATCCCTCACGCCTTCTTTTTGCCGCTATTGTGGATCTCGCTCTCACAATCTCACATCCTTTCCAGGGCAGAACAGAGACTGCCGCACACAACATGCGGCAGCCTCTTACACTACGCTATTTTTCTTATATGCTAAAGACTTTCATTCTTACTGTGCCGCGATCGGTGTCTCTGCCAGGATCGGATCGATCACTGCCGCTGCAAGCGCATCCGCCGGCTCCTTCTCACCGAGAATTGCAGACTGCTCAGCCGTATAAATAGCCTCAGAGATGGTCGGCCATGACTCGTGAGGGCCTCTTGCCACTGCAAAATCCATCGAATCGTTGAATACCTTGTAACGCTCGTCAGCCGTCCAGAAATCCTTCAGATTCACTGCATCGCCACGGATCGGGAGCTTTCCTGCGATCTCACACCAGTCTGCATTGTTCTGCGCGGACATCATGGATTTCAGGAACTCTGCGCACTCTGCAACATGCTCGCTGCCTGCACATACGCCAAAGTTCTCACCGCCGATAACCGTTGCCTGCTTGCCATCCTTTGCCGGCATCGGAACGTACTTGTAATTAAATGTAACCTTATCTGCATCCTGTCCGTCCAGAGTTGCAATCTGCCATGTACCGGACTCAAGGATTGCTGCCTTGCCAGCGAGGAATGCATTGTAAGCATCGCCCTGGCCCCAGTTTACAACCTCTTTGCTCATCAGACCGTCCTTGACAAGACCGCTCAGATAGGTAAGAGCCTCAACGCCTGCCTCAGAGTCTACGTCTGTCACATCTGCGCCTGCGCCATACAGCCACGGGATGTACTGGAAGGTACCCTCCTCATTCGAGATCGCGCTCATAGCAAGGCCATATACGCCATTATCCGGATCCGTCGTCTTCTCACATACTTCTCTTAACTCTTCCCAGGTTGTCGGAGGATTCTCAACGCCGGCAGCATTCAGAATATCCATATTGCACAGCAGCGCCAGGCAGTTGGAGTTGTTCGGAAGTCCGTAGATCTTTCCGTCTGCATCCTTTACGCTGGCCATCGGGCCCGGATAGAACTGTGCGAGATCTTCCCAGTCCTGCACGTACTCTGTGATGTCCTCAAATACGCCGAGGGAAATATAGGATGCCATATCCGGCGAGTCCACCATTCCGATGTCCGGCAGCTCGCCGGATACTGCACCAATCGTATACTGCTTCATCAGCTCGTCACGCGATACAAAGGTCGGAACGATGTAAATATCGCTCTGGGATTCGTTGTACTGCTTTACCATCTGATTCAGCGCCGTAGCCTCATGCTCAAAATAGTGCCACAGCGTCACTTCCGCGCCGCCGTTCGGCTCACCGATATCGGATCCATCCTCCGCAGATGCTGCAAAGCCAGCCATCATCGACATTGCCATTGCACCACTCAGGATCATAGCCAGGTTTCTTCTCATATGTTTCTGCATAAAAAATGCCTCCTTCTTGGGATCGCTGCCCTTTGGCGTACCGTAGTCCTGTCCGGCAATCCGATGGGACACGCCCGATTTGATGTCTCTATTATCGCTTTTTTACAGGCAAAAGGAAACTGTCAATTTTAAGATAGGAGGAAAATTTTAGAGGAGAATTTTAAGATCAGGAGTAATTTTTTAATATAATGCTTATTTTCATGCTGTGAGCGCATTATTTTATGTGCATATTGACGATATTGGTTTCGTTTGTTTTCGTCTTTATCCGTCAGGATGCCCGTTCTCCAGGCATCCTGCTCTTCATCACGTCCTGCGTCTGCACTCCGCTTCTCTCAGGTCGCCTGAACTGTAGTCCGGGCCGCCGCCCCAAGGTATTCTCACACCATCTTCAGATACTCGGTCACACTCATCCCGGTAATCTCCCGGAAGACCTTTCCAAAGTATTTCGGATCGGAAAAGCCGACACTGTAGGGGACCTCGTCCCTCGGAACGACCCGCTCCGACAGCAGCCGCTTCGCAGCCTCGATCCGGTATTTCTTCAGAAATTTGGAAAAAGGCTCTCCCACATCCTTATTAAATAAGTAACACAGGTACTCCTGTGAGATGCCGAGCGTTGTCGCGAGCTCTTTCTGATTCAGACGGGAGGCATAACCCTCCTCAATAATATGCAGCGTCTTGCGCACAAGCGGGTGTGCCTCCGGATACTGGTCCTTCAGAGAGCCTTTGCTCTCCTGGATCTCTTCTGCCCCGCTGCGCTTTGCCTCCAGCCGCGCAAGCACCCGCTGAACATCCTCGACTGTGATCGGCTTTACCAGATAATCAAAGACTCCAAGGCAGATCGCCTGGCGCGCTACCTCAAACTCCTCGTACGCCGTGACCAGCACATACTCCGCCGACAGGGACATGGCCTTCGCCGCCCGGATCAGCGCAATCCCATCCATGCGCGGCATCTTCAGATCCGTAAACACGACATCCGGATGGGTGGCCTGCATCAGCTCCAGCGCCTGGCTGCCGTCAGCCGCCTCTCCTACGATCTGGTATTCCGGCGAGAGTGATGTAATCAGGCTCCTCAGTCCCCGCATGGCACGCGGCTCATCCTCCGCTATTAATATTTTCATCAAATTCCATCTCCCTTCGCCTGACATTGTTCTGCGGCGGTGTCGGAAGAATAAAGGTAAACCTGGTACCTTTTCCTTCCTCCGTCTCAAATGCTACCTGAAATTTTTCTCCATAGTACATCCTCATCCGTGTGAGTACATTGGAAATCCCGATGCCGACCTCCTTTTCCCTTGCCACTCTCGGATTCTCCAGGATCTGCTGGATCACCGTGCGGCGTCCTTCATCCATCCCGCAGCCGTTGTCCTCAATCGTAATCTTAAGAAATTCGCGGTAGCCCTCTCCGCAGATCCGGATGAAGCCGCCCTCGCGCATTCCTTCAAACCCATGGCTGATTGAATTTTCCACGAACGGCTGCAGCATCAGCTTGCGGCACGGCCAGTTATCATAGTCCGGATCAAATTCAATCTCATAATCAAACACGGTCTCCAGCCGTTCCCGCTGCAGATACAGATACTGCTCAATCCAGACAATCTCCTGGCGCATGTAGACGTTCTGATGCTTCTGGTCAAATGTATAGCGCAGGATATTGGAAAGCTTTTTCAGCAGTACAGACACCTTATAGTTCCCGCTGTCAATCGCCTCATAGTTGATCGCATTGATCGTATTGCAGATAAAGTGCGCGTTGATCTGGGATTCGAGCGCCTCGCGCTCCGCGTTCTGCTTCATTTGCATGTTCTCGATCACACGCGCATGCTCATGCTCCACCTCCTGATTGGCAAGACTGATCGCATCCAGCATGCGGTTGTAGGAATCAGCCAGCTGCCAGATTTCGTTCGTGCCAAGGATCGGGATCCGCTCCCTGGTACTGCCGCAGCGCACCTTCGAAATAGACTCACTGATCATAGAAACCGGCTGCAGCGCCCGCTGGCACGCCCAGAGCAGCAGCCCAAGTACCACAAGCAGCGCCACGAAAAACAGTAGCAAAAGCGGCTGATAGCTCGCATCCACCTTTGCCAGAATCTGCTGCTCATCGATGACCGCGTGCAGAGTCCATCCATAGCTGCCGAGCGGCATGGCAATATCGGTCAGACGGCGCTGTTCCTGATAAGTCTGCGCATCCTCTCCAATCAGATCCTTGCCCTCGGTATGCAGTAAAATCCTGCCGTCCTCATCCTCGATATACCCTTGTATATAGTCCAGATGTCCCGCCGTCAGCTGCCCCAGGATCTCCTCGAGTGACGAGGTCTGAAACGTCAGCAGAAGAATGCACGGAATATTCTGATAGGAAAAGCCGTCGCGGAACGGAAACGCGATGCTGAGGATTCCTTTTCCCGGCACATTGGGGTGCTCATAGGGGCTGGGCAGAATCAAATACCGCGGTATCTGTTTTCCGGAATTCAGTTCCCGCATCTGAGCAAAGATCGACTCCGCCTCGCTCTGGTCATCCCAGATATCGACCCGTGTCGTTGTCGATACCTCGTATTTGTCAAACTGATAAAGTATCCCATTCTGATTTGCCACGGCGACCCCGACAATCATATTGGAAAAATTTCCCGTGACCCGCAGCGCATTTTTCATCCGCTGCTTTGCACCAGCGCCCCTGTCACCGGCTGCAAACTCGTCAATCGTCCCGCGCAGATTGGTGTCCGTCAGCGCATCCGCGTCCACACAGATATTCGAACCAATCCGGATGTAGTCCTCCATCGCAGCCGTCAGGCTCTCGCTCACAGAATCCAGCAGCGCCTGTTCCGTCGTGTAAGTCGTATCCAGCAGGAAACTGTAATACTGCTCCCTCATATAAAACATGACAAGCAAGAGCAGCATCAGCACTGCAATCAGAATCACTCCCGCAAAGGTACACCACATGTGGGAACGCATATAAACTGCCAGAGACGACAGCACGCCGGCAGACTTTTTCTGTCTTGAGCCTATCATTTCTTCCTGTCCCGTATCTGTCATAGCGATACTCCTTTGTACTGTATAACGAAAACCGCTGAGGTTTTCCATCCGCGCGACCGGGAAAACAGACCGCGTTGGCTTCTATCGACGACACCTTCGCACCATAACGCTATTTTATCAGAAAAAACAGAAAAAGAAAATGGAGAGAATAAAAAAATCCTCCGTGCACGGACACAACCGGAAGAAATCGCTTTCCAATTATGCCCGCTCACGAAGGTGTGCTTTCGCCTGACACATCATTCCCTCTCATGTCCTCAAACTCCCTGCGCAGGACACCAAAGCTGGAGGATGCCGACGAGATTACATACTTATTATTCGGACTTCTTCTTGCTGACGACATCAAAGATGACAGCTGCCAGCAGCACAAGGCCCTTGACGACTTTCTGCATGTTTTGGTCTGTACCCATGATGGACATGCCCTGGTTGATGATACCCATCAGAACGGCTCCGATGATAACGCCGGGAACTGTTCCGACTCCGCCGTACGCGGACGCGCCGCCGATGAAGCAGGAGCCGATTGCATCCATCTCATAGTTCTGGCCGTAGGTCGGCTGTGCGCTCGTCATACGCGCGATCGTCAGCATACCTGCCAGCGCCGCGAGGAAGCCCATGTTCGTATACGCGATGAAGTACACCATATTCGTATTGATACCGGAAAGCTTTGTCGCCTTCTCATTGCCGCCGACTGCATAGAAGTAGCGGCCGACGGTCGTCTTGCTCGTGATGTAGCCGTAGACAAGAACAACGAGCAGCACCCATACGAGGGAGGTCGGAATACCCTTGTGCTGTGCCAGCTTCCAGGTTACGAACAGGATCACCGCACAGATCACAATCATCTTCCCGTACATCGCAACAGGGTTTTCTGTCTCATAGCCTTTCTTTCTGCGGTTCAGGTCGCCGCGCACCGTCATCAGGATAAAAAGGACGCAGGCAATGGTACCGACTCCCATAGCTACCATGTTCAGCCCTTCGCCGCTGCCCAGGAAATCCGGTACGTAGCAGTTCGCGCCGCCGCCGAACAGCTGGACAAACATTTCTGACTTGATCGGCAGTGTCTTGCCGCCAAGGACAATATTGGAAAGACCGCGGAACACCAGCATGCCGGACAGTGTCACGATAAACGGCGGGATCCGCAAAAACGCAATCCAGAACGCCTGCCATGCGCCGATCAGCGCACCGAGGATCAGCATCAGGATGACCGCGATACCAATCGGAAGCTTCATATTTTCCATCATCACGCCGCCGACCGCACCGACAAAGCAGACAACGGAACCGACTGACAAGTCAATGTTTCCGCCGGTAAGGATGCACAGCAGCATACCAGTTGCGAGTACGAACACATACGCATTCTGAGAAATCAGGTTTGTGATATTCTGCGGGAGAAGGATTTTACCCTCTGTGCCCCACGTAAAGAACAGCATTACGAGCACCAGTACGATAATCATCGTATACTTTTGAATTCCAACTTTTAATTTCGCCTTATCCATAGCTAACTCTCCTTTGCTCCACTCATCCTTCTACGCGTTTGCTTTGCCAGTCTTTTTTCCGGAGGACCGCAGAATGCACGCCATGATCTTTTCCTGCGTCGCTTCCTCTTTGGAAAGCTCCCCTGCGATCTTTCCCTCATTCATGACGTAGATCCGGTCGGACATGCCAAGCACCTCCGGCAGCTCCGAGGAAATCATGATGACCGATTTTCCGGCAGCCACAAGGTCATTGATGATACAGTAGATCTCGTACTTTGCGCCCACATCGATACCTCTTGTCGGCTCATCGAGGATCAGAACATCCGGATCCGCGAACATCCACTTGGCCAGAAGCACCTTCTGCTGGTTGCCGCCGCTTAAGTTCCCGACGTTCTGCTCTACTGTCGGGCATTTGGTATTCAGCTTCTTCTTATACTCAACCGCCACTGAATACTCTTTATCCCGGTCGATGACTCCCCTGCTGCTCACTGCATCGAGGTTCGCCAGGGTCGTGTTGATCCGGATCGGATTGCTCAGGATCAGTCCATCGCCCTTGCGGTCCTCTGTCACATACGCGATCTTGTGCCGAATTGCGTCTCTCGCGTTTTTCAGATGGGCTTCCTTGCCGTTCAGGTAAAGGGAACCGGAAATATTGGTGCCGTAGCTCTTCCCGAAAATACTCTTTGCCAGCTCCGTGCGCCCTGCTCCCATCAGGCCGGAGATGCCGACCACTTCGCCCTTGCGCACCTTGAAGGATACATTGTCCACGACCTTGCGCTCACTGTAAACCGGGTGATGCACGGTCCAATTTTTCACCTCAAGCGCCGTCTCACCGATCTTCACACCAGGACGCTTCGGGAACCGGTCAGCGATCTCTCTTCCTACCATGCCTTTGATGATGCGGTCCTCGGAGAAGTCGTCCACACCCTTCTTCAGAGTCTCGATCGTGGAGCCGTCACGGATGACCGTAATCTTATCCGCAACGTAGGATACCTCGTTCAGCTTGTGCGAGATAATGATACAGGTCATGCCTTCCTTCTTGAACTTCAGAAGCAGGTCCAAGAGTGCCTGGGAATCCTGCTCGTTCAGAGACGAGGTCGGCTCATCCAGGATCAGGAGCTTCGCATTCTTTGCCAGCGCCTTCGCGATCTCGACGAGCTGCTGCTTGCCGACGCCGATGTCCTTAATCAGCGTGCGGGACGATTCCGTCAGCCCTACCTGCCTGATATATTGATCCGCCATCCCGTAAGTCTCATCCCAGTTGATGGCAGCCTTTTTTCCGCGTTCATTTCCGAGGAACAGGTTCTCTCCGATGGTCATATACGGCACGAGAGCCAGCTCCTGATGGATGATGACGATTCCTTTTTCCTCACTCTGCCGGATCGTCTGGAATTTGCACACTTCCCCTTTATAAATAATATCACCCTCGTACGATCCATACGGATAGACACCGGAAAGTACATTCATCAGAGTCGACTTTCCGGCTCCGTTTTCGCCAACCAGAGCATGGATCTCGCCTTCCTCCACCTGGAGGTTTACATTGTCAAGTGCTTTCACGCCGGGGAATGTTTTGGTGATATTTTTCATTTCCAACAGGATCTTTGCCAAAATTGCTCCCTCCCTACTCTTTCTTCCAGAACGCCATACAAACCGCTGACGCGCTTGCTGCGCAGCGCCTGTCTGTGGCCAAATGCTTCTACGCTCCGCCCGTTTTCCTGTATGGCTGAACTGTGTTTACACAGAACAGGCGGGCGAAAGGGCCCGCCTGTGTTCTTACACTTTACTTACATTTACTGAAGCTGCTCCTCTGTGTAGTATCCGGAGTCGATCAGCATCTCTTTGTAATTGTCAACGGTAACTGCCACCGGCTCGCAGAGGTAGGACGGGATCACGCCTGTGCCGTTGTCATAGGTCTCGGTATCGTTTACCGGAGCCTCGGTTCCCTGCATAACAGCGTCAACCATCTCAACAACCTTGGATGCCAGTGCACGCGTATCCTTGAATACGGACATCGCCTGCTTGCCCTCAATGATGTTCGGAACGTTTGCGATATCGCAGTCCTGACCAGTGATAATCGGGTATACGTCGTTCGTGTAGTTTGCTGCCAGAGCGTTCACTACGCCAAGCGCGGTGGAGTCGTTGGAAGCAAGTACTGCGTGCAGCGGTGTGCCGTCTGCATAGTTCGAGGAAAGGATATTCTCGAATCTGGACTGTGCTGCATCGGTTGCCCAGTTTGCCGTAGCAACCTCATCCTTCGTCATCTGTCCGGACGGAACAACCAGCTTGCCCGCGTCGATGTACGGCTGAAGAACGTCCATAGCGCCGCCGAAGAAGAAGTTTACGTTGTTGTCACCCGGATCGCCTGTTACCATCTCAAGGTTGAACGGTCCGTCCTGGTTCTCAAGATCCAGAGCATCTACGATGTACTGGCCCTGTGTCTTACCTACCAGATAGTTGTCGAAGGTTGCGTAGTAGGAAACTGCATCCGTATTCATGATCAGACGGTCATATGCGATAACCGGGATGCCTGCTTCCTTTGCCTGCGCGAGTACGGTTCCGAGAGAATCGCCCTCGATCGATGCGATAACGAGAAGCTGGTCGCCGTTCGCGATCATGTTCTCGATCTGAGATACCTGCGTCTGTACTTCGTTGCCAGCGTACTGAAGATCTACCTCGTAGCCCTTCTCTTCCAGCTGAGCCTTCATATTCTCGCCGTCCTGATTCCATCTCTGGAGATCCTGTGTCGGCATCGCAACACCGATCAGTCCCTTGGACTCTTCTGCGTTTGCCATGGTTCCGAATGCCAGTGCGCTTAAAGCTGTAGCTGCAGCAAGTACGACAATTCTCTTTTTCATAGGTTTGTATCCTCCTTTTGATAAGCACTGCAGCCCGGGGGTTCCCGGCGCCGCGTTTCTTTTTGATGAGCTTATCTTATCACGAACGCATCTGGACAGGATTGCAAAGTGCTGTAAATTTTTGAGAATACAAAACTTTTTTTGTGCAGAACAGGAAATAATTGTGCCAAAAATGTGCGGTTGACAGAGGCTGGCCGCGAGACAATGCTACCCGGCCGAGAAGTATGTCCCCAGGTTCTCTGGACAGTGATTGGCTGAACTGTAACCGCTCACTTACTCTACGTTTCTATATACATCTTCATGCGTATGGAAATCGCTCCCGATGATGACCTCGTCGATGTTCTCTCTGGTGACGGCGATCGGATCGATGGCGTAGTACGGGATCTGGTGCCCTGCGCCTATGTCTACGGTTATACGTTCCTCGTCCATGGATACTTGCACATCCTGCTGCCCCACCCCCTCCACTTCTGCCAGGTACTGCGCAGGCGTGCCTGCATCGTTGATGGTGGCAAGCTCTTTCAGCTCCGCTGCCCGCTGCAGCGCGAGATCCGGAATTTCTCTCTCTTGAATGCGCCTCTCTGCCAGCATTTTTTCGTAGCCGAGCGCTGCCGCGAATTCTGCAGCCCGCATGGCAAGCTGCTCGACCGGCTTGTAGACCGTCATCGTCTGTGTTCCCTCGACGATACGCTGGCAAGCGGATAGCTCCGCGTCCTGCCCGACCAGCACGACGCGCCCGGCAAGCCGGTTCTCTGCAAGCGCGCGAAATGCCTGACTCGCAAGGTCATCATTGCCGCACATGACCCCAGCCAGATTGCGCGGCGTCGTCGAGAGTCCCTCCTCCACTGCATCGAATGCAAGCTCCGCCAGCCAGTTGCCACAGTAATTGGAGTAGACAATTTCCAGGCCCTTCCCTTTGATCGCGTCCAGGAAGCCCTTTTGTACCATTGCCACGTTATTATCGGTCGGCGATCCATAAATTGCGAAGATATTCCCGCCATCCGGCAGCGCCGAAGCGATTGCCTCTCCCATCAGCGTGCCGACCTTTTCATTATCAAAAGATATGTACAGATCACTATCCGCGTTGACAAGCAGACGGTCGTAGGAAATTACACGGATCCCTTCGTCCTTTGCCTCCTCCACGACCTCGGCCAGCGCCTCACCGTCCACCGCGATAACGACGATCACATCCACTTTCTTCTTAATAAAGTACTGAATCTGGGAAATCTGCTCCTGTGCGCTGCCGTTCGCCACCTGCACGTTCACATCCGCGCCAAGTTCCTTCGCCGTCAGCTCGAACTGGTCCCGGTCGCGCAGCCACCGCTCGATCACGAAGGAGTCAAAACTCATCCCGATCTGCAGCCGGTCAGACTGCTCTGCCACCGGCATCTTCTCCTCCGGAACAGCCGTCCCACACCCCACGAGCAAAAGCGCTGCTCCAAGTAGCACCAGCCAAGCTGCCCAATAGTTGGCTCCTCGTCTTCCTCTTCCCATCCCTGCCTCCTTTCCGGTTCGGATTATCTACAGCCGCTCCCGGTATTCGCTCGGTGTCACGTCCTCCTGCTTCTTGAAGATCCGGCTGAAGTAGTTCGGATCGCTGTACCCGCAGCGCACACAGATTTCCTTGATGCTTAAGGAGGAGTCACGCAGCAGTTCTTTTGCCTGTGCGATCCGCACCCGTGTCAGATACTCAATGAAATTCTCTCCCGCCTCCTCTTTGAACAGCTTGCTGAAGTAATACGGGCTGATGTTCACGTACCGCGACACCTCATCTAAGGACAAATCTTTCACGAAATTTTCATCAATATAGGCCTTTGCCTTCGAGATGACGCTCTCCGACTGCTCCTCCCGCTTCGTCGCGACTTTCCGGCAAACCTCCTCCAGCTTGCCGAGAAACCATTCCCGCAGCTCCCGGTAATCCGAGCATCCGAGCACCGCCGACATGTAGTCCCGGCGTTCGTGGAAAGCGTACTGCCCGATACCGCCTTTCATGAACGCATCGCGCTCCGCCCAGATGACAAATTCCAGCACCTTCAGCTGGATGTCCGACCGGTCATCATAATAATTGCGCACCATCCAGTCAAAGAACTCATTTGCACGCTGGCGCGCTCCCAGCCAGTCTCCTTTTCCGACCAGAGCGAACAGCTGCCGCTCTGTCTCGCCCGGATAATTTCCAACGTACTCGCCCCTCACCGGCAAGTCATCTACATGCGCAACACTGCTCGTACTCTGGCTCAGCGCACGGTACGCCTCCCGGTAGGAGAGCTTCAGTTCCTCCATCCGGTATGGCTTGCCGATGCCGGCGCGAAACCGCGCATCCATCCCGCCTGCAGACATCCGTCCCAGCTTCCGCATCAAATTGCGCGCAAGCTCGATGATACGGATTCGCTCGCCGTACTCCTGCGTATCTGCGTCGCACGGCACAACCAGCACAATCCGGTTTGTCATAATCGGTCCGACGATGCATGGAAAGAATTCCTTGCAGATGTTCCGGCATTCCGGATAACAGGACTGCATTTTCACGCTCATGCCCACCGGCGTCGTCAGAACACCGTCCTCGCCTGGCAGCCCGAACTGAATCAACACTACATACGCATATTCATTTGTGAGATCCAGCAGCGTTTTGTAATAGGTCAGATCAGATGCTCCCCCGTCCTCCTGCAAAAGCATACTGTTCACAAACCCATTTTCTACAATAGGGATGACTGTTTCCAGCCGCTCCTGAATTTTGAGGTTGTCGCTCCGCTTCTTCCGCTCCTCGTCGATGGCACGCATCGCACGCTCCAGCGTCTCTACGACCACCTGTCTTCGGACCGGCTTTGTCAGATAATCGACAACGCCCAGCGCAATAGCTTCCTTCGCATAATCAAACTTATCATACGCTGTGATGATGATAAATTTTGTCGTTGTGTTAAATTTTCGGATCTCGCGGATCGCCTGGATTCCGTTAATCCCGGGCATCTGGATATCCATAAATGCAATATCGGGACGAAACGTCTCTGCCAGCTCGACGACCGCTCTCCCGGTCTTCGCCATCGCCAGCTCGCACTCCGTCCCGAAGTTGCTCGTAATAATACTTTTCAGTGACTCCAGCATAATGCCTTCATCATCTGCCAACAATACCCGGTACACTGCACATCCTCCCTTTCCATCTATGTATTCTCACAACTTTCTCTTCTGTACATGACTCACTATGTGCTGCTTCTCTCTGCCCGCGCCTGCACGCACCAGGGCGCCAGGGCATCCATTCCTGTACCCCGGCATTACCGCCTTGCCCTGTATCTGCTCGCTTATATGCCAGATCAGGCTGCCTGCTAAATGATACCGCGCGGCTCACTTCTTACAGGGATCCGCAACCGCACCTCGGTTCCTTTCCCCGGCCCATCGCTTAAAATAGTCACAAGGTTCTTTCTGCCGAAGAACAATTCCATACGGCTGATAACATTGTCGAGCCCGATCCCGGTCGAACCTCCGTCTGCCTCTGTCTGACGCGCCTTACCCGCCAGCACCTCCCGGATCCGTTCCTCCGTCATGCCCGCACCGTTATCGCGCACACAGATCCGCAGCTCGTCCCCGGCAGGCTCAACCGACAGAAAAATCCAGCCCTCCCAGTCCACATCCCGGATGCCGTGTGTCACCGCGTTTTCCACAAGCGGCTGCAGAATCATACTTGGCAGCTGCACATCTTCCAGGAACGGCGCGACTTCCTTCTCAAAATGAATATCCCCGGCAAACCGCACATTCAGAATGTAGACATAATTATCCACAGCCTCCAGCTCTTCGCCAAGCGTCGCCGTTCCCTCGCTTCTGCGCACATTATAGCGGAAAAAGTCCGCCATCTTCTCAATGAAAATGCTGGTCTTCTCCGCATCCTCCATCATCGCGAGCTGTGCGCCTGCATTCAGAGAATTGAACAGAAAATGCGGGTTGATCTGCGCCTGCAGGTACTTCAGCTGGGCATCCTTCAGGTGCGTCTCCATCAGAAGCTCACGCTCCATCATTTTCTGTTCCTTTTCCATGCTCTCGCGTGTGCGGTCAATATATTCACGGATGCTCTGCACCATCTTTACGAACGCATGCTGCACGACCCCGACCTCATCCCGGCTTTCTGTATCCTGCAGCGTGAGGTCAAAATTGCCGGCGGCTACCTCGTTCGCAGACAGCGCGAGCTGGCGCAGCGGCTCCGTGATCGTCCGGATCAGCAGCATCAGAAGCAGCAGGTTCACCACCGCGGCGGCAACCATGATTCCTGAACTGACAATTTCCATATAATTCAGAGAATTCAGCAAGATCGTATAATTGTCGGAATTGCTGCGGAACTGCATGCCATTCAGACGGTAAACTGCCGACTGGACGTATTGATAATACTGCTGCGCACGGTCAAACAGCTCGCCATACCGCTCGACATTCCGTCCGCGCTTTGCCTGCACCGCCTCCTCCGCAGAGGCCAGATACGTCTCCGCCATGTTCCGGATGTTTTTTTCCAGCATTTTGCGCTCATTCTCTACATTTTCGCCGTTCAGCTGCGCCAGCATATCGCGCAGGCGCTGCTCATTCCGATAATAATCCTCCAGAGAATCCGAGCTTTTTGTATTCAGGTATGTATAAATATTCCCCTGCGTCTCCTCCAGGCACTCCGTGAGCTCATTCAGGCTGACATTCGTCGCATAGACTGCGTCAAGCTGCCGCATCGAGCGGTTGACCTCCTGATACAGCAGAAGATTGATCCCGAACATCAACGCCGCCGTCAGCGCAAACGTCAGCAAAAGCTTTACCCGGATGGACAGCCGTCCCTTTCTGCCTGCCTTTTCCTCCATACGGCACCCGCCTTTCTGCTGTAAATTTTTGGTTCCCCGGCTCTGAACCCAATATCATCATCACTTTCTGTATGCTCAGGAAGTTTCCGTCTCCAGAAACTGCTGCACATTTTCCTGCGTAATGATATCCAGATCCACACTGAAATAGCTGCTCACGTAGCCCATACTGTAATACTCCTCCAGTGCCTCGATGCTGCACGTCCCGAGCTGCGCGGTGTCCAGGGTAATGACGATCGGAACGATGCCCTTCTGCACCGCCGCAAGCATCCGCTCCGTCTGGTAATAACCGATCAGCTTCACACTCCCGACCTGATTGTAATCTACCATTGCGTAGTATGCGCATTCGCTGTCCGTCTCGTTGATACAGACCAGAATATCCGGCCGCTGCGCTTCGTCCTGCAGCAGATTCCGGAGCAGCTCCTCCGCCCCAAAGAAACTACCCGGCGTGTTCGTCAGGGAATTGATACCGATAGTCTGCCCCCTGGCAAGACCCTCCTGCACCGTCGCACGGAGCTGCTTGTAGACCAGATCCTTCCCGGCGTCGCTGCGGTTCAGCAGCACGGTAATCTGCCTTGTGTCCGCATCTACACAGGACAAAATCTGCGTGCCATAGACGGTGCCAAGCTGGTAGCTGTTTACCCCGACAAAGCTGGTCCGGTCGCTCGCGCTGTCATCCTCCAACACGGTAATGACCGGAATCCCCGCCGCCTCTGCCGCGTTGATTGCCTGGCGCATTTTCACAGTCCCATCCGGCTTTACGATAATACCATCCACCTTCGACGCAACCGCGATATTCATGTAATCTGTCAGCTCGTATTCCACAGATTCCCAGTCATTCAGCAGCTCCAGATACGCGCCGCATTCCACAGCCGCACGCTTCGCATTCTGGTAAATATCCTGCCACAGCAGGGAGGAGGAATCATCCGCAATCATGACGTAATGCCGGTCATACGTCTGATCCGACGCATACCCTGCGATGCCGTCCTGCTGGATCTGTCTCAGATAATAGCGCCACCCAAGCAGAACCGCAGACATCGCTGCTCCCAGCAACACAAGCAACAGAACAAGGGAACGCCCGCTCTGCTTTCTCTTTTTCTTCCTGGTCCGTTCATCCGCCTGCCCGCGCACTTCTAGTCACCTCCTCTGGCACATGCATCTGCATTCCTCTCTGCCTGGCAGCTTTTCTGTTGTTCCGGTCAGCATCTCCAGGAGACAGCCTGCATAGTCTGCAATTTTTTGCACAGTACCTGCAAACGAATGTTTAAGATCCCGACTTATACCGTAAACTTGTACACGGTCGTTGAGTCATAGTGCTCTCCTGCCGCAAGCAGCGGACTCGCAAAGCCCTCCTGGTTGATCGCATTTGGATAGAACTGGGACTCCAGACAGAAGCCGTGGCGCGGACCGTAGGAAACGCCGCCCTTGCCCTTCGACTCTGTGATGAAATTGCCCGCATAGAACTGCATGCCGCAGCAGGTTGTATACGCTTCCAGACCGATGCCCGTCTTGTCGCAGTATGCCTCCGCCATCTTCTTCATCTCGCCCGGCTTCTCGCTTATGGCAAAATTGTGGTCATAGCCGCCGACAAACTTCAGCTGTTCGAAGTCTGCCTCAATGTCCTGCCCGATCGGCTTCGCTGTGGTAAAGTCCATCGGTGTCCCCGCAACCGGCACAATCTCGCCGGTCGGAATCGCCTGATGGTCGCGCGCAGGCGTATAGTACTTCGCGGTCAGCATCAGCTTCTGATCCAGCACCTTTCCGCTGTCATGCCCGCCGAGATTGAAGTAGGTGTGGTTCGTCAGGTTTACGACTGTGTCTGCATCACAGTCTGCGCCATAGTGCAGCACCAGCTCATTCTCCTCCGTCAGCGTATACGATACGGTGATCCGGCAGTTCCCCGGGAATCCCTGGTCTCCGTCCGGGCTGTTCAGGCAAAATTCGATGCAGGAATCGCAGTCCGCAGAGGCTACCTCCCACTTCCGCTTATCGTAGCCGTCCGGACCGCTGTGCAGATTGTTCTCATTGTCATTGATCGCCAGCTGGTAGGTCTTTCCGTTGATCTCAAAACGGCCCTTGTCAATCCGGTTGCCGCTGCGGCCGATGACCGTGCCAAAATAGCAGGTGTTGTCCACATAGTCCTGCGGCGTCTCATAGCCAAGCACTACATCGCGCATCACGCCATCCCGGTCCGGCACAAATAAGCTCACCAGCGTCGCGCCAAGATCCGTCACCTTTGCTTCCATGCCGCGCGCATTGCGCAGCGTATACAGAGAGATACTTGTCCCATCCTTCAGAGTTCCAAAAACTTCTTTTTTCATAATAATGATTGCTCCTTTCCACATCCGATCATCCATTGGCGATGCCGCCGTATCATTTCCTTATCGTTACTCATCATCTCACAGAATGCAAAAACTGTCAATTATTCCTTCTGATCTTTAAATATAAGTCGTTCCACATTGTGTTGACATTGCATTTACAAATTGCTATACTAGAAAACCAGATGCAAAAGAGAACGGTGAGTGATGCTGTTTTCTGCATATCCAGTTACTGCGGATGGAGGTTTTTATGTTTGTTTACAATGAAACGGTTACAGCTACCCCTTGCGAACCGGGTGTTTCCCGCAAAATTCTGTCCTACAATGAGCAGGTTATGATGTGCGAAATCACCTTTGAGAAGGGAGCAAAGGGGAATACCCATTCTCACCCGCACGTTCAGGTTACTTATGTCATCAAAGGCAGCTTTGCTTTTACCATCGACGGGGAAACCAGGGTCGTAAACGCAGGCGACAGTCTTCTGATGCCGTCTGGCAGCATACACGGCTGTGAATGTCTTGAAGCGGGAATGCTGTGTGATGTCTTTTCCCCGATGAGAGAGGATTTTTTGAAATAGCGGGAAGGATAAACATGTAGAAGGGGACACCGGAAAATCCGGTGTCCCCTCTTTTGACTTGAAATTCTCTGCTATAATTTTCTTATGCGAACGGATTCTCCGTGCGGTACGGTACGCTTGCCGGATGGTTGTATCCGATCTCGTCCGGGCATACGCCAATGAGCTTGAATACCTCAAACAGAGCCTTGCCGTGATGTCCGAATGCCACTGCGCCGTGATGCGGGTAGTTGCCCTCGATCAGTACATGACGGTAGAAACGTCCCATCTCCGGAATCGCGAATACGCCGATGCCGCCGAAGGACTTCGTTGCAACCGGAAGAACCTCGCCCTCTGCCACATATGCGCGCAGGATGCTGTCCGCCGTGCTCTGCAGACGATAGAATGTGATATCGCCCGGAACGATGTCGCCCTCGAGCGTTCCGTTTGTCACCTCTACCGGAAGGCTTCTTGCCATGATCTTCTGATACTTCATATTGAAGCTCGTCAGCTTGGAGGAGCAGGTATTTCCGCAGTGGAAGCCCATGAA
>DKWE01000023.1:0-129 GCA_002491565.1 Lachnospiraceae bacterium UBA7160 | reverse complement strand
GCCCTTGATTGCCTCCTCGTACATATCAGCCGGTACGGAATTGTTGATGTCAAGCAGCGTAACAGCGTCGTTGCTGACACAGGTACCGATGAACTCGCTCAGTGTGCCGTAGATATCTACCTCGCAGGA
>DKWE01000057.1 GCA_002491565.1 Lachnospiraceae bacterium UBA7160 | reverse complement strand
GTCCGGCGTTTTGGGAAAGTTTTAGTTAATTGCATATGGGATTTTGGGAGGTGTACCGAGGTATCTGAATGCATTTGATTCGAAGAAGAGCCTGCAGGAAAATATAAAGAATGAAATTCTTCAGACTGGTGCATTTCTAAATGACGAGCCGCTGACACTGCTTCGAATGGAACTTCGGGAACCAGTTATATACAATTCCATTCTTGAAGCTGTTTCGAATGGCTGCAATCGGATTACGGAAATATCTGACGGGAAAAGGGTATGAGACGGTGGCTTTTTGAAGAGGCATATGGTATAGTTATTGTGAAATTGCAGGGCGTAAAACGTCGGCAGGCATAACATTTATGCCGGATTTATGAAAACACAGGATGGAGGATTTTATACTTTATGAGGATTTACGTGAATGTGAATGCAAAATGTGATGGGGATGGTACGGCAAGAGCGCCGTTTCGCCGGATTGGTGAGGCAGCGAAAATCGCGCAGCCGGGTGACGAGGTGTTGGTAGCACCGGGCGTATACCGGGAGTATGTGGATCCGGTGCATGCTGGATTGGAGAATGCGAGAATCACCTACCGCAGTGAGGAGCCGCTCGGGGCGGTGATTACCGGAGCGGAGCAGGTAAAGGGCTGGGAACCATACAAAGGAAATGTATGGGTGCGCCGCATAGCTAACAGCCTGTTCGGAGCGTACAATCCGTATACGACGTTTGTGTATGGCGACTGGTTTTTTGCGAAGGCGGACAAGCATACAGGATGTGTGTATCTGAATGACCGGGCAATGTATGAGACTGCGAGCCTGGAGGACTGTGAGAAGGGTGAGATCTATCCGTGCAGCTGGGTGCCGGAGGAATCGGTCTACAAGTGGTATACCGAGCAGGATGAGGCGGCGGATGAGACGGTTCTCTACGCCAATTTCCAGGGGAAGAATCCGAATGAGGAAAATGTCGAGATCAATGTGAGACGTGAGTGCTTCCTTCCGTCGAAGACAGGTGTGAACTATATCACGGTCAGCGGGTTTACGATCTGCAAGGCGGCGACGACCTGGGCTCCGCCTGCGGCATATCAGGACGGCATGATCGGACCACACTGGAGCAAAGGGTGGATCATTGAGGACTGCGATATCTCCAACAGTAAGTGCGCAGGAATTTCCGTCGGAAAATATCTGGATCCGGACAATGACCATTATTTTACATACAAATACGTGAAGAGCCCGACGCAGATGGAGCGTGATGCGGTATGCCGCGGCCAGTATCACGGTTGGCTGAAGGAGAAGGTCGGCGGGCATATCATCCGCAGGAATAATATCCATCACTGTGAGCAGGGGGGAATCATCGGCCGTATGGGCGGTGTGTTCAGTGTGATCGAGGACAACCATATCCATCACATCAATAATATGATGGAGCTGGGAGGCGCGGAGATTGCGGGCATTAAGATGCATGCTGCGATTGATGTCATCATGCGCCGCAATCATATTCACCATTGTACGATGGGCATCTGGTGCGACTGGGAGGCGCAGGGCACGCGCCTGACGCAGAATTTGCTGCATGACAATCAGCGCCCGGAGTATGCGTCAGTGCTGAAGGGTGGTATGATGTCACAGGATATCTTTGTTGAGGTTGGACATGGCCCGACACTGATTGACCACAATATCCTGCTGTCAGATGTCAGCCTGCGGTTTGCGACGGAGGGCGTTGCGCTGGTGCACAATCTGATCTGCGGCGCGCTGACCTGTGTCGGCGGCGGAACGGGTCCGCGCTATACTCCGTACCACATCCCGCACCGCACAGAGGTGATGGGCTTCATGACGATTCTGCACGGCGATGACCGGTTCTACAACAATATCTTCGTACAGAAATGGCCGTCGGAAGATCTCAAGATCATGCGCGACAGCAGAGAGGGTTATGATCTCGAGAACCGCAAGGCCGGGACCTGGATGTTCGATGAATATCCGACGTATGACGAGTGGATTGCACAGTTCGATTTTACAAAGCCGGCAAATATGGCTCAGCTGGAGCCGGCACATGCGGGACACCTGCCGGTGTGGACGGAGGGCAATGTGTATCTTGGCGGCGCCGAGGCATGCAAGAATGAGAAAAACGGGCTGGTAATCGCAAAAGACGGCGGCGACGTGAAGGTCGAGCTGGTGGAGAAGGATGGTGCTTTCTATCTGGATACGAATGTGTATGAGCTGCTGAAAGGGTTTACCAGCCGAATGATCAGCACGGATGTACTTGGAATGGCGTTCGAGCCGGAGGAGAAGTTCGAAAACCCGGACGGCACGCCGATCTGCTTCGACAAGGACTACTTTGGCGGGCACCGTGGCGTGGAGGTCGTGCCGGGACCGTTCGCAAGCGCAGAGGACGCGAAGAAAGCAGTATACAGCGCCTGATGAGAAGATTTGCAAAGAAGCCGGTGTACGCTGCCTGAAGTGAGCGAAAACTGTGAGCCAGTGCCATGGTATACCATATCTGTGGAAATGTGACATGGGGTATATCATGGCATTGTTGACGGAAAATAATCAGGAGGGAGTGAGTTGAATGAAAAAGATCAGGAGAATGTTTTGCTTTTTGCTGCTGACGCTTGGGATAGCGCTTGGAATGCAGAGTGTATCCGCCGCAGCGCAGGCAACGTCCAAAGCAAGTGTGCAGGCAGAGAAAAAGAAGAGCACAAAAGCTGGATGGGTACTGAAAAAAGGTAAATATTACTGGAAAAACGCAGATGGTACGCTGCGGAAGAAAAAGGGCTGGTTCGATGCAGGCTCCAAACGGTACTATACAGAGAAATCCGGAGCGCGTGTCAGCGGATTTAAGAAAATCGGAGGCAAGTATTACTGGTTTAACAAAAAAGGTGTTCTGTACAAACCGTCCAAAGCCGTCTATAAGAAAATTTCCGGTGCGAAGTACTATTTTTATAAGGATGGACATTGCGCGACGGGGATAACAAAGATTGGCAAGTACCAGTACTACTTCAGCAAGGATGGCAAGTTGCAGACGAATAAGGCGTCGGTCAAGGTGAATGGGGGGGCATACCGTACAGATGAGACAGGCAGGCTGATAAAGCTCTCGTCTGCACAGGTCACATGCAGCGCGGAGGCGCGGAAATTCATCAGTAAACATTCATCTTCAGGGCAGTCAAACGCGCAGAAGTTCCGGAGCTGTTTTAACTATCTGCTTGCTTATATGAGGTATATACCGGATTACTTTTCTGTAAAAGGGGATTATGCGATTCTCGCGAAGGAGGACGGCGTCTACCAGATGGCGAACCAGACATTCCAGTCGCCAGTGCTGCGCGGGAACTGCCACCGGTTTGCCTGCTGTGTGGCGGCAGTCGCAAAGGAGCTTGGCTATGAGCCGTATGTGGTTGTCACAACAGGTGATCACAGCTTTTGCATGATCGACGGGAAGTATTACGATAATATGTTTGGAGGGTTGTTTGGGGCGGGCAGCCGGCCGCAGTCCTATCAGGTGTACAAAAAGGTGCTGTTCTAATACAACGTTCGCACATCTGGCAGAAAGCATTTTTCAAACACGCTCTAGTCCGGCTCAGATGGATTTCTCCTGGCAGTGGCGGTTCAGATAGAGTCATGAGGTTTGTTAAAATTTCATAAACTACGGAAAAAGGGTTGAAAAATCCTTTTTTTCGTATAGAATGATAGTCGGCTAATTATTAGCCGGCTATTTAATTTATATGGCATGAATAGTGAGGAGAAGCATCGCGTGTGGTTTGGAAGGGAGTGATTCGGTGAATGCTTTTGAGGGAGAAATGGATACTACACTGCAGGGATGGCTGCTGCAGGTGTTCCATAAATACATGTCGGTAAATTATAAAAGATTTATGAGCCTGGGAGTTCATCCAGGACAGCTGCCGTTCCTGAAAACGATCGGAGAGCAGGAGGGAATCAGTCAAAGAGAGCTTGCGCAGCGGATTCATGTGAAGCCGCCGACGGTCGCGGTCGCGATGAAACGGATGGAGAAGGCGGGACTGATCTGCCGCCGCCCGGCTCCGGGGGATCAGCGTGTCAGCCAGCTTTTTCTGACCGTGCGGGGACAGGAGATGGCGGAAAGTATCCGCGTGGCACTGGAGGAGACGGAGCTTGCTCTGGCTGCAGGATTTTCTGAAGAGGAGATTAGAACGATGAAAGGCTTCTGCAGGCGGATGGCGGAGAATCTGGCGAGGATGGAAGAAAGGTGAGAAGGAGGAGATATTGTGCTAAAGCTGATGAAATATCTGAAAAGCTCGGCGGGGTTTCTGGCGGCGATTGTGGTGCTGCTGTTTTTGCAGGCGTACTGTGATCTGACACTGCCGGAATATACGTCTAAGATTGTCAATGAGGGCATTCAGCAGAAGGGCATCGAGGACGGTGTGCCGGAAAAGATGCGAAAGGAGACGTTCGACAGCCTGGAGCTTTTCATGGAAGAAGAGGAGCGTGCTGTGCTGGAGCAGCGCTATGCGCAGGATGACGAGATGTACCGGCTGAAGAAAGGGCTGAAAGCTGCCGAGAGAGAGGAACTGGCAGATGCGATGCGCGGAAGCGAGATGCTGCTGCTCAGTCTGGAGCAGATGTCCGGCGGGACGGAGGCAGCAGCGGGAAGCCTGAACGGAGCAGGGAAGACTGGCAGCGCAGAGACTGGCGAAGCGGAAAAAGATGATGTCAATAAGTCTGATGAAGCGGAAGATGGTATGAAAACTGAGTCTGCAGAAGCAAATGACGGTGAAGCGGCAGATTCGTCCGAAAGAACGAAAACCGAATTAGCAGATGCGGATAGTGGTAAAGGGCTCAGCGGAGAGGAAGTCCAGGATAGCGGGATGGCGGCGATGATGTCCATGCTGCCGGAAAGCATGTCGGTGCTGGAGGCTCTGAAGGCGCTCCCGGAGGCAGTGCGTGAGCCGATGATCGCAGGCATTAAGGAGAAGGCAGGCGCACAGCTTGCCGGAATGCCGGAAATGATGACGGAGCAGTACGCTGTGCTGTTTGTACAGCAGGAGTACGAGGCGATGGGTGAGGATCTGGACGATATGCAGATCAGTTATCTGATGCGGACAGGCGGCAGCATGCTTCTGATCGCTCTGCTTGCGATGGCAGCATCTGTGCTCGTGACCTTCTGTTCGGCGCGGGTGGCGGCTGTGATTTCTCATGATCTGAGAAATGACGTTTACCGCAAGGTCATCGGGTTCAACAGCCATGAATTCAATCAGTTTTCAACCGCGTCCCTGATCACGCGGAGCACCAATGATATCCAGCAGGTGCAAATGCTGTTTGCGATGGGATTTCGCCTCATTCTGTATTCTCCGATTCTGGGAATTGGCGGCGTGCTGAAGGTCCTGGAGACAGATGCCTCTATGAGCTGGCTGATTGCGCTGGCGGTCGTACTGATCATGCTGGTGATATTTGTACTGTTCAAAGTGGCGATGCCGAAATTTACAAAGCTGCAGGTGCTGATCGACAAATTGAATCTGGTCACGCGGGAGCAGCTCACCGGCGTGATGGTCTCCCGTGCGTTCAGCGCGGAGAAGCACGAGGAGGAGCGGTTTGAGGAGGCAAATGACAATCTGACCCGGACGAATCTGTTTGTCAACCGCTGTATGACGTTTATGATGCCGGTGATGATGATTATCATGAATGCGATTTCTGTCCTGATCGTATACAATGGCGCGTATGCGATTGACGGTGGGACGATGCAGGTCGGAGATCTGATGGCGTTCATTCAGTATGCGATGCAGATCATTATGTCATTCCTGATGATCGCAATGATGTCGATTATCATTCCCCGTGCAAATGTGGCGGCAAAACGTATCTATGAGGTGCTGAGCACAGAGCCGTCGATTCATGACCCGGCACAGCCGAAGCTGCCGCAGCAGCAGGTGAAAGGCGTGGTGGAGTTCGACCATGTATCCTTCGCCTATCCGGACGCAGATGAGAAGGTGCTGGAGGATATCTCCTTCCGGGCAGAGAAGGGACAGACGGTGGCGTTTATCGGAAGTACCGGTAGCGGTAAGAGTACGCTGGTGAATTTGATTCCGAGGTTTTACGACGTGACAGATGGTGCGGTGCGCATCGATGGAGTGGATGTGCGCGACATGGCGAAGCAGGATCTGTGCAGCCGCATCGGATATGTGCCGCAGAAGAGCGTGCTGTTTTCCGGAACGATTGATTCCAATATCCGGTACGGATGCGCCGACGCCGATGAGGAGCAGATCCGGCAGGCGGCGAAGATTGCCCAGGCGAGCGAGTTCATCGAGGCGAAGGAGGAGCAGTATGATTCTCCGATTGCGCAGGGCGGTACAAATGTTTCCGGAGGGCAGAAGCAGAGGCTGTCAATCGCGCGGGCGATCGCGAAAAAGCCGGAGATCCTGATTTTTGACGACAGCTTCTCTGCGCTGGATTATAAGACAGATGTAACGCTGCGGCGCGCGCTGAAGGAATCGACGCAGGATGTGACGACCCTGATCGTGGCGCAGCGGATCAGCACAATTCTCCACGCCGACCAGATCATCGTGCTCGACGAGGGGCGTATGGCCGGAAAGGGTACGCATAAAGAACTGATGAAGTCCTGCGAGGTGTACCGGCAGATTGCGACCTCACAGCTTTCGGAAGAAGAGCTGGCAGTATAAAAAGGTGATGTCACAGTGAGGTCATAAGCGATGCGAGCAGCAGATGCAGAATATTGCAGCGGCGAAGCACTGGCAGTGCAAGCATTGCAGCGGCGAAGCGCTGGCGGTACAAGCATTGCAGCGGCGGAACCGTGAGATGAGACGATATACGCTGCAGCGGCTGGGACGGCGGGTGAGACCACTCGTTCCATAACAGCTGGAAAATAGCGGGAGTGTGCAGCTTGTATGTGCGAATCAGGATGAGATAGAAAGGAGTGTGCGCGATGAGTGACGAGAGAAGACGCGGCCCGCGGGGACCGCACGGGCCGGGAAGAATGGGTGGCGAAAAGGCGAAGGACTTCAAAGGCAGTATGAAAAAAATCATCCGCTATATGGGAAAATATAGGTATCGTTTTTTGATGATGCTGGTATTTGCGCTGGCAGGGACGATCTTTAATATCGTCGGACCGAAGATTCTGGGTAAGGCGACGACGGAGCTGTTCAATGGACTGGTTCAGAAAATCAGCGGGACAGGCGGCATTGACTTTGGAAGGATTACGGAGATTTTGCTGTTCACGATGGGGTTATATGTCTGTTCTTCCGTGTTTTCCTTTATCCAGGGATACCTGATGACAGGGATTTCCAATGATATGACGTACAGTCTCCGCAAGGATATTTCCAAGAAGATCAATCGTCTTCCGCTCAAATACTATGAGAGCAGAACGACCGGAGAAATCCTTTCGCGTGTGACAAATGATGTAGATACGATGCAGTCGAGTGTGAACCAGAGCTTCACGCAGCTGATCACCTCGGTGACGACGTTGATCGGTGTGTTTGTGATGATGCTGAGCATCAATGTATGGATGACGCTGGCGGCGCTTTTGATCCTTCCGCTGTCGATGGGCATCATCGGGGTCGTCATGGGGCGGTCGCAGAAATTTTTCCGCGGCCAGCAGAAATATTTGGGTGAGGTCAACGGGCAGATCGAGGAGGTCTACGGCGGACATAATATTGTAAAGGTATTTAATAAGGAAGAAGATGTGATCGCGGAATTTGAGCGGGTCAATCAGGAGCTGTACAATTCTGCGTGGAAGTCGCAGTTTTTCTCCGGTACTATGATGCCGGTGATGCAGTTTATCGGAAATCTTGGCTATGTGGTGGTCGCGATTCTTGGCGGATTCATGGTCATCAAAAACGCGATTGAGGTCGGTGACATCCAATCGTTCTTCCAGTATATCCGCAACTTTACACAGCCGATCCAGCAGATCGCGCAGGTAGCAAACATGCTCCAGTCAGCGGCTGCCGCGTCGGAGCGGGTATTTGAATTCCTGGAGGAAGAGGAAGAGGACCAGACGGCGGAGCATCCGGCTTCCATTGATGAGCTGAAGGGGAATGTGGAGTTTGACCATGTACAGTTCGGGTATGATCCGGAGCAGGTCATTATCCATGATTTCTCCGCGCAGGTGAAGGATGGGCAGAAAATTGCAATTGTCGGGCCGACTGGCGCGGGCAAGACGACAATGGTGAAGCTGCTGATGCGGTATTACGATGTCAATCAGGGAAGCATCCGCGTGGACGGGCACGATGTACGGGAATTCAACCGGGGCGAGCTGCGGGAAATGTTCGGCATGGTACTGCAGGATACGTGGCTGTTTTCCGGTACAATTATGGAAAATATCCGTTATGGACGGCTGGATGCGACGGATGAGGAGGTCATCGCTGCCGCGAAGGCCGCGCATGTGCATAAATTTATTATGCAGCAGCCGGGCGGCTACCAGATGGTGCTGAATGAAGAGACTAACAATATTTCGCAGGGACAGAAGCAGCTGCTGACAATCGCGCGCGCGATCCTCGCGGATAACCGGATTCTGATTCTGGATGAGGCAACCTCTTCTGTGGATACGCGGACAGAGACGCGGATCCAGAAGGCGATGGATACGCTGATGAAGGGCAGAACAAGCTTCGTGATCGCACACCGCCTGTCGACAATCCGCGATGCGGATTTGATTCTGGTGATGAAGGACGGCGACATTATTGAGCAGGGAAATCACGAGGAGCTGATGGAACGCGGCGGATTCTATGCGGAGCTGTATAACAGCCAGTTTGAGGTTACTGTGCAGCCATGTGCGTAGCGGGCGAGCGGTAAGCAGAGGGGAGCTGCGATCGATGATGCCGCAGCATCGCCTCGCTTAACCGCCTTGCTGATAAAAATCATGCTTGCGGCACGGTTCAAAAAGGATTCTGCGTGATTGGTCTGGTTATTTGACGAATGTTGTACTTGGGACAGGAGGAATGGAGTATGAGATATCATATCATTACAATTGAGCGTGAATACGCGTCCGGCGGGAGCGAGATCGGGGCGAGGGTCGGAACACAGCTGGATATTCCTTGTTACGGGCAGGAGGTGCTGGAGCGCGCGGCCGAGCGGATGCACACAGTTCCAGAGCGGCTGCTGCATCTGGAGGAGACCACCTCGAACAGTCTCTTGTTTTCGCTGGGAATGGCAAACCGCGTGGCGCTCGGTGAGCGTGACGGGCTGACCGAGGAGGGCGCTCTGTATGTGACCGAGGAAAGCGTGATCCGCGATATGGCGCTGCAGGGCCCATGTGTGATTGTCGGGCGGTGCGCAGGCTGGATTCTGCGCGACCGGAAGGACGTGCTGCGCATTTTCATTCACGCAGACCGGGAGTTCCGGAAAAAGCGCGCCATCGAGGCGTATGAAATCGATCCACACAATGTAGATAGTGTGCTCAAGCGTTTTGACCGCCGCCGTTCAAACTTTTACAGCGCGAATACGTGCATGCGCTGGAACGACAATAAGGGGTATGATCTTGTGATGGACAGTTCCACACTCGGGATAAAGGCGTGTGCAGACATTATTTGCGGGGCGGCACACCAGTATACTAACACAAAGATATTTTGCTAAACAATAATGATGGTCCGGATATTTGGCGAACGTTAAAATTATAATAGAGTGGATAAATTATCAAGATTCGTATTGACATCGCCGCAGATTGAAGGTATAGTTAATTACACAAGTAATGAACTAAAGAACAGGAAACGTATTGGAAGAGGGAGGAATAGCATGAAACGGTTAGTCGGAAGGATGAAAAAAGCGGCGGCGGTGTCGATGGCAGCGCTGTTGGCGCTGCCGATGTCTGCATCAGCGGATGCGACCACGAGCGAGCAGCTGCTGGATGAGCTGGAAGAGATCATTGAGGCGCAAAATGAACAGATTCCGCAGGCACTGCTGGATGAGACACTGGGCATAGCGGAGCTGGAAGAGGCAATGGAAGATGCCGGATATTCAATCCAGGGAGAGCTCGGCATCAAGGAGGAGTCGCTGGCGCTTATGGAGCTGGAGGACACTCTGAATGCGGGGAATTACGCAAAATTCGGCGTGAAGCATGATCCGGCAGGTGAGCGGTGGCAGCTGGATCTTGGCCTGGGAATGGCACAGGACAGTTCGCTGCTGGATCTTGTGCTATATGGCGACAATCAGAAGCTGCTGCTGGAGATTCCGCAGTTCTATGAGGGAGGAGTAATGCTGCAGTCGGGGAACCTGGCGGAGCAGTACAAGGGCTCGACTCTGGAGCAGATGCTGGGTGCGCTTCCGCAGGAGCTGGATATAGATCTTGACTTTTATCTGGATCTGGATGACCTGATGGAATCCCTTGGCTACAACGACAGCATGGAGCGGAAGTCGGAGGATCTGGTAGAGGATCTGGAAGACAGCCTGACCGTCACGAAGAATGAGGCAGACGGGCAGACGGTGTATGCAGTGACAGCGCCAAAGGAAGCAGTTTTGACGCTTTACCGTGAGCTCCTGTCGCAGTATGCGGATCTTCTGGAGATGACTGGTGCGGTGACGGTGAATGGGACGGACGATATCCATGCAGAGTTTGATGAGATAATCGATGTTCTTGATCTTGCGATTCAGGATGATATCGTACTGAACTATGTGGTAGCGGGGAACCGCGTGACAGAACTGAACGTCGATATGGTCATAGATATGAACCGGGTAGAGAATCTGGACCGGGAGCTGATGGCGGATATGGATGGAGCAGTGCAGGAGACGGAAGCGGCGGATGCATCGAAAAATGTAGTCAACATGAGCTGCCGCGTGCTCTACGGAGCATCTGCAGACCCTGTTGACGGGATGCAGATTCTGGTGGATCTGACGGATATGGCAGGCACGGAGCATGTCGCAGTCGCTATCACCTGTGACAAAGAGACGACTGCTACAGCTGAGACCAGCATCATGCATATGCAGGTAAAGGATGGGGACGAGATCATTTATGACGATGACATGCTCATAGAGTCCTTTGACGCGGCGACGGGTGCGTATAACATGAGAATGCAGATCAGAGATGAGGGAAATTCGGACGACAACGTGGCGTTTGTACTGGATAGTACGTATGAAAATATCGTGCGTGGACAGAGCTTTGACATGGTGGTCAATAGCCTGTCTGTAGATGCGGATATTGACGGAGTGTATGAGAGCATGGGGCTTACCGGAATGATATCGGTAAGCGCTGATCCGGGCGAGTTTACCTGCCCGAAGCTGCAGCGTGATCTGCTTGGCATGACGCAGGAGGAGTTCGTTCAGCTGGTGACGGAGATTCAAGTGAAGGTAATGGGCTGGGCACAGCAGTTTGCACCGGAGACAGAGGCATCTATCGCGAGCGAGCCGGAACAGCCAGTACCGGAACAGCCAGTACCAGATGCGCCGGCAGCAGATGAGGCAGCCCCGGAGACGGAAGCTGTGGTTTTGGATGAGCCAACAGCTGAAACGGAGAGTGAGACGCTGGCTGTTATGACAGAGGTCAGCGAAGGCTGACAATAGCAGACGGATAGAAGAGGATGTTGCAAAATACTGTAAGGCTACAAACTCTGGTAGTTTAACCGAGTGGTTATACACCATAGAATGTGGATTTCGGCAGTTTTGCAACATCCTCTTTTACATACTTTGATACCGTATATTGTGAACATCCCTGCCGAGCCAGGCAGTCATGCAGGAATTATTTAGAACAGCTGTTGATTTTGGAATTATATTCCCGGACCATAGAGCCGTGTGAGTAAGTCTTGCAGCGAGTTTGTTTCCGTCTGGTCCGGGGAAACCGAGGAGCCAGGATTGTTCTGGTCCGGTACAGCTGAGGAGCCAGACTTATTCTGGTCCGGAGCGGCCGAGGAGCCAGGATTGCTCTGGTCCGGAGCGGTAGGGGAGCCAGGATTGCTCTGGTCCGGTACATCCGAGGAGCCAGGACTATTCTGGTCCGGAGCGGTCGGAGAACCGGGATTGCTCTGATCCGGAGCGGTTGGGGAGCCTGGGTTGGTTTGGTCAGGGACAGCTGGGGAGCCTGGACCATTTTGCTCCGGGACAGCCGGGGAGCCAGGACTGGTCTGACCGGGAAATCCGTGTTCTGGCAGGACTGTAATATCGGAAGATTCTGATTCTGTGGCAGCCTCCGACTGGATTTCAATTTCTGGAAACAGCTCCTCCAGAATGTCCGGGTAGATGATGATCGGCTCCGTCTCCGGGATTGGCTCGTGCAGCGGGCATTCCTGCTGTGGCTCGGTGCCGGAGGCGAACAGCTCAGTGTATGCACCGGGGCAGCCGTCCGGGACGGCAAGCAGCCCGGTTTCCGGACAGATCAGGGTAGACACAATCGATGCAGGCTGTTCAAATTCCGCAATGGGAAGCCCGGTATGCACGCGGTTCATGACAGCAGACCAGAGCGTTTTCTGGTAAGTGTGGAACAGTGCGCCGTCCGGAAGCGTCTGATTGTTGTCATAGCCGCCCCAGACACTGCAGGTGTAGTAGGGGGTGTACCCGGCGAACCAGATATCCTTGTAGCTGGAGGTCGTCCCAGTCTTACCGGCAACCGGCTGTCCGGCGGCAGAGATGGAACCGTAGGCGGTGCCGGACGGCTCCTCAACAACATCGCGCATAGCGTCCGTCAGCAGATAAGCGGTGCTGTCATTCAGGATGCGCGTGTTGTCCCGCTGTACAAGAGACAGGGAGGTGAAAGACGTGGAGGCTGCCCCAGCAGTGCTGGTATTGACAGAGGAAGCAGTAGTAGTTCCGGTGGTGTTTGCGTTGACAGAGGAAGCAGTAGTTCCCATGGCACTCGCGTTGACAGAGGAAGCGGCTGTTTCGATGGCATTTGCACTGACGGCGATACTGCCAGCAAGACCACGGCTGGAAGTACCGGCGGTGGCACTGCTGACCGGGTCCTGCACGGAGCTGCCGGCAGTGCCGGCGGCGGTGCGGGAGCTGGAATCCTCAAAATCAAATAAAGTCTCCCCATGCCGGTCCACAATTTTTGTGAAGAATTTGGGCGTGTGGTAGATGCCTCCGTTCGCGATGGAGGCATAGGCTCCGCACAGTTCGAGGTTGGTGACACCCTGTGTGATGCCGCCGAGAGCGAGTGGCTGGACGAGATCGGACGCATAGCTTCCGCCGGACTGGTATGTCTCGTGAAGTGTCGTGATTCCGAACCGTTCTGCATACTGGAATCCGAGCCGTGTCGAAATCTCTGTGATGCACCGGACCGCGATCACATTGATGGAGCGTGTGATGGCTTCACGAATGGTCGTCGGACCGGAATAATCTGTGATATCCCAGTTGCTGACCGGAGTGCCGTCTGCATACTCGTAAGGTTCATTGTCATAGAGCGTAGCGAGTGTCTTGCCGCTTGCGTCCAGCGCGGGAGCGTAGGCGGCAAGAATTTTGAAGGTAGAGCCTGGCTGGCGCGTGGAGTCAACTGCACGGTTCAGTGTCAGGCTTGAGCTTTTTTCACCGCGACCGCCGACAATGGCGCGCACATATCCGGTGGATTGATCCATCAGGACAAGGGAGGCCTGCGGCTCCGGCGAGAGCGTCAGGCGCTCGCCGAGAATCGTAAGTGCAGGAACATCCTCCAGAGCATCGTCATTTGCAGCACGATCTTCGTGGCCAACGCCGTCTTTTGCGGCAGTATCTTCACGTTTTGCGCCATCTTTTGCGGCATTTCCTTCTCTGCCTGCCTCTGCGTTGGCGCGTGCATTTTTGCGCTCCTCCTCGGCTTTGGCAAGGGTAGCCTCCCGGAAAGCGTCTGCATAGCGCTGCGCAGTATCCGCAGAGGTACACATCAGATTAAAATCCGGATCAAACTGCTGGCGGATGAAGGTGCGGAGCGCATCCGAACCATAATGTGTGACGGTCCCGGCCGGATCTGAGACACTTAAGGCATAATCGATTCCAAATTCTGTTCCGGAAGGAAAGTTGGCAGGATTGGCAAACTCCTCCTCGCAGATTTGCTGCAGGGCGGTGTCCTGTGCGGAGTAAATGCGCAGACCGCCGCTGTAAACGGCGCGGTACGCCTGTTCCTCCGAGTATCCCTTTTCTTTTGTCAGGATCGAAAGCGCTTGGTCAATCAGAGCATCCTCGTAATACGAGTATGCATCCTCCTCATCGTACGTGGAGTCATATTCCAGGATCCGGTCGTAGACCCGGTCATTTTCTGCTTTCTTGCGGAGGTCAGAGGTAATGTAGCCCTGCTTCTCCATATAATTGAGAATCACCAACTGGCGGCGGCGGTTTGCTTCCGGAAACCGGATCGGATTGTAGCCGGTGGGATTTTGGGGGATGGCGGCAAGCACGGCACATTCAGAGAGCGAGAGCTCAGATACATTTTTTCCAAAATAGCGTCTTGCTGCGGCCTGCACGCCATAGCATCCGGAGCCAAGATTGATGGTGTTCAGATAATCCTCCAGAATTTCTTTTTTCCCGATGCGGTCTTCGAGCTGCAGTGCCAGATATTGCTCCTGTACCTTCCTGCTGAAGCGGTCTGCAAACGAATTTTCCTGTGTCCACTCAGTGAAAACATTATTCTTGATCAGCTGCTGCGTGATCGTGCTGGCTCCCTCCTGAAAGGAGCCGCGTGTGATTCCGTTCCAGAATGCACGGATAATTCCTTTTATGTCGATTCCCCCGTGTTCGTAAAAACGTTCGTCTTCGATTGCGATGACAGCCTGCTGCAGATATTCCGGAATTTCATCCAGTGACACGATGTCGCGGTTGGAGGAGGCCAGCGTCAGCTTGCGGATGTAATTGCCCTGCGCATCGCAGATGTAGGTAGCGGATGCTGTCGGGGAGACAGAAATTGTGTCAATGTCAGGCGCGGACGCAATCAGATACCAGAGAATGCCGAGAAACAGTCCGATGAAGCAGACCGCAGTAATGCCAATACCGAGAAGGATTTTTTTCCAGGGGAGCTGGCAGACCGAGTGTCTGGCAGACTGCCACCAGCCTCCGGCGGATTTTGGAGTATCAGACTGTCGTTGCTGTCTGCCAGCCTGTCGCTGGTTTCCGGCAGACTTTGGACAGCTGGCTTGCCGCTGGTGTCGGCATGTCTGCCACTTATCTCTGACAGATTCCAGGAAGCATCCCGGATGAACCCGGGATGTTCCGGGTTCCGGATTGGTATTGTGAATCCGGGATGCTTCGGGTTCCGGATTGGTGTTATGAACTCGGGATGTTTCGAGTTCCGGATTGGTATTGTGAACCCGGGATGTTTCCGCTTCCGGATTGGTACTGCAGTGCAGGGCGCTGCCCGGTTCCTCATTCTCGTGATCCTGGTCCTGTCCAAGTTCGGAGGGGCAAACCTCCTGCCCGTCCCGTCCGCTGAAATCAGAAAATAGAAAATATTGTCTGAGTAAAGAAAATAATTTCTTCATAATAGGAATCTCCTTGCATAGGCTATCGATTCCTTTAGTATTCCAGTTTTCGGAAAAATTTATACAGGGCGCGGCGTATTTGGCACCATCTTCTATTGCACCAGGGGAGAGAGTCTGCTAGAATAAGGGCTAAACGGAGGAAAATGACTCATGAAGATTGTGTTTGAGGGCGGAGAGGGCGAGCTCGTGGAGAAAAAGTCGCGGTTTATCGCAACGGTACGGCCGGTGGAACGCGAGGAGGAAGCGCTCGCTTTTCTTGCGGAAATGAAAAAGAAATACTGGAATGCGTCGCACAACTGCTTCGCATACGTAATCGGAGCGAATCAAGAGCTGCAGCGCTGCAGTGATGACGGGGAGCCGCAGGGCACGGCGGGCAGGCCAATGCTCGATGTACTGCTCGGAGAGGATATTCACAATGCAGCAGTCGTGGTCACACGATATTTTGGGGGTACACTGCTCGGCACAGGCGGGCTGGTGCGCGCCTATTCGAAGTCTGTCCAGACAGGGCTGGCAGCCAGCAAGGTCATCGAAAAGAAGGCTGGCAAGCTTGTGCGGGTTCGCATCGATTATAATGGAATTGGGAAAATTCAGTATCTGCTCGGGCAGAGGGGCCTGCAGGTGGTGGATTCTCAGTATACTGATGTGGCGGAGATCGAAACGCTGGTTCCGCTGGAACAGGCCGGGGAGCTGATCGAGGCTATCACAGAGGGGACGAATGGAAGAGCCGGATTTCTGAAGGAAGAGGAGGTCTGCTTCGGGTTCGTGGACGGCGAGCCGCTGATCTTTCATTAGTGTTGCTGCAGGGGACGGACGGTTGGAAGATCGTCGGAGATGAAGGAATCCAGGAGGCTTTCATGTGAGATTGTGCCTGCACTGACGGATATATCGATTACAAGGGAGGTTTGGAGTCAGGACATGCATATAATAGAGGAAGAAACAGAACATTATGCGTCTGCGAAGGATGCCCCGATCGGGATTTTTGATTCTGGAGTCGGCGGCCTGACGGTGGCGAGAGAGATCATGCGGAATCTGCCAAATGAGCGAATGGTGTATTTTGGTGATACGGCACGCGTGCCGTACGGCAGCAAATCACAGGAAAATATCATCCGCTTTTCGCGCCAGATCATTCACTTTCTGCGGACGCAGGAGGTGAAGGCCATCGTAATCGCCTGCAATACGGCGAGCGCTCTGGCTTTGGATGCGGTGGAGCAGGAGCTGGATATCCCAATCATCGGTGTAATTCGTCCAGGGACGCGGATGGCAGTAACAGTGACGCGCAACAAGCGTGTTGGCGTGATTGGGACAGAGAGCACAATCCGCAGCCGGATGTACGACAGGTGTATCCAGGAACAGGATCCGGAGATTGTCGTTTTTGGCAAAGCATGTCCGCTTTTTGTACCGCTCGTCGAGGAAGGCTGGCTGAAGGACCCGGTCACGGAGGAGGTCGCCCAGCGGTATCTTGTCGAGCTGCTGCGGAAGGATATTGACACTTTGATTTTGGGCTGCACGCACTATCCGCTGATCCGGTCCACAGTGGCGAAGATAGCCGGAGAGGGCATTCATCTGGTAAATCCGGCTTACGAGACGGCACAGGAGCTCGGCAGGCTGCTGGCGCGAGAGCATCTGGCGAATACCGGAGAGCACAATGTGGAGTCGCGGATGCATCGGTTTTATGTCAGCGACGCGGCAGAAAAATTCGGGGAATTTGCAAATTCCATCCTGCCGTATGATGTGAAGCGGGCACGGAAGATAGATATCGAGGATTATTAATGATCGCATCGAAGCCACTTCCTGCGCTATGTATGCAGAGGAGTGATACAAATAATCCATTTGAGCTCTTTTGACCCTGGCATAAAATGAGAATATAAGTCTGGAGCGTGTTTGAATAACAAATTGTGACGCACATCTGGCAGTAAGCATTTTTCAAGCACGCTCTAAGATACAGGTCCGGAAGGATGAGAAAAGTAAGAAGAGGAGCAGTTGGAGAACTATGACAGAAGATATATTGGTAACGGTGGCCGGGCTACATACGATGAATGGAGACAAGGATCCGGGGGATAAGGTTGAGGTGACTTCCGCCGGAAAGTATTATAAAAAAAATGGAAAGCACTATATTTTCTATGACGAGGCGGATGAGCAGAGCGGTACTCCGATCCGCAACAGAATCAAGCTTGGCGGCGGTATCATGGAGGTGCAGAAAAAGGGTGCTATGACGGCCAGCATGACGTTTGAGATGGGGCGGAATCACAGAAGCTGGTACACAACGCCGTTTGGCAGTATGTTGACAGGGATTGAAGTGACGGAGATGAAAGTCGATGAGAGCGATAAATTGATTGATGTCGATGTTAAGTATATATTGGAAATGAATTATGAGCATGTGTCGGATGCAGACATTCACATCCGGGTCATGGCGAAGGACAGCGGCCTGTTCCGGCTGGTATAGGGCTGGGTCGAAATATTCAATTTTCTGACAGGTTGTTTTTGACAAGAAAATAGAGGTATGGTACACTAATTCAAGATGCTTTTCGGAAGCAGCAAAAGGCAATCAAGGGAGTATAGGATAACGGGGTGAATAAATTGGACAAATATGAGTACAATCTTAAGCTGGAAGAGATTGACAGGCTGGTTGATCAGGAGGATTATGAAGCAGCCGCAAATCTGGCGGATACGATTGACTGGAAGCGCGTCAGGAATGTCAGGACTCTCTGCCTGGTCAGCGAGATATATGAGGCGGCGGAACGGCTGGAGGACAGCAAGAGGATCCTTCAGCGCGCCTATAAGAAATCTCCTGTTGGGAAGACCGTGCTGTATCGGCTTGTCGAGGTGACTACTGCGCTGGAACAGTATGACGAGGCGCTGGAGTATTACACAGAGTATGTGCAGGCAGCGCCGCATGATAACAACCGCTACATTTTAAAATACAGAATTTACAGCGGCAGAGGCAGCGCGATAGAGGAGCGGATCGCGATTCTGGAGGAGTATCTGGGACAGGAGTATGTTGACCGCTGGGCCTATGAGCTGGCAAAGCTGTATCAGCAGGCCGGACTTATGCAGAAATGCCTGGCGACCTGTGATGATCTCGTACTGTGGTTCCGCAATGGAAAATATGTGAGAAAAGCACTGGAATTGAAGAAAAAGTATGCATCACTCACGCCGAAACAGCAGCAGGTATATGAGGAGTGTATTCAGCTGGAGGCAAGAGAAGAGCTGGAGCGTGAGGAGGAGCATCCGGAGGAGATGGAAGACTCTGCGGTTGTGGTGAATCTGGAAGGTGCAGATGACGACATGCTTGCAGAGAAAATCATCGCTGAGACTGAGCGGGAGATCGCCTCGGAGGTGGCAGCGCATAAGGCAAAGCTGGAAAAGCAGCGTGTGCCGGCAGAGGAGCCAGAGAGTGCGGAGATGAAGATCGTAGCCGATGGAAAGACTTCTCAGTCAGAACATGCAGGAACAGGCGGGAAGGGCGCCGGAGCTGCAGGTGAGCTGCCGGACTCTGATTCTGTATCGCAGGGCGTTGCTGGAGATGTGCCGCAGGCGGTTGCGCCTATGCCACAGCGCATGGGGGATGATGTGCCGCAGGCAGTTGCGCCTATGCCGCAGCGCACGGGAGATGATGTGCAGGCGGGAGA
>DKWE01000063.1 GCA_002491565.1 Lachnospiraceae bacterium UBA7160 | reverse complement strand
CTGGCTCCTGCCGGTATGCTTCCAGATCCAATCTGGAAAACTCCTGATCGGAAATACGCTCCATCTTTTCAAGGGTGCTGTTTACAAGGGAGAGCATTTCCGCATCTTCCTTTATAAAAGGCATTGCACTTCGGATCTCCCTCATGGTCTGCACCCGGTTCTCTTTCTGGAACATCGCCATAATCAAATATTCATTTTCCTCAAATCTCACCATCATAATTCCTGTTCCCCTTTCTTGCGCTTCTGCGGTTTCTGCTCCGTCCCCTTCTGCTCCTGCGCCTTTAATTTTGCCTGCCGCTCCCGCAGGGCTTTCAGGACAGACTGTTTCCGGCCGGTTCCTTCCGGTACGCTGCTGTGCGTTTCCGGTGCCTTTTCAGGCGTTTTTTCCGGCTTTAAATCTGTTTCTCTGGCACCTTCTATGCCTGCCATATCCTTTCCTATGGACGGCTTCTCTGGCTGCTCATTTTCCTGTTTCTGCACTTTCGAAGCAGTTTCCCGTTCACGCTTCTCAGAAAGAATCTTCTCCAGGTCAGCTATCGCCTTTTGTACCAATGGGCTTTCCTTATAATGGGGCACCAGGTCAATCGCCTCCCTCAGAATCTCACCACCGGACATCAGCTCATAGTCACCGTCATAGATACTCCCATCCTCCAGACGGAAACCAATGCCTTTGATTCCATTTATCCTGTCGGCAGGAATTTCCTCATATTTTTTTACTGCTTCCTCCAGCGTCAGATTATCATAATAATCGCCAAGCACCGGAAATTCCATACACTCCGCCACATAGAAACTGATTTTAGGATCAGGCAGGACTACGATAACACTTCCTGTAAGACGTCCCAATAAATCTGCCGCATCCTTTACAATCGGCGCCTCTGCCCCATGACTTTCAATGACCTGCTTTAAATGCTCTGTAAATTTATCCGTGTCTTTTCGCTCTATTGCATTGCCTATGATTTCATATACCTGATAGATCGGATTCTCTTCGATTTCAGCCTCCCCATCCCAAAATTCCAGCATATCCATATCCTTTTCATAATCCATCTCGAATTTTACAATATCTGATGTAAGGCTCTGCACTTCTTTCATACCCAGATACTTCTCCGCATTTTTCATAAACTCTTCCAAAGTACCTGTTTTTTCCGTAGAGATTGGATTAATATCAAGGGACAGACCGGCGATCTCCATGCCCTCCTCATAAACACGAAAATATTTGTTTGTTCCCTTATTCGTAAAAGGCTTTGAGACTTCCTTCACCTTCACTTCCTCATGCCGTTCCAGAAGCCTTCTGAACCACTGAATATCCTTGATTGTCCCCTGCAGTCTAATTTTCAACATACATATCCTCCCAATCCACGTAGTAGCAATACTCCGGATACCGGATCTTGACGGCTTCCCAAAAGTAACGGGCATAGCCGCAGCAGAACAAATCTTCCACGGTGTAACGCTGGACTTCCTCTAGCTGGCCTTCCAAATCCGAATCGTCGTAGTTGTAAATGCTCGGTGTACCGTTGCAGTACAGATTAAACGCCATCCGGACAATTTTCACGCTGCCGCTGGTCTGCCAGCCTTCATGCAGGCACTCCGGTTCTACATTGCCTGTCCTGAAATCATAAATCTGATCCACATGCTCCCTTGTGTCCCGGTCAATCCCAAGACAGTAAACAAGTGCCTTATGGTATTCGTCCTGATACCTGCACCGTGGCAGATATTTTTGATAAAATTTTTCGTGTTCCTTGCTCTTGAAAGTAACTGTGCGGGTATTCTTTTCTTTGGTTGCTCTTGTCGCTGTGTTTGCCATTTCATTTTCCTCCAATTCTTATTTTGTTTTGACCATAACAAAAAAGGACACTTCCAAATTCTCACTTGGAAAGTGTCCCTAAAGGTACATACCTTATTAAATTGAATGTCGTATAAAACGTATTATCAAGTATTATTCCGTATTATACGTAGCAAATTTGTAGTAAATTTGTAGTAAATCACAACAGAGAATCGCCGAAAGCCTTGATTTTACTGGCTTTCCTTACCCAAAGACTTCATCGTCGGGAAGAGCAAAACATCTCTTATTGCTGGTGAATTAGTAAGCAACATACACATTCTATCGATACCGAACCCGATCCCGCCTGTCGGGGGCATGCCGATCTCGAGGGCGTTCAGGAAGTCCTCGTCGGTGTGGTTTGCCTCTTCGTCTCCTGCGGCAAACTGCTCTTCCTGCGCTGCAAAACGGGCGCGCTGGTCGATCGGATCGTTCAGCTCAGAGTATGCGTTCGCCATCTCCCAACCGTTCATGAAGAACTCAAAGCGCTCCACGTAATCCGGATTCGACGGCTTACGCTTGGTCAGCGGAGAGATCTCCACCGGATGATCCATCAGGAAGGTCGGCTGAATCAGATGCTCCTCGACAAATTCCTCGAAGAAGAGATTCAGGATATCCCCCTTCTTGTGGCGCTCCTCGTACTCGATATGATGTTCTTTTGCTGCCGCGCGAGCCTCCTCTACGGTGTGAATCTCATTGAAATCGACCCCTGCGTACTTCTTCACCGCATCTACCATCGTGATGCGCTCAAACGGCTTGCCGAGATCCATCTCAACCCCATTGTAAACGATGGTCGTAGTGCCAAGCACCTCCTGCGCCACATGGCGATACAGGTTCTCGGTCAGATCCATCATTCCATTGTAATCTGTATACGCCTGATACAGCTCCATTAGAGTGAACTCTGGATTGTGACGGGTATCAAGACCCTCGTTCCGGAATACGCGGCCAATCTCGTAAACGCGCTCCAGACCGCCTACGATCAGACGCTTTAAATACAGCTCCAAAGAGATGCGAAGTTTCAAGTCTTCATTCAGCGCATTGAAATGCGTCTCAAATGGACGCGCTGCTGCTCCGCCCGCATTGGATACCAGCATGGGAGTCTCAACCTCCATGAAGCCCTGGCTGTCCAGATAGCTCCGGATCGTGCTGATGATCCGGGAACGCTTCACAAAAGTATCCTTCACCTCCGGATTCATGATCAGGTCTACATAGCGCTGACGGTATCTCACATCCGTATTCGTCAGACCATGGTACTTTTCCGGAAGGATCTGCAGGCTCTTTGACAACAGTACCAGCTTTTCGGCATGAATGGAAATCTCACCGGTCTTCGTCTCAAAGACAAATCCCTCGATGCCGACAAGATCACCAATATCCAGTTTCTTGAATCCCTTGTACTCCTCTTCACCGACGCTATCACGCGCGACATAGATCTGAATGCCGCCCTGCAGATCCTGCACGTTACAGAAGGATGCTTTCCCCATAACGCGCTTTGACATCATACGTCCTGCGATGCGTACCGTCTTTGATTCAAACTCCGCAAAATGCTCCTTGATTTCCCTGCTGTGGTTGGTCACGTCATACTTTGTAATCTCAAAAGGATTCTGTCCGTTTGCCTGCAGCTCCGCCAGCTTCTCACGCCGCACCTTTAACAGCTGCTTCGTGTCAACTGCCTGCTCCTTCTTCTGTTCCGCCAATGCTCCCACTCCTTTTCTCACTATGTTATACAGTCCGCGCGATGCTGAGCACCTTATACTCTATGGTGCCCTCCTGTGTTTCAACAGACACAGTGTCGCCTACCTGTCTGCCGATCAGAGCCTTTCCGACCGGAGATTCATTTGAAATCTTGCCCTGCAGGCTGTTTGCCTCAGAGGAGCCTACAATCTTAAATTCCATTTCTTCCTCGTATTCCATATCGTATACGCTTACCGTACAGCCGACATTGATCTTGTCAAAATCAACCTCATCCTCTACGACAACTTCCGCGTTTTTCAGAATCTTCTGTATCTCCTCAATTCGCGCCTCGATATCGCGCTGCTCATCCATTGCTGCATCGTACTCTGCATTCTCCGACAGGTCTCCCTGCTCTCTCGCCTCACGGATTTTCCCCGCCACTTCTTTTCGGCGGTTCACCTTCAGATCATGAAGCTCATCCTCGAGCTTTTTCAAGCCTGCATACGTCAGAAAATTTTTCTTTGCTTCCATTTCAATCAACGTCCTTCCTTACATCTTTGTTTCAGTAGATAAAGGGTAAAAATAATAGCGATGCAGATTCCGTCTCTGCATCACAAGCGTCGTCTAATAATAGCTGATTCTCCTGCGTTTGTCAAGAAAAGGTACTGTTTTTTTCGCGTTTTTCTATACCCGCAGTTACTTTTCAGCCGATCACTGTCCAGAGAAGCATGTCCCGAGAGTTGCAAGCTCGTAAAGCGAGTCTTTACAGGTTCTTTGGGTTCGGTAAACCGGAGCAGCTGCAAAAATTCTGCCCTCCAGCAGGATTTTAACAGGCATTGTCTGAGCAGCATGTGCATCGCCACATGCCGCAAGTTGCCTGCGGCAGCTACGGAGGTCTTCTGAACCCTTGAACCTGCAGACGAGCGATAAGAGCTTGCAACCCTCAGGACATGCTTTCCATCCGGGTTGGCTGAGCAACTTTAATAATAATATCTATTCTTCCAGTACTTTTCCTATCATCTCATACGCACGGCAGCAGGCCTCCTGTAGGCTGGTCTGCAGGTATGGGACGAGCGGCTCTGCATTTTCTGCAAGACACGCCGCGACATCCGGGGAGAAGCGTGTCCCGGACTGTGCGCACACCTCTGCAAGCGCTTTTGAAAATAATTCCCGCACCCGAACAAAATCAACTGCAAAGACTGGCTGTTCCGTTTCCGCAGAAGACCGGTATTTTGCGGATAAGCCCAACCTTTTCATTCTCCGGATCAGGCAGGAGGCAGCGCTTACGATATCTGTTATCGCCTGGTATTCATTCTCCCTGCGCGAGTACGCTTCCGGATATCCCCCTCTTTCATTATAATAGCGGTGATACCCAAACGCAGTCTGTGCATAACGCTTCGTCGATTCGCATTCCGCCAGGATGTTTCTTCCCGCGTAGACATGCGTCTCATAGATTCTCTTTTCCTCCTCAAACCAGCTGCGCACGGGAATTTCTACCAGATGAGTCACACTCAGAAGCCCGGTCTCAGCAAGCAGCCCTGCTTCATAAGCAAAATGCAAAATTTTTTCCTTCTGTTTCCTCACCTGCTCCGCACTTTCGCATCCAGGCAGTGAGGTAAGAAATTCCGGATGAGATTCTATGATTCGCTCCGCCAGGAAATGCGTCAGCTTCCCAGTCATCAAAAACTCCACATACAATTCCGGATGCCGGCTCGCCACCAGCTCGACCAGAAAATCCTTCAACAGCAGACCGTCCGGATACTCGATGAACACCAGGGAAATTTCTGTCAGATTGCGGGATATTTTCGCATCCAGCTGGTCGAATGACATGGACCGGACATACCGGGCTGCTCCGTGATACATGTACTGGACAACCTGCTTTTTCTGATGTCGGAGCGCCTCATCTCCCCGCAGATACTGCGAATAAATCGCCGGGATGAAAAGGTTCGTCTCAATTCCATCAAATGTGATATCCTTGCTGTTGCGTTTCACGTACAGCTTCTCCAGTTCCCCCAGCAGGTGGCCGAGGGAAAAAATACCGCAGTGATACTGCGCGATCTCATACTGCGCAAGCCAGCGGATCGCAAGACTTTTTCCTCGCTTCCGGCTCTTCTCCAGCTCCTTTTCACGGACATAGACTGTGGACTCCAGCACCTCGCTCACCACATCCTGAACATGCTCTGTATTTCCCATCATCCGCAGATATCCCATCGCGGTAATGCGCTCCCGGTGGCTTTTTTCTATATAGAGTTCCCAGGGGAGAGACGGTGTCTTTTCCCGGTACACAGGATCACTCAGAATCTGCATGGAGCGGCGGATCGCCTGAATCTTCCGGCGGGCTCCTTCCTCGTCATTCCAGCTGTAGGCAAGCGCAAGATTTCCCATGGCACGGTGAATATAGCCCCTCGTCTCAATATCCTCAATCGCATCATACATCCGGATATAGGAAGCCGCTTCTCCGAAAACCAGACTCATCTTCCAGGAATACAAGACCTGACTGGAATACGTGATGGTACTCTGCATGTAAAAAAGCGCCATGCCCATCTGATACAGTTCCCGGATCAGCATGTCCCTTTTTTCCCATTTTCTCGCGTAGGTGACGAGCGCCGCCCGGATCATATAGTTCAGAACCAGATCCAGCTGACGCGCGCCCACCAGCAGGTGGTCCGCGAAATCATCCAGCTCCCGGATCTCCTCTTCCGGCGCAGAGATAATGTCATCCAATACCGGCATCAGATTCTGCCTCAGCAGCTCGGTATTGGCATCGGCAAGCACCTGTGCACGAAAGCGGTGTCTTCTGCGAATACTCCAGAACTGTCCCGAAGTCATGGTATTTTCTGTTGTGGTGTCCGGATTGGGAGACATTGATGCAGCGTCCAAAAGGCTCCGGATTTCCTTATTCTGCGCTACATAAGTCTCCTGATACGGCCTCATTTGCCAGGCCTCCTCATGTACTTTTCCATGCACGAGAATACCTGCTCCATATCCAGCGGCTTGGACAGGTGCGCGTTCATCCCTGCATCCAGAGAATTTTTCACATCCTCCAGAAACGCGTTCGCCGTCATCGCAATGATCGGCAGCTGCTGCACGTCCTCGCGCGGAAGCTTCCGGATCGCCCGCGCTGCATCCAGACCGTTCAGCACTGGCATCTGGATATCCATCAATATCATTTCATAATAGTAAGGAGCACTCCGCTCTACCATGCGGACTGCCTCCTGGCCATTGACCGCCATCTCAACCCGTATGGAGGCCTCCTCCAGCATCTCTCCGGCAATCTCCCGGTTCAGCTCATTGTCCTCGACCAGAAGCACCCGCTTTCCGCCGAAATCGCGGACCATACCCTGCTCCTCCTGCTGCCTGCTATGCCTTCCTGCCTCCGTAAATGCAAACAGGCAGGAACTCAGCCGGCTTCTAAACAGTGGAACCGGAATAAACGCATCCACGCCAACAGACGTATACATATACTCAATCTGACTCCAGTCATTCTCAGACATCAGCAGCATAGGGAATTCGCTCCCCATCCGCTCCCGAATGCTTCGAAGGAACGAGAGCAGCTCCACGCCCGGATCCCGCTCTGCCGCGAGAAACGCAAAATAATCCCGTCCGGCGAACATTGCATCGTTGATTGCGCAGACAACATCATCCGCAGACTGCACGCAGTCTGCCTCCATGCCAAGCTCCCGAAGCAGTTCCTCAGCCGCCTTGCCGCGCTGCGCGCTGCTGTCAAACACCAGGACACGCTTTCCGCAAAACGCCTCCCGGTGTGCATCCTCCCTTTCCTCTGTGGCTCTTGCCGGTATCCGGACTGTAAAGCAGCTTCCTTCTCCCTGGCGGCTATCCACGGAGATACTTCCGCCCATCAGCTCTGTCAGGTTCTTCGTGATCGCCATGCCCAGACCAGTACCCTGGATGCCGCTGACCGTAGAATTCTGCTCCCGCTCAAATGGATCAAACACCTTGCGCAAAAACTCCTGCGACATGCCGATTCCCGTATCTCTCACCTGGAGCGTCATCTGCAGCGGAGTGTCCAGGACAGTTAGCCCGGCGGCAGAGCTCCCGTCAGCCGTCTTTCTCTCTGCTTTCCGCTGACGGCAGATTTCTACATACAATTCTACTTTCCCGCCCTCCGGTGTAAATTTGACTGCATTCGACAACAGATTATTGCAGATCTGCTTGAGACGAATAACATCCCCCACAATGCGTTCACAGTCAATAACCCCCGTTCGCACAAGGAAATGAATCTGCTTCTTTTTTGCGAGCGGACGCACGACAACCAGCACCTCGTGCAGCAGGTCTGCAATCTCCAATGGCCCCATCTGCAAAAGCACCCGCCCGCTCTCGATCCGCGACATATCCAGCACATCATTCAGCAGCTCCATCATCGTACCGGAGGCAATCTGGATCTTCTTAAGGCATTCCCGCACCTTTCCAGACAGATGCTGCTGCTTCAGGGCGATCTCTGTCATACCAACGATCGCATTCATCGGAGTCCGGATGTCATGCGACATCTCAGAGAGGAAATTCGTCTTCGCCTGGCTCGCGAGCACAGCCTCGTTGATAATCCGCTGATTCTCCTGATAATAGCCCGTCACATCCTGCAGCGTGCAGACAATCTCGCCTCTCCACGAAAAAAAGGCCGCAGAATAGACAGCCTTCCCGATCAGGCACAGTACAGGCTTTGTGCTGTGTGTTTCTTCTGCAGCTTCCCTCGCAAGCGCCTGCCGCTCCTCCCCAGACATGGAAGCCCACAAAAGACAGCAGCCATTGCCGTTGCTACTGTCACTGCCGCAAACCGATACACCGAGCGCATGGGCGGCTTTATTCTCATAAACCGGAGCAGCTGATTCTCCGCGCACAAAAAGAAGCACCGGGGCATCCGCCTCGTCCCACACCAGATTCCACTGCTCTCTGCCTTCTCCCATGCCTCAAACTTCCCTTCCTTGATCGTTTCTTCGTTGATCCTGCCTGATTTCCCAGAAACCTCATCTGTCTGAAACCCTACAGCCTACTTTAACTCCCGGCATTCCCGAAATTCAGGTCTCCTGTCCGGAATTTGTGCGTTCGGGTTTCCTGCCGGCACTTCCGTGTCCAGATATTTATTTATCCGCCACTCCTGCGTTCTTGCTTCTTTTCTGCCGCTCCCGTAATTCAGAAGTGCTCCCGGAGTAAGGCTTCCAGCTGTTCATAGGTCTCCACCGTATTGACCTGACTGCGCAGGCGGGAGGAATTGGGAAAGCCGAAGGTATACCATGCGATGTGCTTGCGCATCTCACGTATTCCCGTATACTCCCCCTTGAATGCAACCTGCATCCTGGCGTGGCGAAGCATCATAGCCAGAACTTCCTCCTTCGAGGGCCGCTTTGGGAGCTCTTTTCCATCCAGATATGCGCCAATCTCACGAAACAGCCATGGATTTCCGCGCGCGGCACGTCCCACCATAACCGCATCGCAGCCAGTCTCCGCGAGCATTTGTTTCGCTTTCTGCGCGGAGCTGACGTCTCCGTTTCCGATTACCGGAATCCGGACTGCCTCCTTTACCTGGCGTATGATCTCCCAGTCTGCCTTTCCTGTATAGTATTCTTCCCGCGTGCGGCCGTGCACTGCTACCGCTGCAGCGCCGGAGGCTTCCGCGATCCTCGCAATCTCCACTGCGTTCACCGAGTTCTCATCAAACCCCTTCCGGATCTTGACCGTCACCGGTTTCCTGATCGCACGGACAGTCTTTTTCACAATCGCCTCTACGAGACGCGGCTGCTTCATCAGCGCAGAGCCCTCGCCGTTTCCAACCACCTTGGGCACCGGGCAGCCCATATTCAGATCAAGAATATCAAAGGGCCGCTCCTCAATGGACGCCGCCACCTCACTGATGACATCCGGGTCTGATCCGAAGAGCTGGAGGGATACCGGGCGCTCCTCGGGAAGCACAGACAGCAGAGACTCCGTATTCCGGTTGTGATAAGCGATCGCCTTCGCGCTCACCATCTCCGTACAGACCATGCCGACTCCCTGTTCCTTGCACAGCACACGGAACGGCTGATCTGACACACCTGCCATCGGTGCCAGTATGATGTTATTTTCCAGCTCCACTGTTCCGATTTTCATGCTTCCTGCCCCATCCTTCATCCGAGTCCGTTCGCAAGCAGCACTTTATAATAGAGCTCCAGGGAACGCAGCAGCTCTTCCTTTGTCCGCTGCAGCTCCTTGATTTTCAGAACACTGCCAATCTCGTCGTAGGTCGTGTCATTCTCCATCGCCTCTGTGCGGAATTGAAGTGTTCCATCCGGCGCAAACTCCAGCAGCAGAATCCCACCCACATCATTTACATACAGCACACACATAATCTGCAGCTCTTGCTTTACCTGCTTTGGCAGGTTGTCAAACTGCGGATTCAAATAATACTTTTCCTCATAGGAATTGGCACCGCAGAGTACTATACTGTCTTTTTTCTGGTCCATTGCTTTTCTCCACCTGTTTTCTAAATACATCAAACCTATAGAACTATCTATGCCTTACTTTCGAAAAGTCCGCGCTATGTACTGTGCTTTTTCCTACAGTGAAACAATGAACTGTACCTATTACACTATACATATACTGCGGCGTCCGACACACAAAATTTCCTATTTCGTCATTTACAGTAAAATAACTGATACAATTCACAGGACCTCTCCATGCACGCATCTTTTCAAGATCACAGGCACAGCCGGGTGCGGCTGCCCCCGTCTCCAAACAGATTATCACACATACCCGTAAATGCCGCGCACCGACACCTCTCCGGCATACACACGCTCGATGGTGCCGTCCTCACGCTCTACGAGAAGCTCCCCGCGCTCATTAATGCCATGTGAAGTCCCAATATATTCCTTTCCCGGTTCCAGCACGCAGACACGCCCTTCCTTGCCAGCGAGCAGGGCATTGTACTGTAGAAGAAGCAAAGAGACATCCTCTGTCTGCAAAAATTTCCGGTAGTACGTCTCAAACCGCTCCAGGCAGGCTGCAATCAGACCTGCACGGTCGATCTTCATGCCCGTCTGCAGAGTCAGCGAGGTAGCTGTCGCCGCAATCTCCAAAGGAAGCTCCGTCAGATTGGCATTGATGCCGGTACCAATCACCAGATAATTGATATAGTCCACTTCACTGCTCAGTTCTGTCAAAATCCCGCAGATTTTCCGCCCATCGACTACGACATCGTTCGGCCACTTGATCCTCGCATCCACTTTGCAGAATTCCCTGCACGCCTCTGCCACCGCAAGTCCCATGACCAGCGTCACAGACGAGGCGTGCTCCGGACGGATCTGCGGGCGGAGTACAAGGCTCATCATAATGGAAGCTTTGGCGGGTGTGACCCAGCCCCGTCCTCTCCGGCCCTTGCCATGCTCCTGCAATTCTGTCACAACCAGCGTTCCATCCGCAGCCCCCGTCTCTGCCAGCCGCTTTGCCTCGTTGTTGGTAGAATCTATGACGTCATAAAAAACCACCTGCCGACCGATGGTCTCCGTCTGCAGACGGCTTCCGATTTCCTCCGCAGTGACTACATCCGGGCGCTTTAGAATCCGGTATCCTCTGTGCGGCACAGACTCAATCTGATAGCCTTCCTCCTTCAACTGGTTGATGACCTTCCAGACGGCCGTTCGTGATACCGCAAGCGCATCGCAGAGCGCCTGCCCGGACAGATAACCGTCCCGGGCCTCTGTGAGCGCCTTCAATACTTTCTTTTTCATGTACACTCCTTTGTCATTCCCATTCCCAGTGCAACGTTGTCAAATAACTGACTCAATCGCGCCGGATATTTCCATGAGAGTACCCTTCCAAAAACGCAGGCGATGCGGGCATCGCTGAGGATTTGGGAAGGGTGCTACCGCTGAAATAAACAAGTGATCGGGTTAGTCGTTGGCTTCAATCGACGATGCCACCGAATCACACAGAATGTTTTTCTTCTATTATTATCCTGGAAGATTATACAGCGCCAGACTGATCAGATAAACCGCCATGACTCCGGCTGATACAAAGCACAGCTTCCGTTTTCCGCGCACGAGAGCCAGCACCGCAAACGCCAGATGCAGCAGCACCGCAAGCGCGTGGATAAAATTCAAAAACCATCGGTTCTGCACGACATTGAGTAAAAACAGCACGCAGAGAACGTCCGCTGTCACCGCAATGACGATGCAGAACCAGAGAAAAAGATTCTGCTCTTTTTCCTTAATTTTCTTCATGATCCAGTCCCAGGGTCGCTGCGATGACCGCTTTTATTGTGTGCATCCGGTTCTCTGCCTCATCGAACACGACTGACTGGGCGGATTCAAACACCTGATCCGTGACTTCCATCGCATCCAGACCGTATTTCTCGTGGATTTCCTTTCCAATCTTTGTCTTCAGGTCATGAAAAGCAGGCAGGCAGTGCATGAAAATCGCTTCCTTTTTCGCAAAGCTCATCACCCGCTCATTGACCTGATAGGGAAGAAGTGCATGGATCCGCTCATTCCAGACTTCATCCGGCTCCCCCATTGAGACCCATACGTCCGTATAAATAACATCCGCATCCTTTGCGCCTGCCTCGACATCCTCGGTCAGCGTAATCGTCGCACCGCTTTCCGCTGCGTATGCCTCGCACTCCTGCACCAAAGCCTCATTCGGGAAATATTCCTTCGCCGTGCATGCCGTAAAGTGCATGCCGAGCTTTGCACAGACAATCATCAGAGAATTGCCCATATTGTAGCGGGCATCCCCAAAATACGCCAGCTTCTTGCCTGCAAGGCTGCCAAGATGCTCCCGGATCGTCAGCATATCCGCCAGCATCTGCGTCGGATGATACTCATTCGTCAAACCATTCCAGACCGGAACACCACTGTACTTCGCCAGCTCCTCCACAATCTCCTGCCCGTAGCCGCGGTACTCGATTCCGTCATACATGCGTCCAAGCACGCGTGCAGTATCCGCGATGCTCTCCTTCTTCCCGATCTGCGACCCGCTCGGATCCAGATAGGTGGCCTGCATGCCGAGGTCATGTGCCGCCACTTCAAACGAACAGCGCGTACGTGTGCTGGTCTTCTCAAAGATCAATGCAATATTTTTCCCCGTACGCACAGGCTCCTGTACTCCCGCCTTCTTCTGCGCCTTGTATCTGGCTGCGAGGTCCAGCAGATAGGTGATCTCCTCCGGTGTGTAATCCTTCAGTGTCAAAAAATTCCTTCCCTTGAGATTCATAAATTTTTTCCTCCCCGTTTCTTCACTCTTTCGCGATCTCTGCTGCCGCCTTTACAATACCAGAAAGATTCTGCAGCTCTGACGGAATAATAATCTTGGTGGCTTTTCCGTCCGCGACCTTTTCCATTGCCTCAAAGCTCTTCAGCGCAAGCACAGCCTGATCTGCCCCCGCTTCGCGGATCAGCCGGATCCCTTCTGCATTCGCTGTCTGCACCTTGCGGATCGCCTCCGCCTGGCCTTCTGCTTCCCGGATCATTTTTTCCTTTTCTGCCTCCGCGCGCAGGATCGTCGCCTGCTTTTCCGCTTCCGCATCCAGGATTTCCGACTGCTTCTTTCCTTCCGCGACGAGAATCAGAGACTTTTTCTCGCCTTCTGCCTTCAGAATCGACTCTCTGCGCTCGCGCTCCGCCTTCATCTGCTTCTCCATCGCATCCACAATCTGCGCAGGCGGCAGGATGTTTTTCAGCTCCACGCGGTTGACCTTGATGCCCCACGGGTCAGTCGCCACGTCCAGGGAAGACCGCATCCGCGTATTAATCGTCTCGCGCGAGGTCAGTGTCTGATCCAGCTCCATGTCTCCGATGATGTTTCGAAGCGTTGTCGCGGTCAGATTTTCAATTGCCATGATGGGATTCTCTACCCCATAGGTAAACAGTTTCGGGTCCGTGATCTGGAAAAACACGACCGTGTCAATCTGCATCGTCACATTATCTTTTGTGATCACCGGCTGCGGATCAAAATCAACGACCTGCTCCTTCATATTCACGCGCTTTGCCACGCGGTCTATAAATGGCAGTTTAAAATGCATTCCAACTTCCCAGGTCGCCTGGTAACCGCCGAGCCGCTCCAGAATCACTGCCTGCGCCTGCGGCACGATCCGGACACAGGATGCCAGCACCAAAAGCAGCAGGATTACTAAAAGAATTATCAAAAGTGATCCAAATGAAAGAAAACCTGAACCTGTATTCATAAATCGGACTCCTCCTTTACGATCAGCTTGACTCCGCTGATTTTCTGAATTTTCACATGCGCCCCCTCCGGAATCTGCACACCCTCCTGCTCCGTGCGTGCCGTCCATTCCTGGCCGCGCACCTGTACCTCTCCGGTCCCTGCCAGATTGTCGATCTTCTCAGTCACAACCGCAGTCTTTCCAATCAGGCTTCCGGCGTTTGTCCGGATCCGGTCCTTATTCAGCCACTTTGATGCCGCCGGACGCATCGTCAGAAGCAGCAGGCCGGATACCGCGCAGAACACGATCAGCTGTACCAGAAGATCTGTCCCCGCCATTGCACATACAAATGCTGCAAGCGCTCCTCCTGCAAACCAAATTGAGGTAAGCCCAAGTGTCGCCGCCTCGCCGGCCAGCATAAGCACCAGAAATGCAAGCCAGAAAACTGCCTGCATATTGACCTCCATCCTACACGCCTCCTTTTCTGCTCTGCCGGATCACTCCGGCCTTGTGAGATACTGTGGTTACATGGTTGTAGTAACATTGTTCCCAAGTCTTTTGCGTTCATCCGGCTCGTTACATTTCATTGCTCCAGTCAAAAATCACGTCTCTATGCCGTAGCTGGCTGAACTGTCATTTCACTCTGCTGCCATCCCTTACAGACGTCGATCCATTGGCTGCTGCCGGAATAGCATTCCAGTTCCTCCATCGTCACTTCGATTGCGCTGTTGCTGCTGCCGGCCGCCGGAAAAACGGTGGCAAAACGCTTCAGAGATACATCCAGACAGATTTCCGTACCTGGGTGAACTGCAAACGGACAGACACCTCCGACCGCATGACCGACCAATTCCACTGCCTGTTCCGGAGTCAGCATTTTAGCTTTCGTGTGGAATTGCTCTTTAAACTTGTGATTGTCTATTTTTGCGTCGCCTGCGGCTACGATCAGCACCGGATGCTCCTCCACCAGAAAGGAGAGCGTCTTTGCGATGCGAGCCGGCTCGCATCCAACCGCCTGAGCGGCAAGCTCCACTGTCGCACTCGATACTGGAAACTCCAGGACCCGGCTGTCCGCGCCCCACTGTCTGAGGTATTCTCTGACTTTGTCAATTGCCATCTTGTATTCCTTCTTTCTCTGTATTGCATATTCGCACTTTCCGTGATGGGATGAACCCCTTTGCTATGCCTGAACTAATATCGTTTTATGATAACACAAAAGAAAGGAGGCGTCAAAGATATTTTGACGCCTCCTGCATATCACGCTCCCGTTCACATCCATCTGTAAACAGGATGCTGATTCGCCGTGTCTGCACATAAGAAACAGCATATCTGCTATAGATTTGCTGTGAAACAGCAACCTCCACACAGTCACAGACAAAAACAGACATTTATAGCTGCGACAGATGCGAAGCGGAGGATCTGTGGCTTGCTTGCGTGGAGGGACTTGAACAGCAGCCTGGAGCTCCTTCCTGTACCCTGCAGGACTTACAAGACTTACAGGTCTTGCACGAAGCGCACTGCCCGGAGCAGCTGTGCGCAGTCCCTCCTGTACAGGCGCAGCCGCCTCTGTGCCGGAGGATGCTGCGTATCGCAAGCAAAAACCAAATGATGATAATTGCCACTATCACATAATCGAGTAATTTCAAGGAAGTTTCCTCTCTTTCCTACAGGAACAAATGTAGTCCCTGATACACAATCAGTGCAACGACCCAGGCGACTCCGCACTGCAGCAGTGCAACCAGAGCTGCTCCTTTCCGGGAGCCGAGCTCGCGGCGGACAGCGGCGATCGCCGCTACACACGGCGTGTACAGCAGGGTGAAGACCAGAAAACTGACTGCCGCAACCGGAGTGAATACAGACGAAAGAGCACTGGAAAGATTGTCCATGGAGGTGCCGAGCAGTACGCTCATCGTGCTGACTACCGCCTCCTTTGCTGTAAACCCGGTAATCAGCGCTGTCGACACACGCCAGTCCTCGAACCCGAGCGGACGGAATATGACAGCGATCCATTTGCCAACCATTGCCAGCAGGCTGTCTGCACTGTCTGCTACGATATTCAGATGCGCGTCGAAGGTCTGCAGGAACCAGATAATGACGGTCGCAGCAAAGATGATGGTAAACGCTTTCTGGATAAAATCCCGCGCCTTGTCCCACATCAGCATCAGCACGCTCTTCGCAGAGGGGAACCGGTAATTCGGCAGCTCCATGACAAACGGCACCGGATTGCCCCGAAACGCTGTTTTCTCCAGGATCAGTGCGCAGATAATTCCTGTCACAATGCCAAATACGTACAGACCGATCATGACGAGTGCCTGATACTTTTCAAAAAAAGCGGCTGCAAAGACTGCATAGATCGGAATCTTTGCGGAACAGCTCATAAACGGTACAAGCAGAATCGTCATACGCCTGTCACGCTCCGAAGAAAGCGTCCTGGTTGCCATAATCGCCGGGACAGAACATCCAAAGCCAATCAGCATTGGCACAAAGCTGCGTCCGGACAGACCGATCTTCCGCAGAAGCTTGTCCATCACAAAAGCAACTCTCGCCATATAGCCAGTGTCCTCAAGCACTGACAGGAAGAAGAACAGTACTACAATGATCGGCAGGAAACTCAGGACGCTTCCAACCCCGGCGAACACGCCATCCACGACAAGGCTGCGCACAACGGGGTTGATCCCATAGCTGTCAAGCCCCATCGCCACCAGATCGGTCAGCCAGCCAATGCCAAGCTCCATGAGTTCACTCAGCCACTCACCGATGACATTGAAGGTGAGCCAGAAAATCGTCAGCATAATCGCTAAGAACAACGGCAGCGCCAGGTACTTATTGGTCAGCACATTATCAATTTTCACACTTCGTATGTGCTCCTTGCTCTCATGGCATTTCACCACCGCCTGTGAGCAGACCTTTTCGATAAAGTTGTAGCGCATGTCCGCAAGTGCCGCATTGCGGTCCAGCCCGCGCTCCGTCTCCATCTCGACGATACTGTGCTCCATCAGCTCCAGCTCGTTCTGATTCAGCTGCAGACGCTCAATAATATCCGCATCGCCCTCTATCAGCTTCGTCGCCGCAAACCGCGAACAGACGCCGATATTCTCCGCATGGTCTTCGATCAGGTGCGTTACACCGTGAATACAGCGGTGTACGGGACCCGGTCCACAGAAATCGTAGACCTTCGGCGTCTGCCGCTTCCGGGCGGTCTCGACAGCCTCATGTACCAGCTCCTCAACGCCTTCATTTTTTACCGCGCTGATGGGAACCACCGGAAGTCCCAGCGCCTCTGACATTTTCTTGATATCAATTGTCCCGCCATTGCTGCGGACCTCATCCATCATATTCAGTGCGAGCACCATCGGCACGCGCATCTCCATCAGCTGTAGCGTCAGATACAGATTTCGCTCGATGTTGGTGGCATCCACAATATTAATGATGCCATCCGGTTTCTCGTTCAGAATGAATTCCCGCGTCACAATCTCTTCGCTCGTGTAAGGGCGGATCGAATAGATTCCAGGCAAATCCACCACTGCGCAGCCCTTTTCGTTTTTCATCTCACCCATTTTCTGATCGACCGTCACACCGGGGAAATTCCCGACGTGCTGATTCGAACCCGTGAGCTGGTTAAACAGGGTCGTCTTACCACAGTTCTGATTGCCGACCAGTGCAAAAATCATAAGCTCCCCTCCTTCTTGGAAGGTGTAACCTCTATGTTCTTCGCATCATCCACACGCACAGTCAGTTCATATCCGCGAACATGGATCTCTATCGGGTCTCCCATGGGCGCCACCTTCCGGATCATCACAGCCGTTCCCGGAATCAGCCCCATATCCAGCAGCCGGCAGCGCAGCGCTCCCTCTCCGTTTACTTTCCGGATCACTCCGGGCTGACCAATCGCAAGTTCATTTAATGTCATAATTTTCTCCCTCGGTTCCTGAGTCAGCGGCAGCAAATTCCTCCACACACCTTCCGCGCCATTGTGCCATACCAGGCTTGCGGCAATTCCTCCGGTTCTCATCCAGCTCGCGGAGCTGTCACTGAAGTTTTTCGTGCTAAACAGATGTTTGCTGACGCTAATCGACTTTTTTCTCACTTATCCTACCATTTTGGTTAGTCTGTGTCAACTACCTGACCCGGATAAATCGGAACGAAAAATTTTGCCATTTGGGGCAAGATTTTGTTCGTAAATGCCTAAAATAAGAACAAAAAAAGAGCCTGCACAAGCAAGCTCCCTTCTGCGGCCAGTGGGACTCGAACCCACATGGTTGCCCACTGGCACCTAAAACCAGCGCGTCTGCCAATTCCGCCATAGCCGCACACGAAACATCCCGCCTCTCTTCACACGCATCGGGGACATCCCCCTGTGTGCATGAATAAGAACGCATGCTTATCATACCGCGCCTTACAAGCTCTGTCAATCATTTTCTGTCCAGAAAATGATTGACAGAACAATTCCTGTTACTGTTACAGTTTAAGCAACCATATCAGTTCATTCACCGGCATCATGATCTTTCTTTATGCTGTATACTCCTCTGCGATCGCATCAAGTGCCTCCGGATTGGCAGCATTCCATTCTGCATAGCTCTTTCCGCTTGCTGCCACCGTTCTGCCAAGCTTTATAAGGAACAACGGAATCTCGCTCTCAGTGATTGTGCCGAGTTCCCGGCCCATCCGCTCCTCTCCCTGCCGTTCCTCGCCATTCACATACAGTACAAACGCAGACTGTATCTTTCCATCTGCCTTTTTGGCACCGCCGCGGAACCCCAGCGCCCCCGTCTGATGCGTGCCGCAGGAGGACGGACAGCCGGAAATGTGAATCTGTGGCAGTGCACCGTCCGGAATCCCAGCCTCGCGGACTGCCTGCACACAGGACGCCAGCAGTGCCTGCGAATCGCGCACTCCCACCTGGCAGATGCTTGCGCCGATGCATGCCACCGATGTCTCGAACAGAGTCTCTGCGCTCTCCTTCGTTACCTCCAGCAGCTTTGCTGCTTCCTCTCCGGTGAGATTGACAAGATAAGCTGTCTCATCCGGCGCAAGCCGCATCTCCGCATCCGGAATCTCCTGCAGTGCATCACTCACCGTACAGAGCAGCTCCGGCGAAGGCTGTCCGCCCAATGGATGCCACACCACCGTATAGAGCCCTGGCTGTTTTTGCTCAATCACACGCGCACCTGAAATCTGGCTTCCATCGCCAGTCTTTTTGACCGGGTGCTCCTCTGCATACAAGGTCAGATCTTCGCTGGAAGCCATCACCTCGTCCAGCTTTTCCTGGTATGCTTTTGCGTACTGCTCCGGCCCGCCAAGCGATTCCTGCATATAGCGCGTGCGCGCCTTTCCCCGGTTCTCATAATTGCCATAAGCGCGAAAAGTAAGCCACATCGCTTTGATATAGTATAAAATATTTTCTGGTTTCACAGCCGAAGCCACTTCCACGCCCAGCCTGGGATTGTTTCCAAGACCGCCTGCGCTGTAGACATCGAATTTTCCATCCGGGCGCGCCACAAACCCCAGATCCCGGTAGGTCGCATGTGTCACATTTTTCGGGGAATTCGAGAAGCATACCTTTAGCTTTCTCGGCATTTTTTCTGCTTTGATAAACTGCATCAGGTAGTTCCCGGCCGCCTCCGCATACGGCAAAACATCAAAATACTCTTCTGGGTCAATCCCGCTAAGCGGAGAGCACATCACATTGCGCGGGAAGTCTCCGCCTCCTCCCATTGTCACGATCCCCGCGTCCAGCGCTTTTTCCATAATCTCACAAACGGCATCTTTCCCAAGGTCATGCAGCTGGATCGTCTGACAGGTCGTAAAGTGAACACGGGTGATCCGGTATTCCCGGATCATGTCCGCGACAAATGCCAGCTTTTCCTTTGTCACCCGGCCGGCCGGCATCCGCAGCCGCAGCATACTCGCCTTACCTCCGCGCTGTGCATAGCTTCCATAAAATCCGGAAAAGCCCTTGTATGCAGCCTGCTTCAGCTCTCCCGCATAATATGCCTCCGTCTGCTCGCGGAATTTCGGCAGCTCTTGTTTCCATGAATGTGTGTCGATCTGATTCATTTGGCTTCCATCCTTTCCTTGTATCACTTCTTTTTTCGTAGTATACCATGAATTTTGGTATTTGTCGCATGCCACGTAGAATTTTTTCCGGCAAACCTCCGCAGCAGCACCGTTCACGCCTCCTCCACACAAGCAACCCACAGCCCGGCCGCTTCGCGTCTGTCGCAGCCATAAATGTCCGCTTTTGTCCGTGGCTGTGTGGAGGTTGCTATTTTATGGAACATACTTTCCTGTGAGACAAAAAAGCCCTGCATCTTCTGCAGAGCCTTCTACGGCGTACCGTCAAGCTGGGCCAGCCGGATTCGAACCGGCGAATGCAGGAGTCAAAGTCCTGTGCCTTACCGCTTGGCGATAGCCCATTAATGAGGGTGGGTAAAGGGATTCGAACCCTTGGCCTCCAGAGCCACAATCTGGCGCGCTA
>DKWE01000124.1:1378-5911 GCA_002491565.1 Lachnospiraceae bacterium UBA7160 | reverse complement strand
ACACCCTTGTTGCCGTGGCGGCCTGCCATCTTGTCGCCGACCGTAATCTTTCTCTTCTGCGCGATGTAGATGCGGACCGCCTGGTTGACTCCCGGCGCCAGCTCATCGCCATTCTCACGCGTGAACACCTTTGCGTCCACGACGATGCCATACTCACCGTGCGGCACCTTCAGGGAGGTGTCACGCACCTCACGCGCCTTCTCACCAAAGATCGCGCGCAGCAGCCGCTCTTCCGCGGTCAGCTCCGTCTCGCCCTTCGGCGTCACCTTGCCGACCAGAATATCGCCGGCGCGTACCTCAGCGCCGATGCGGATAATTCCGCGGTCATCCAGGTCCTTCAGCGCCTCATCACCAACGCCCGGCACATCACGGGTAATCTCCTCCGGCCCGAGCTTCGTATCACGCGCCTCTGCCTCGTACTCTTCCATATGAACGGATGTATACACATCGTCCATTACCAGACGCTCACTCAGGAGAACTGCATCCTCGTAGTTGTAACCTTCCCAGGTCATGAAACCGATCAGCGGGTTCTTGCCGAGTGCGATCTCACCGTTTGAAGTGGAAGCGCCGTCTGCGATCACATCCCCTGCCTCCACGCGGTCGCCCTTGAATACGATCGGCCGCTGGTTGTAGCAGTTGCTCTGGTTGCTTCGCTTAAACTTCGTCAGATGGTACTCATCTCTCGTTCCGTCTTCGCCCCGGATGATGATCCGGTTTGACTCTGAGCGCTCTACCACTCCGGCACGTTTTGCGACGACACAGACACCAGAGTCCACAGCCGTCTTGACCTCAAGTCCAGTACCAACTACCGGCGCCTCTGTCGTAAGAAGCGGTACGGCCTGACGCTGCATGTTGGAGCCCATCAGCGCACGGTTCGCGTCATCGTTCTGCAGGAACGGGATCAGCGCCGTCGCGACGGAAAATACCATCTTCGGGGAGACATCCATGTAGTCGAACATCGCACGCTCATACGCCTGTGTCTCCTCGCGGTACCGTCCGGAAACGTTCTTCTTGATGAAATGTCCCTCTGCGTCCAGCGGCTCATTCGCCTGCGCTACATGGTAGTTATCCTCCTCATCCGCCGTCATATAGACCACCTCGTCCGTGACACGCGGATTCTTCGGATCCGATTTATCTATCTTGCGGTACGGCGCCTCTACAAAGCCGTACTCGTTAATCCTCGCATAGCATGCAAGAGAGTTGATCAGACCGATGTTCGGTCCCTCAGGGGTCTCGATCGGACACATTCTTCCGTAGTGGGAATAGTGTACATCCCGCACCTCGAATCCTGCACGGTCTCTGGAAAGTCCGCCAGGGCCCAGGGCCGACAGACGGCGCTTATGTGTCAGCTCACCGAGCGGGTTGTTCTGATCCATGAACTGGGACAGCTGGGAGGAACCAAAGAATTCCTTGACTGCCGCAGTCACAGGCTTGATATTGATCAGCGCCTGCGGGCTTAAGCCCTCTGTCTCCTGCGTTGTCATGCGCTCCCGCACCACACGCTCCAGTCTGGTCAGTCCAATCCGGTACTGATTCTGCAGCAATTCGCCGACTGCACGGATACGGCGGTTCCCCAGATGGTCGATGTCATCATCCGTGCCAATCCCGTACTCCAGGTGCATATTGTAATTGATGGAGGCAAGGATGTCTTCCTTCGTGACATGCTTCGGAATCAGATCATGCACGGATCTGCGGATCGCATTCTTGATGTCCTCCAGACTCTCATTTTCTTCCAGTATTTTTTCCAGAGCCGGATAGTATACTAACTCTGTAATGCCAAGGGAACGCGGATCACAGTCGACATACGTAGTCAGGTCCACCATCATGCTCGAAAGCACTTTCACATTGCGCGTCTCTGTACTGATCAGGACGGACGGCACAGCCGCATTCTGGATCGCGTCTGCCATCTCTCTCGTAAGCTGTGTCCCTGCCTCGTAGAGCACCTCGCCGGTCGTCGGATCCACGACATCCTCTGCGAGCACATGTCCGGCAATCCGGTTGCGGAGCAGAAGCTTCTTATTAAACTTATATCGTCCGACCTTCGCCAGATCATAGCGGCGCGGGTCAAAGAACATGCTCATGATCAGACTTTCCGCACTCTCCACCGCGAGCGGCTCGCCCGGGCGGATTTTCTTGTACAGCTCCAGCAGACCTTCCTCATACGTAGCAGAGGTATCCTTCGCGAGTGTTGCGGCAATCTTCGGCTCGTCACCGAACATTTCAATGATCTCCGCATTGGAGCTGACGCCAAGTGCACGGACCAGAACAGTCACCGGCACCTTTCGCGTACGGTCCACACGCACCCAGAATACATCATTGGAATCGGTCTCATACTCCAGCCACGCACCGCGGTTGGGGATGACCGTACAGGAATACAGCTTTTTGCCGAGCTTATCGTGCGTGATCGCGTAATAAATTCCAGGAGAACGCACAAGCTGGCTGACGATGACTCGCTCCGCGCCGTTTATCACAAACGTACCCGTGGCTGTCATCAACGGAAGGTCTCCCATGAAAATGCCGTGCTCCGGCTCCATAATCGCACCTGTCTCCTTGTTGTGCAGGCGGACTCTGACCTCCAGCGGCGCAGCATACGTGGCGTCACGTGCCACACATTCTTCAATCGAGTACTTTATCTTATCTTCGCGCAGTTTGAAATCTACGAACTCCAGGCTAAGCTTTCCAGCATAGTCCTCAATCGGAGAGATATCATCGAAGGCTTCCTTGAGTCCTTCGTTGAGGAACCAATTGTAGGAATCTCGCTGAACCTCTATAAGATTCGGCATATCGAGGACTTCTTTCCGCCGCGAATAACTCATACGCATTCCTTTACCATTTGTAATAGGACGTATCCTGTTTTTCTCCATTGATGTTTCACCTCTGTTCTTTCTGCTGTCTGATTCAACTTTTGGGCATAATGATACCCCAGAGCATAATTCAACACAATAGTGCAACGTACATGATAACACGGGGCTGTCTAGAAGTCAAGAAAATATTTTAAAAATGTAAAAAGGATTCTCCGCCGCGCTGACGGAGAATCCTTTCAAGTCCTGTATGGAGAGTCTTATTTCAGAGTAACCTTTGCGCCCTCTGCCTCGAGCTTTGTCTTCAGCTCTTCTGCCTCTGCCTTGGATGCAGCTTCCTTGATCACCTTCGGAGCGCTGTCTACGACATCCTTTGCTTCCTTCAGGCCAAGGCCAGTTGCCTCACGTACAACCTTGATAACCTTTACCTTGGACGGGCCAACCTCGGTCAGCTCTACGTCAAACTCGGTCTTCTCTTCTACTTCCTCAGCTGCGCCAGCACCTGCTGCTGCTACAACTACGCCTGCTGCTGCAGATACGCCGAACTCTTCCTCGCAAGCCTTTACGAGCTCATTCAGCTCAAGTACAGATAACTCTTTGATTGCTTCGATAAACTCAGCAGTTGTCAACTTTGCCATTACTTTTCCCTCCTGATTTTCATAAACTTTGCTTTCATTCAAAGGATCGCCTGTTCTGTTTTCCGAGTTCGGCATCCATACCAGGCTTCTGCCGGCATAAAAGAATGCTTTCTTCCCACTCGGAGCACGATATCCAACTGGCTTTTATCCTTACTCCGCAGCAGCCCCGCTCTTGGACTCTGCGATCTGATTGAGCACGCGGGCAAGATTTGCCACCGGTGACTGGATGCTTCCAAGCAGTTTGCCGAGAAGTTCTTCTCTGGACGGAACGGATGCAAGCGCTGCTACGCCCTTCTCATCGTAGTATCCACCCTCAACGACACCTGCGATCATCTTCATCGTCGGAGCCTTCTTTGCATACTTGGAAATGATTCTCGCCGGAGCTGTCGCGTCATTCTTCGAAATCGCAACCGCGTTCGGGCCTTCCAGATGCTTGGTCAGCGGCTCAAACTCTGTGCCCTGGAATGCGAAATTCATCATGGTATTCTTGTATACCTTGTAGATGACGCCAGCCTCACGAAGCTCCTTACGAAGCTCTGTGTCTGCATCTACCGTAATTCCGCAATAGTTAACCAGAACAACTGCCTGTGCGTCCTTGATATTCTCTGAAATCTCAGCCACAATCGGTTTCTTCAGTTCAACCTTTGCCATGAATGGTGCACCTCCTTTTAGCCTTAAGTGTACCGCCGTATAAACAGGAAATAAGAAACCCCTCTGTGAGCAGAGGGGCAGTCCAATTCTTCCATAGAATCTTATACTCCTCGGCAGGCGTTTTCTCCTTATGCCTTGCGGCACCTGCTGTCTTCGGCAGTCATCTTTGCTAAGATAGCATATATGTATACAGCTTGTCAAGCACTTTTTTAAAAGAAATCCATTACAGTTCAGACGACCGGGTCGCTTGAACTGTAACAGAAATCCCCCGAAGCGCGTACCTTCGGGGGGGATGTTCTGTCAAGCCTTATGCAAGCTTCACCGGGTTGAGCTTGATGCCAGGTCCCATGGTCGGCGCGATTGTCACGCTCCGCAGGAACTGGCCCTTCAATGCTGCCGGTCTCGCCTTGTTAATTGCTTCAATAAGCGTCTGGAAGTTGTCC
>DKWE01000124.1:0-1095 GCA_002491565.1 Lachnospiraceae bacterium UBA7160 | reverse complement strand
CGTCTGGAAGTTGTCCGCTAACTGCTCCTCTGTGAAAGAAGCCTTTCCAATTGGCACATGAATGATGTTTGTCTTGTCCAATCTGTATTCAATCTTACCAGCCTTGATATCGTGCACTGCCTTCGTCACGTCCATCGTAACGGTACCAGCCTTCGGGTTCGGCATCAGGCCCTTCGGTCCAAGGATACGGCCCAGACGTCCGACAACGCCCATCATATCCGGTGTCGCCACTACTACGTCGAAATCAAGCCAGCCTTCGTTCTGGATCTTCGGAACGAGCTCCTCTGCTCCTACAAACTCAGCGCCTGCAGCTCTCGCCTCATCTGCCTTGGCATTCTTTGCAAATACCAGTACACGCACCTGCTTACCAGTACCGTGCGGCAGTACAACCGCGCCACGGATCTGCTGGTCTGCGTGACGTCCGTCACAGCCTGTTCTGATATGAACTTCGATGGTCTCGTCAAACTTCGCTACTGCGGTCTTCTTCGCCAGCGCAATCGCGTCTTTTGCGTCGTAGAGCGTTGCGCGGTCGATTGCTTTCGCAGCCTCAACGTATTTTTTTCCTCTTTTCATATTAAATAACCTCCTGGTGGTGTTCGCGGGAATATCCCTCCCACTGTTCACAGACTACAAATGTGTCCAACTTAGTCCTCTACGGTGATGCCCATGCTGCGTGCGGTACCTGCGATCATGCTCATCGCTGCCTCGACGCTGCCTGCGTTCAGATCCGGCATCTTCATCTCTGCGATTTCTCTTACCTTATCCTTGGAGATCGTCGCAACCTTCGTCTTGTTCGGCGCTCCGGATCCGGACTTGATGTTGCATGCTTTCTTCAGAAGAACAGCTGCCGGCGGTGTCTTCGTGATGAAGCTGAAGCTTCTGTCCGCATATACGGTGATGACAACCGGGATGATCAGATCGCCCTTATCAGCGGTCCGTGCGTTGAACTCCTTCGTAAACTGAACAATGTTCACACCATGCTGGCCAAGAGCCGGTCCGACTGGTGGCGCTGGTGTTGCTTTGCCAGCAGGAATCTGTAATTTAATATAACCTGTTACTTTTTTTGCCATGTCAGGCACCTCCTATGTGGTAATG
>DKWE01000048.1:24281-85000 GCA_002491565.1 Lachnospiraceae bacterium UBA7160 | reverse complement strand
AAGCATGGCTACTTGGCTCGTTGCTCTCGGGAATAAAATTTATCCCGTTGTCGTTTTGACCACTTCTCAAAACTGGAAATACAAAAACTGCACGACCTGATTCATCTGTGTGAAGCAGGCAACCAGCAGCACTGCTGCAAACACTGCAGTCTTCCAATCCGGTTTAAATCGCTCCTGGAGCTGCCGCGAATTCGGGAGAAACCAGCAGATCCCAAGTCCGATGACAAGCAGCACCGCGCAGCTGGCATTTCCCTTCAGAAATCCCCAGATATGCCGCAGAATCTCATAGCCCCCGCTCCCAAGCGACCCGAAATTCAGCATCCCCCGGTACACATTCCACGCATCCGTGAAGCTGTCCGCGACAAAAAGCACCCGCGCCGCGACCACACCCACTGCTGTCAGGGCGTACGCGACAGGCGCCGGGAATTTCTTTCCCTTTCGTTTCATCCAGCTCGCCGTGCACACAAAAAATCCGTTCACAATTCCCCATACCACAAACGTCCATCCCGCTCCATGCCAGAAGCCGGAGACAAAGAATGTCGCCATCGTCGCGACATAGTAGTTGCGCCATTTCACGTTCTTGCGGTAAACCGACCGGAAAATGTAATTGCTCAGGAATCGCGACAGCGTCATATGCCATCTGCGCCAGTAGTCCTGGAAATTGCGCGCCTTGTACGGGGAATCGAAATTGTGAGGAATCACAATATTGAACATCATGCCAAGCCCGATCGCCATGTCCGCGTAGCCGGACAGGTCAAAATAATAGGAAACCGTGTACTCAATCGAGTGGTACCACGACTCCAGCATCGGCAGCTGACTGTTGATTGCCCCAAAAAACGACTGTGCATCCGTTGTCAACGGATCCGCCAGCAGAATCTTCTTCGCACATCCAATAGAAAAAAGAAACAGCCCGGCTGCTACATGGTCTGGATTCAGCTTCAGATTTTTCTCATCCTCAAACTGCGGCACCACCTCTGCATGATGGATAATCGGCCCGACAATCAGCTGCGGGAAGAAGGTGATAAACAGCAGATAATTGATAATATCATACTGTTTCGTCTCGCCCCGGTAGGAATCCACAAGAAACGCGATCAGCTGAAAGGTAAAAAAGGAAATGCCGATCGGCAACACAATGTGCCGCAGCGCGATTTCACTTCCCGTCAGCAGATTCCAGTTCTCAATGAAAAAGTCCGTGTACTTGTAATAGCCAAGCAGCCCGACATTTGCCAGAATGCCGAGCAGCAAAAGCAGCTTTCTCTGCGTGTGCTGTTCTCCGTCCATCCGCACCAGGCAGCTGCCAACGACATAGTTGCCCACCACACTCGCGAGAAAAAACGGGAAAAAATCCGGGCTGCCCTGCGCATAGAAATAGAACGACGCAAGGACAAGCCAAATCTTCGAAATCGTATAGTACCGGAAACGGTTCAGCAGAAAATACACGCCAAACGTCACCGGAAGAAATACCAAAATAAAACGGTATGTAGAAAATATCATACGTTACCTCATATCTTCACAACTCAGCATCTGTGAAGCATCCCTTAAAATTCGCATACTAGAGCGTGTTTGAAATATATTCCTACCATCTCCGCGCCCCACTCTGCGTGATATTTCTGCCAAATTCAGTTGACATAGCCCGCTATGCTGCCTTCATTTGGCAGATATCTCCCACAAATTGCGACGCACATCTGGCAGATATTTTTCAAATACGCTCTAGCACATGGAAAATTAAATAACTGACTCAATCGCTCCGGATATTTCAGTGAGAGTGCATTTCCAAAAACGCAGGCGATGCGAGCATCACTGAGGATATAACTATATCAAGTCTTTTACCTGCGGACCTTCTCACATCGGCATATTCCCATGCCTGCGCCCATCTGTGGCATGCATTTTGCTCCCAAGCAACCGAAACGTCTCGCGCAGACGCGGCACCGTCTCCTCCGGCAGGATCACCTCATCGATGTAACCTTTCCTGGCAGCGAGAAACGGATTGGAAAATTTCGCCTCATACTCCTGCTTCAGCCGTTCCATCTCCTGCTGCGGATCCTCCGCCTCCGCGATCCGCCTGCGGTCAATGATCCGCACGGCACCCTCCGCGCCCATCACAGCAATCTCTGCGACCGGCCATGCATACACCACATCCGCTCCCATCAGCTTACTGTTCATCGCAATAAACGCGCCCCCGTACGCTTTCCGCAGGATTAACGTGACTTTTGGCACTGTCGCCTCCGAATACGCATACAGGATTTTCGCCCCGTGCCGGATGATACCCTGCCGCTCCTGCTCCGGGCCAGGGAAAAACGCCGGTACATCCACCAGCGTCAAAAGCGGGATGCCAAAGCAGTCACAGAACCGGATAAACCGCGCCATCTTATCGGCAGCGTCACAGTCAATCGAACCGCCGAGCTGCATCGGCTGATTCGCCACGATACCCAGCACCTGGCTGTCAAAAATTCCGAAGCCTGTCACCACATTCGGTGCAAAGTCGCGGTAAATTTCATAAAAGCTGCAGTTTCCCAGAATATTGTTGATCACTTCCAGCACATCATACGCTCGCCTGGAATTATCCGGCACCAGCTCTTCGAATGGCTGCCGCTTTCGCGAAAGGCGCTGGATGCGCAGGATCTCATCAATTTCATGGCAGTACGGCATCCCTCGCAGTTCCTCCGGTTTCGCATCCTGCTTTCGTTCCTCATATCCCGTACTGCGATTCCCGCTCTCTGCACCTGTGCTCTGCCGGTCTTCCGGATTTACATTCCACTTACGGCTCTCTGTGCCTTCCCTTTGCTGCTGTTCTTGCAAAATTGCATGCCGCTTCCAGTTCTCTGCCCCTGCGCTCTGCTGGTCTTCCAAACTTACCTTCCACTTACAGCGCTCTGCGTTCGCACTCTGCTGAACCGCTGAATTCAAATTCCACATGGAATTATCAGAATATACACCCTGGCTGAATCTGTCCAGAGCTACCTTTCTCTTCTGGCCCTCCGAATCTGGATTGTATTCTAACCCCTTCGCGCAGCCCCCTTGCCGCAGCTGCGTTCCGCCTTCCAGCTCCTCCTGCATCTTTGCTCTGTCTCTGACATCTGCGCAGGCCGCCTGCCATGCGGCGCACGTCCCGATGGCATGCGCACGCCTCAGCTCCCGCAGTGCATCTGCGCCGCAGTTCTGCGGAAGGTACGCAAGCAGCGTGCGGATACCATCGAGGCAGGCACGCTCATCCTCACAGACGACCTGCGCAACTCCGCTCTTTTTCCCATGCACCTCTGTGCCGCCCAGCTCATCCAGCGTCGTGCGGATACCGAGCACAGACTCCACGACCGCCGGTCCTGTCAGACACATCTTACTCAACCCATTTACAATAAATACAAAATCGCACAGCGCCGGAGAATAACATGCTCCTCCGGAACACGGACCCAGAATCGCTGCTATCTGCGGAATCACACCAGACGCACGCACATGGCGCTGAAACATTCCTCCATATCCGCTCAGGGATAAAATTCCCTCCTCAATCCGCGCCCCGCCGCTGTCATTCAGCAAAATCAGCGGCACACGCATATCGTACGCAAGATCCTGGATATGACAGATTTTGCTCGCATGCACCTCTCCCAGTGTGCCGCCGACCACTGTAAAATCCTCCGCCGCGACACACACGCGCCTTCCATGGACCGTTCCCCAGCCTGTCACTACGCCGTCCCCGAGATACGCCCGTTCGAGCAGCGACGCATCATCCCGGCGCGACTCGAAAAAACTATCCATGGAATGATAGGATTCCTCATCCAGCAAATAAGCAATCCTCTCCAGAGCCGTCATCTTCCCCTTCGCATGCTGTTTCTCTATACGCACAGAACCGCCGCCCATCCGCTGCCGGATGCGCAGCTCCTCCGTCTCTTTGATTCGCTCCGACCACATCTTCCTTCTCCCTTGTGCGCAACACATTATCTGCGTGACCGTCCTCACATCAGCGGCGCCACCAGCCGCATCAGCTGCCCCGCCACTTTCCGCGTAAGCTTGTCATGGCGCACATCAAACATTGTTATCAGCTGGCATTTCGGCAGTGTTGCCCGAAAATCATTCTCAATCTCGCTGATCTCACTGACCCCATACAAAAATGCTGCACATTCAAAATGCAGATACAGACTGCGGAAGTCCAGGTTGATCGCCCCGACAACCGCGCGAATATCATCACTGACAAAAACCTTGGAATGTACAAAACCCGGTGTATACTCATAAATCTTCACGCCTGCGCTGATCAGCCGCTTATAATAGGAATGTGCCAGTGCAAACGCATATTTTTTATCCGGAATGTGCGGCAGCAGAAGCTTCACATCCACACCGCGCCGCGCTGCATAGATCAGCGCCTGCGACAACTCATAGTCTGGCACCAGATACGGCGTCATGATATGAACATAACGAGTCGCTGTATTCAGAATATCCAGGTAGATGCGCTTTGCCGTCCGGTTCTGTGCAAAAGGATGCTCCGCATACGGCATGATAAACCCGCCCTGAGCTCCTTCACACTCTCCGGCACGCACCACATCCGCTCCCGGTGCAGGTGTGCGCAGATAAATTGCCATGTTCTCTGCCTTATCTGAAATCGCCCACATCTTCAGGAACATCAAAGTGAAGCTTTTGACCGCCTCGCCTTCGACCATGATAGCTGCATCCTTCCAATGCCCAAAGCGTTCCTTATAATTGATGTATTCGTCCGCAAGGTTCACACCTCCTGTGAACGCGATGCGCCCATCGATGACTACGATCTTACGGTGGTCGCGGTTATTGTAATGTGTGGAAAAAATCGGAGTAACCGGTGAGAAAATCTTGCAGTGGATTCCCATCCCCCTAAGCTTGTCTACGTATTCATGAGGCAAATAGAACATTTCATTGGTACCGTCATACATAAGCCGTACCTCCACGCCCTCTTTTACCTTCTGCTCCAGTATTTCAAGGATGCTGTCCCACATGTGGCCTTCCGCAATAATAAAATACTCCAAAAAGATAAATTTCTCTGCCATTTTCAGCTGACGCAGCAACTCTTCGTACTTCGTCTCGCCGCTCGGAAAATACTTCACCTGCACATTCCGGTAGATGGGATATCCATTCTTCCGGACATAATTTGCCAGCTGCGCCGTGTGGCAGTCTATTTCATTCAGCTCTCTCAGCACTTCCGCATCCTGCTTCAGTGTATCGGCTGTCTCCTCGTCAAGCTCTGCCACCCTTGCATCCAGCAGCGCAGTGCCGGGCTGTAGTTCAATATACAGGTAGAACAGCCCTCCGAACAAGGGGAATAGCAATACCAGAGAGGCCCAGGCCAGTTGAAACGCAGGATTCTCCGTTCGGTTCAGAATGATCAGCAGCACCAGCAGCCCGAACAGGAAATACCCGCCGAAGAAAACATAGACATACTGCGCCAGCCGCGTCATCCCCAAAAAGAGAAGAAGAAGCTGCAGTGCAAAACAAAAAAGCAGTACAGCCGTCCTGCCAAATACCACGCTTTTTATTCCACGTTTCCCTTTATCAATGGATGCATTCTTTATATCTTTGATATCCCGATCCTGGAAATGCTTGTTCATAACAATCCTCCTGTTTCCGCTATTATAACAGAACCATTCCTGACGAACAAGGGCAGATTCGCAGAAAGCATTCCCAAAAACTGTTAAATTTTCATAAAAAAGTATAAAAAATTTGCGAGCATTTTTTCGCAGAACATACTTTTCTATAAAAACAGTGCCCAGAGACAAACACCACTTCCGGTGCTGCCCCAGGGCACTCTCTATTCTGCTCACACAAGTGTGCTGGCACGTTCATGTCTAGACTAGAACGTATCAGTACACTAACGGTCTACATACCGTTTGATATTGGAGGCGTTCACATACTTATCTACGACACCATCGTGCAGCACAACCAGCGTCGGCGCCTGCATAATCCCATACTTATGTACCAGCTCCTGATTCTCCTCTGCGTCAACCAGCGTGTAAGACTCATTGCCCAGCATCTTGCGCGCAATCCGGCAGTTCGGGCAGGTCTTTGTCGTAAACAGATACCGCATAATCGGGGAACTCCCCTTCTTTGCGGATGCCGTCTCACGCGCACCCGTACCAGCTTCTGCCACTTGCTGCTTCCCGGCTTCCGCTTTCACTGTCTCCTGCTTTCCAGCTTCTATCCTTGTTGTCTCACGTACCTCGGATGCTGCTGCAGTTTCCCCTGTACCATTCTGCGTGCCTGCCGCCGCGGCTTCCTCTGCGCCATTCTGCATGCCTGCCGCCGCAGCTTCCCCTGCACCATTCTGCATACCTGCCGCCGCAGCTTCTCCCGCACTGCTCTGAGCATTCAGTGATACAGTTTCCTCAGTGTTGCTCTGTGCATCCGCTGCCGCGAGTGTCTCTGCGTCAACCGTCACCCTTGTACCTCCGCGGTACGCAGAACATACCGTATTTTCCACCTTTGCTGCGGATGCCTGCCATTCTCCTGCCTCCGGCCGGTACAGCTTCCGGTTCTTGTACTCCTGCACCTTGCCGTCATTCCAGTTCTGCACCGGGCGGTAATAGCCGGTAATCCGGCTGTAGACCTCTGTCTTTTTCCCGCAGATCGGACACTCATACTGCTCCCCGTCCAGATATCCATGCTCCTGGCAGATCGAGTACGTCGGAGACATTGTATAATACGGCAGCTTATAATTCTCTGCAATCTTGCGCACCAGGGATGCCGCCGCTTTCCAGTCCGGAAGCCGCTCCCCGAGGAACGCATGGAAGACTGTACCGGATGTGTACAGCGTCTGCAGTTCATCCTGAATATCCAGCGCCGCAAAAATGTCCTCTGTATAATCCACCGGCAGATGCGAGCTGTTCGTATAGTATGGCGTGTCTCCTGCCTTGCCTGCTGTGATGATCTCCGGCCACCGCGCCCTGTCATGCTTTGCAAGACGGTACGTCGTGGACTCTGCCGGAGTTGCCTCCAGGTTGTACAGATCGCCGTACTCCTCCTGGTAAATCACGAGACGGTCACGCATATGGTTCAGCACATCCTTCGCAAACTGCTGTGTCTCCGGATGCGTCAGATCCTTTTTCAGCCAGTTCGCATTCAGCCCGGCCTCATTCATGCCGATCAGGCCGATTGTCGAAAAATGATTGGTGAAGGAACCGAGGTACCGCTTCGTGTACGGATAAAGCCCTTCCTCCAGCAGCCGCGACACCACATCGCGCTTAATCTTCAGAGAACGCGCCGCAACATCCATCATATGGTCGAGACGCTTGTAGAAGTCCTTCTCGTTTGCCGCGAGGTAAGCCAGCCGCGGCAGGTTGATCGTCACGACACCGATACTTCCTGTGCTCTCGCCCGATCCAAAGAAGCCGCCTGTCTTCTTCCGAAGTTCCCGCAGATCAAGACGCAGCCTGCAGCACATACTGCGGACATCACTCGGCTCCATGTCGCTATTGATATAATTTGAAAAATACGGAGTGCCATACTTCGCTGTCATCGTAAACAGCAGCTTGTTATTCTCCGTCTCAGACCAGTCAAAGTCGCTCGTAATCGAATAGGTCGGAATCGGATACTGGAAGCCGCGGCCATTTGCATCTCCCTCGATCATCGTCTCGATGAATGCCTTATTGACCATGTCCATCTCTTTTTTGCAGTCCTTGTAGCAGAAATCCATCTCCCTGCCGCCGACGATTGCCGGAAGCTCTGCCAGATCATTCGGAACGGTCCAGTCGAGCGTAATATTCGAGAACGGAGCCTGCGTGCCCCAGCGGCTCGGTGTGTTGACTCCATAGATAAAGGATTCAATACACTTTTTGACCTCTGGATACGTCAGATGGTCTGCCTTCACAAACGGCGCAAGGTAGGTGTCAAACGAGGAAAACGCCTGCGCACCTGCCCACTCATTCTGCATAATACCGAGGAAATTCACCATCTGGTTGCACAGCACTGAGAGATGCTTCGCCGGAGCCGAGGTGATCTTGCCCTTGATTCCGCCAAGTCCTTCCTTGATCAGCTGCTTCAGGGACCAGCCCGCACAGTATCCGGTCAGCATCGACAGGTCATGGATATGAATATCCGCATTGCGGTGCGCATCTGCAATCTCCTGGTCATAAATCTCAGACAGCCAGTAATTTGCCGTCACCGCGCCGGAATTACTCAGAATCAGGCCTCCGACCGAATAAGTCACCGTCGAATTCTCCTTGACACGCCAGTCTTCTACCTTGACATAGCTGTCTACTATCTCCTTATAATTCAAAATTGTTGACTTCATATTGCGGATCTTCTCGCGCTGCTTGCGGTACAGGATGTATGCCTTCGCCACGTCCTCGTACCCTGTCTGGGAGAGCACCTGCTCTACGCTGTCCTGGATGCTCTCGACATCAATCAGGCTATCCTTGATCTTCTTCTGGAAATTCGCGGTCACGCGCAGATCCAGAAGATCGATAATGTCCTGATTGTACGCCATCCCGGTCGCGTCAAATGCCTTCGCAATCGCCCCGCCGATTTTCCCAAGATCAAAATCTGCTACTTCACCATCTCGTTTTATTACTCTAAACACTCCTGCTTCCTCCCGATTATATATTCCGCATTTTCCATAACGCTCGGCTCTCCGCCCGCACTGCGTTCACCGCAGCTATATCTGCACTGACTGCACAAAAACTGCAAATACCTCTGCATCAGCTGTGCATAAGCGCGAAAGTAAAACTGTACGGAACAGTCTCAGCCAGAGCTCTGAATTGTCTTTTTATACTCTTCCCCCGCGGTACACCCCTATACCACGTATGGCTTACAGTATAGCATCCATCTATGGGGAAGTCAACGGGAAAACACTAGATATATGGTTGGATTATTCTATCGGCACCAGATGTAGTGTATGATTATTTCTTCTAAATTCTGACTATTTTTTCGTGCTTGACAAAACCCGAATTATGGTCTTCTATCCAAATCTTGGGATACTTCCATCACTAACCATTTCGTACTTAGTATACACTCTTCTACAATTCTTTAACTTTTCAGAATTGTCATGCAATTAAGGCGGCTCGGACGAAAAATATGTCTACTATCCTCCCGCATCTGTACGATATCTGTCAGTCAGCTCGGAACCTCAAACATCCATATAAATATCCGCCGGCACATACGCCTGCACGAAAATTCCTTCCGCGCGGTACTCCTCCGCCATCAGCTCTCCCTTCCTTCGGATCAGCTGCAGCAACCCCGCCTTCTCATATGGGTACAGACGCTCGATATAAATCTTATCGTCCCGCAAAATCTGCTCAATTGCGCCCCGGATTTCCTCCAGGCCCTCCCCTGTATGTGCAGAGGCCGGAACACATGCTTCTGCATGGCGATCCCGGCATACCCGGCGCTCCGGCAGCAGGTCCTGTTTATTGAACACCGTGATCACCGGCCGGTCATCCGCTCCGAGCTGATGCAGCGTCTCATAGACGACGCCCATCTGCTGCTCCATCTGAGCGCTGGATGCGTCTACCACATGGATCAGGATATCAGCACAGCACGCCTCCTCCAGCGTACTCTTAAATGCCTCTACCAAATGATGCGGCAGCTTGCGGATAAATCCGACCGTGTCCGTCAGCAGCACTTCCTGCTTACCCGAAAGCCGTATGCCGCGCGTCGTCGTATCCAGGGTCGCGAACAGCTTTGCGTCCTCCAGCACATCTGCGCCGGTCAGCGCACGGAACAGCGCCGACTTTCCGACCGATGTATAGCCCACCAGAGCCACGACCTTCTGCTCGGACTTTCTGCGCCTGCCGCGGATCAGATCACGATGCCGCACAACCTCCTCCAGTTCCTGCTTCAGACGGCTGATCCGTGTCCGAATCACACGGCGGTCCATCTCCAGCTTTTTCTCCCCGGGACCGCGCGTGCCGATTCCTCCACCCAGCCTCGACAATGAATTTCCCAACCCTGCAAGCCGTGCAGCGCGGTAGCGCAGCTGCGCCAGCTCAACCTGCAGCTTGCCCTCGCTCGTCGTCGCGTGGCGCGCAAAAATATCAAGAATCAGGAGCGTCCGGTCCATCACCTTGCACTCCAGCTCCTGCTGCAGATTGTTCATCTGGGCAGGGCTTAACTCGTCATCACAGATGACACCCGTCGCCTCTGTCTCCCAGAGCAGCTCCCGGACCTCATCGATCTTTCCTTTGCCAATATAGGTTCCCGGATGCACCGACTCCCTGCGCTGAATGACTGTCCCCAGCACCTCAGCTCCCGCCGTCTGCGCCAGCTCGCCCAGCTCCTGCAGAGATTCCTCCGTATCGTCGCCGTCCATCTCCTGCACGCCAATCAGGAGGACACGCTCCTGTACCTCATTTAATTCAATCATCTCCATTTTGCATCCTCCTGCGATTTTCTCAGTTTTCCACATTTACAGTTCCATACACTATCCCGGATAAACAAGAACCATACATTTAATAGTGCTACCGCGACGCCAGAAATGTCAGTTCCTTCCTCCCTGCCTCATCCGATGGATAATTTGTCACATACGCTTCCGCCTTTACCTTCGCCGTTGCAAAGTCCTGCTTCCGCTCATACGCTACAATTTCATTAAAGTACAGCTCCCGCTTTCCTGCCTCGCCGTCCAGCGCAAGCCCCTGCGCGATCCAGGAAAGCGCTGCGTCATAATTGCCGCTCCCGAGCTCGCACAACGCAAGCCCGTTGTAGCCATCCGTGCTTTCGCCAAACTTCGAGAGAATTTTCTCATAAATATCCTGCGCATGTCCGTAATCCTCCTGCGCCAGGTATACACGTCCAATCAGATTCATCGCGGGCTCATATTCCTGCTCAGACGGGCCGATCAGCAGCCGCTGTGCCTCCTCGTAATCCTCAAGATAATAGTAAATCCGCCCCCGGTTATAATAGTCTTCCAGTTCCTCTCCCTGAATATTCAGTGCGCCCTGCAGATACTCCGCGCCGATTCCTGACAGATTCACCTCCCGGTAAGCCTCATAAATCATCAGATACAGGTCATAATCCCCAGACTCCATTGCCACGGCGCGGTCAAAATCGCTCTTCGCATTCTCCTGATCCCCTTCATGCAGCGCACCCGCTCCTCTCAGATAGTATGCGTCTACATTTCCCTTTGCGTCAGCCTCAAGAACCTCCGTACAGGTATCGACCGCCTTCTCATACTCTTCCAGCCGGTAATAGACGGCCGCCAGATAGAGCCGGAGATCACGCGTGTTGTCCGGCATCTTCTCATCCGTATGCTCGAGTGCTGTCTCAAACGCACTCGCCGCTTCCTCGTACTGCCCCAGCCCCATACAGGCCTGTCCCAGTCCACGGTACGCCAGCATCTGCTGTTCCTGCTCCTGCACTGCCTGTGAAAACAGCTGCTGTGCCGCCGCGTAATCTCTGTTCTTTAACGCTGCGATACCCTGAACAGTCTTTTCTCCTGTCGCGCCGCCCATCGCGCAGCCGCCCAGCAGCCACGCCGCCGCCAATACCGCAGCCCATTTCCATTTTTTCATACTGCATCCTTTCCTATAGCGATGATTCCTGCAATGTAGAACTCCTACTATATAATACTATAACATATAATCAGGCAGATATGCCGCTTATCCCTGTTACGCCTGCCTGCACGGCTTCTGGCATGAATACAATGTCACACCAGCACACGCATCTTTTGGCCTGCTCAGATCCTCACTCCTGCCCATATGGTTTCTGACCGCTCAGTCCCTTACTCCTGCCCAATATGGCTTCTGACCTACTCTGACCCGCGTCCCTGACCATATGGCTTCCGACCGCTCAGTCCCTCACTCCTGCCCATACAGCTTCTGACCTTCATAAACCGTCACACATGGATATGGGATATGAATTCCCGCGCGATCGAATCCAGTCTTGATCTGCTCGTTCAACTGCCAAAGCGCCTGCAGATAATCCCCGGTCTTCACCCAGCAGCGCAGCCCCATTACCACGCTGCTCTCCCCAAGCTCCGCCACAAATACCTGCGTTTCCTCCTCCGGAAGGACATACGCACTGCCCTCCAGAAGCTTTTGCAGTACGGCTTTTGCATCTGCAATCGAGTCCTCATAGGAAATCCCGACCTTGATCTCCAGCTTTCTGCGGTCCTGCGCCGTCACATTTACAATCACATTATTCGCCAGACTGCCATTCGGAATAATGGCGCGCCGATTGTCTACCGTCAGAAGCGTCGTGTAGAGGATCTCAATTTTATCCACAACGCCCTCCTGTCCCTGCGTTATGATATAATCCCCGATCTGGAATGGCTGGAACAATAAAATCAAAAAGCCTCCCGCCAGATTCGACAGTCCTCCCTGCAGAGCCAGTCCGACGGCCACGCCTCCGGATGCGACGAGCGCCGCCACCGAGGATTCCTTCACGCCAAACTGCGTCGCAATCCCCAATACCAGCAACATATAAAGGAAAATCTTCGCCATCGACACTGCAAACGTCACAGCCCCCTGCTGTACTCTGCTGCGCTCCAGGAGCCGGCGCAGCATCCGGACCAGCCACGCGATGACACGCTTTCCCACCAGATAGACCAGCAGGCAGATCACAACCTTCACCGCAAATGCTGCAATCACCGGCAAATATTTGTCCAGATATTTCTCCATCCACACTTTCCTTTCCTGCACAAGTTCATACATATTGTTCCACATTTCAGATTCGAGTCAGCCAGTATAGGGTTGCACCATCGGCATCTGATGTCCTGCATTCCAACCTGAATTTCCAGTGCACTTTTCTGCCCGGCTGAACTACACGCTGTCTGGATATCCGCTTGCACAGGGCAGGTCTTCCAACAAGTTCCAGCTTGTAGCGGATGTCCAGATACGAGGTTGGCTCGTCCAGGATGATCAGATCCGACTCCTGACCGATCGCCCGGGCCAGCAGAACGCGTTGCTTCTGTCCGTCACTGATCGCATTAAAATCGCGGCTCCCGATCTCCTCCGCATGGACGCGCTGCATCGCCTCTGTACCCCACTGTCAGATTCTCCGTATAGGAATACACCTCCGGTCTCGATGCTTCCCCCATCCTCTCATCCCCATCACTGCGCTTCCTTATTCGTTCCTCACGGTGCTGCATCATCAAAAGCCAGTCTGAAATGCAGCACTGCCTAAGCAGAGGATTTTCTATCATCTTCGATTTTGTAAAGTATAGCATCTGTCCCCCTTCCGCGCAACAGAATTTTAGGACTACAGTTCAAGGAGGCTTTTCCTATATGTAGCAACTAATGACTCATCAAGTAAATAATTATAAATGAATAAATTCCGAAAATTGCACAAGAGAAAGCGTTTATTGTCTTTTCTTTGCGGCAAAAGCTTTCTTTCGCATACCTGCGATATTATCCGCAGAACAAAACAATTTTATTCTGCAAGTCGTATTGCATACTGCACAATTTTCATTCTCCAATTTTGTAAAAATTATACGAAGTTACGATACCGTTAAAAAAGTAGTTGCGTATCCTCTTCTTTTGTGCTACTATGAGCTCATGAATCGGAAACGTTACCGAGAGCGTTACCGAAAACGCTTCCGGAACATTCCGCCACTTACCACAGCAGCACGGCTGCAGGTCATATCTGAGAAAGGAAGAGGTATCAAAATAAAGAATTACAAAAAGTATTTTGCAGTAGCGATGTCAGCAGCAATGGTAGCAGGTCTCGCAGTAGTTCCGGCATCTGCAGAGGAAGCAACCGGCTCCGTTTATTATCTGAACTTTAAGCCAGAGGCTGATCAGGCATGGCAGGACCTGGCAGCAGTCTACACCGAGCAGACCGGCGTACCGGTAACGGTTCTGACAGCAGCTGAGGGCCAGTACAACACGACCCTTCAGGCTGAGATGGCAAAGTCCGAGGCTCCGACCATCTTCAACGTAGGAAACCGCGACGCAGCTGCTACCTGGGACAACTACACATATGATCTGAAGGACAGCGAGATCTACAATCACCTGACCGACAAGTCTCTTGTGATCAATTACAATGATAAGGTTGCAGGCGTTGCAAACTGCTACGAGTGCTACGGCCTTATTTACAACAAGACGATCCTGGAAGGCTACTGCGGCATGGAAGGCGCTGTCGTATCCTCCATCGACGAGATCAACAGCTTCGAGACCCTCAAGGCAGTGGCTGAGGACATCACCGCACGCGTTGATGAGATCAACGAAGCACTTGGCACCGACCTGACCGGCGCGTTCGCATCGGCTGGCCTGGACGGCGGCTCCTCCTGGAGATTCTCCGGACATCTGGCAGGCCTTGCTCTGTACTATGAGTTCAAGGACGACGGCTGCGATCTGACAGCAGGGGAAGCGACGATCGACGGCACCTACGTAGAGAACTTCAAGAACGTATGGGATCTGTACACCAGCAATTCCTCCGCTGACCCGAAGACTCTGGCATCCGGCGCTCTGAACGCAGAGGCTGAGTTCGGTATGGGCGAGGCAGTCTTCTACCAGAACGGCGACTGGGAGTACTCCGCATTCACGAACGAGGAGAACGGCTACCTGGTAGGCGCTGACGAGATTGGCATGATGCCGATCTACTTCGGTGTAGACGATGCAAACGAAGGCCTCGCAGTTGGTACAGAGAACTACTGGGCAGTCAACAGCCAGGCATCTGAAGAGAACATCAAGGCTTCTCTCGATTTTCTGAACTGGGTGATCACTTCTGACGAAGGTCGTGACACTATGACCCATAAGATCGGTCTGACCGCTCCGTTTGACACCTTTACAGATGATTTCGCTACCGCAAATGTACTGGCTCAGGCTGCAAACGAGCTGGCAAGCGCAGGCAAGACCTCTGTTGCATGGAGCTTCAACGCGACGCCGAACGTAGACGACTGGAGAGCAGGCGTGGTATCTGCTCTGACCGCTTACTCTGATGGCAGCGGCGAGTGGGATGCAGTGACCTCCGCATTCGTAGACGGCTGGGCTGATCAGTGGGCTCTGGCTCATGAGGAGTAATCCGGCAGCGGATCTTATGCGTAGACAGCTGTATCGATCAACCTGCAAACTGCTTTAAAGTTCGCAGAAAGTGAATATGCTTCGCTTGTGCCGACAGGCGCCCTCGCGGAGCCTGCTGTCCCGGGAATTGAACTGCCTGTGACAGCATGAGACAATACCAGTGACAGTACAAAGGGGTGAGTGACCATTCACTCACCCCTTTTTCAAGAAAGGAGACTAGTATGGAAAAAGCAATCAAAAAATATTTTCCAGTCTTCGTGCTTCCGACTCTGCTCGCCTTTACCATCGGCTTTATCGTACCGTTTGCGTATGGCATTTTCCTGTCGTTCTGCAAATTTACGACGGTAACGGACTGGGAGTGGCTGGGGATTCGGAACTATACGAGGATTTTCTTTGTGAACGGGAAGCTGGATACGACCTTCATCCATTCCCTCTGGTATACAGCACTGTTTACCATCGTATCGATGCTGATTATCAATGTCGTATCCTTTGCAATCGCAATGCTGCTGACAAAGGGAATCCGCGGCACGAATCTCTTCCGTACTGTATTTTTCATGCCAAACCTGATCGGCGGAATCGTACTGAGCTATATCTGGCTCATGATTTTCAACAGCATTCTCTCCGGCTTTTCCAAAACAATTATCTCTACACAGTGGACCGCATTCTGGGGCTTGATTGTCGTCGTATGCTGGCAGCAGATCGGATATATGATGATCATCTATATCGCCGGCATCCAGAATATCCCGGGTGAGCTGATCGAGGCCGCTATGATCGACGGTGCAAGCGCAAAACAGCGTCTGCAGTATGTGATCATTCCGACGCTGATGCCGACGATCAGCACCTGTACTTTCCTGACGCTGACCAACGGCTTTAAGCTGTTCGACCAGAACCTGGCGCTGACAGGCGGCAATCCGGGCAAGATGTCCCAGCTGCTCGCGCTGAATATTTACGATACGATGTACGGCACAACCGGATGGCAGGGCGTAGGCCAGGCGAAGGCGGTTATCTTCTTTATCCTGGTAGCAGTCATCGCACTGCTTCAGAACAAGCTGACAACAAGTAAGGAGGTGCAGGGCTGATGGCAAAACAGAGTGAACAGGTAAACAGCGCAAGACGCGCAAAACATGGCTGGATTCTGACGCTTGCCTTTGCGATTCTGAGTATCGCATGGATTGCTCCGATCCTGATCGTATTTTTGAACTCCTTTAAGCGCAAGGCTTATATTTTCAAGTATCCGTTCAGCATCAGCACAAAGTCAATTTTCGACGGAATGGATACCTGGAAGGCAGGAATTGACAAAGCAATGTGTGGTCTGCTAAACTATACCAATGCACTGAAGAAGACCGACTTCTTCTCCTGCTTCGGGGTCTCTCTTTTCATCACAGTAGGCTCCGTAGTGGCGATCATCCTCTGCTGCTCTATGTGCGCATGGTACATCACCCGCGTGCATAATAAGCTTACAAAGACCATTTATACGCTTTGCCTGTTTTCGATGATTGTTCCGTTCCAGATGGTTATGTTTACACTGTCAAAGTTTGCGAACATCCTGCATCTTGCGACACCGTGGGGCATCATCGTTGTATATCTCGGCTTCGGTGCAGGGCTTGCGGTCTTTATGTTCAGCGGCTTTATCAAGAGCATCTCGCTGGAGATTGAGGAAGCCTCGATGATCGACGGCTGCAGTCCGCTGCAGACCTTTTTCCGGGTCGTATTCCCGATCCTGAAGCCGACGACTGTGACAATCGCTATTCTCGAAGCTATGTGGGTATGGAATGACTATCTGCTTCCGAGCCTTGTTCTGAATGTCAACAAGTACCGGACAATCCCGATCGCGGTGCAGTACCTCAAGCAGAGCCATGGACAGCTGGACTGGGGCGCGATGATGGCGGTGCTCGTCATGGCAATTGTCCCGATCATCGTCTTCTATCTGGCATGCCAGAAGTACATTATTGAGGGCGTCATCGCAGGCGCAGTAAAAGGCTGAGTAAATGATTTTCACAAGCGCAATAAAAAGCTGAATAAATGGCTTTTGCAGGCACAATAAAAAGCTAAAAAACTGAGCAAATGGCTTTTGCAGGCACAATAAAAAGCTAAAAAGCTGAGCAAATGGCTTTTGCAGCCGCAATAAAAAGCTAAAAAGCTGAGCAAATGACTTTTGCAGCTGCAGTAATAAGTTGAAGAAATGGCTTGCAGGCACAGTAAAAATCTGAGGAAATGCTTATGAGAACATGTGGAATTTTGCTTCCGGTATCCAGCCTTCCGTCTCCTTACGGAATCGGCTGCTTCTCCAGAGAAGCATATGAATTTATAGACCAGCTTGTACAGGCGGGGCAGACGTACTGGCAGATTTTGCCGCTCGGACCGACTGGCTACGGCGATTCGCCGTACCAGTCCTTCTCCGCCTTTGCGGGCAACCCTTACTTTATTGACCTTGATGCGCTGGCTGACGAGGGGCTGCTCTCCCGTGAAGAGTACAGCGCCATTGACTTCGGATGGGACGCGCGGAAGGTGGACTATGCAAAGCTGTATGAGCATCGTTTTTCCGTTCTGTATCAGGCTTTCCTGCGTGCAGATCTGGAGCACGACGAAGAATTTCACCATTTCTGCGCCAGTCAGGCGTACTGGCTCGAGGACTACAGTCTGTATATGGCTGTAAAACGCCATTTCGGCGAGCGCAGCTGGGACGCGTGGGATGAAGATATCCGGCTGCGCAAGCCGGAGGCACTTGCACATTATCGCGGACTTTGTGCAAAGGAAATGCAGTTTTATCGTTTCCTGCAGTATGAATTCACCAGGCAGTGGGCCCGTCTCAAAGCGTATGCGAACGCGCACGGCATCCAGATCATCGGAGATACCCCGATCTATGTGGCGTTCGACGGGGCGGACAGCTGGGCGCAGCCGGAGCTGTTTCAGTTCGACGAGGATCGCAGGCCGGCTGGTGTGGCCGGCTGTCCTCCGGATGCGTTTTCCGCTGACGGGCAGCTCTGGGGCAACCCGCTCTATGACTGGGAGTATCACGAGAAAACGGGCTATGCATGGTGGATCAGCCGCCTGGAGCACTGCTTCCGGCTCTATGACGTCGTGCGGATCGACCATTTCCGCGGCTTCGACGAATACTACGCGATCCCTTACGGAGAGCCGACGGCACAGAACGGCTGCTGGAAAAAGGGCCCAGGGATGAAGCTGTTCGACGCGCTGCATGCGCATTTCGGCGATGCGCCCATCATCGCAGAGGATCTCGGCTATCTGACGGACAGCGTGATGGAACTCCTTGCAGCTTCCGGCTATCCGGGCATGAAAGTCATGGAGTTCGCGTTTGACTCGCGTGAGGCAGGGGACTATCTTCCATACCATTATACCCGTAACTGTGTCGCCTACACCGGGACGCATGACAACCAGACGCTTGCGGCGTGGTATGGAGAATTGACGCCAGAAGACCAGGCCTTTGCAGCAGAGTATCTGCAGCTCGCGGGCCGCAGCACAGAGGAAATGGTGTGGTCCTTCATCCGGCTGACGCTCGGCTGCGTTGCCGACACCGCTGTGGTTCCGATGCAGGACTATCTATGCCTCGGTGCACAGGCGCGGATGAACCAGCCGGCGACGCTCGGAGAGAACTGGCGGTGGCGGATGCTGCGCGGAGAATTTACCGACGAACTCGCGGACCGCATCCGGAAGGCGGCACAGACGTATGGACGATGCGGCAGTTAAGCAAAAAATTCACGGACTTATTCATGTTTTTCTGATGAAATAGGAATCATCTTAATCGACTTACTGGGTTGTTTTTCACTTGTTTCAGACATTTATAAAACATCCTTCAAAAATAAATTCAGGGTGGACAGCGAAAGGGAATCCGATGGAAATAAAGCAAGTTACGGACAACTTGAAAAAACAAACTGTGACAAGGCTTGTCCTTGAAGCTCTCCCGGACTGGTTCGGGATACCAGAGGCGAGAGAGGGATATATCACAGAGAGTAATAATAAACTTTTCTTTTGTGCTCTTGATGGTGATAAGCCTGTGGGATTTCTGTATTTGAAGGAAACCGGCAAGGACACCGTGGAATTATATGTCATGGGCGTTTTAAGAGAGTTTCATCGAAAGGGCATTGGCCGGGAATTGTTCAACAGAGCAAAGGAAGCAGCAAGTGAACATGGCTATTCCTTTATTCAGGTCAAAACAGTTCAAATGGGAAGATATGAAGAATACGATAACACAAATAAGTTTTATCTCTCGCTTGGCTTTAAGGAATTTGAAGTGCTTCCCACATTATGGGACGAATGGAATCCTTGCCAGATATATATTATGAGTTTGAAATAACCCCCGGTTTTTCTCTTTATTTACACGAAAGCTTCTCTGCTCTGATCGGTGTCAGATGGTTTCCACCAGAATTTTTAAGCTTTCATAAAAAACGTTACCAGACAGATAAATTACCCGCCTCACCCGGATACAGCGCCGGGCAGAGGAAAGAAAGGAGGGACAGCACATGGAGCAGATTACGATCAAGGAAGTGGCAAAGCTTTGCGGCGTCGGTGTCAGCACGGTGTCCCGGGCGATCAACAACCACCCGGATATCAATGAAGAGACAAAGCGCAAAATCATGGATACCATCCGGCAGTACAATTATGTGCCGAACAACAGTGCGCGCAATCTCAAGCGTTCGGATTCCAAAACCATCGCTGTCCTGATCAAAGGAATCAGCAATCCGTTCTTTGCCGAAATGATCCAGGTCTTTGAGCGGGAAATCAATCAGAAAAAATACTCCTTCGTCCTTCAGCACGTGGAGGAATTCGAAGATGAAGTCGATGTCGCGGTCCAGCTCGAAAAGGAAAAGCGGCTCAAGGGAATCGTGTTTCTCGGCGGCTTGAGCAGCCATACAAATGAGAAGCTGAAGCAGCTCACCGTCCCCTTTGTCATCAGCACCGTTGACGTAGGCGAGCTTGCCAGCAACTATCCCTTTGTCGCGGTTGACAATGAAAAAGAAAGCCGCAAGATGGTAGATTATCTGTGCGAATGCGGCCATCGCAAAATCGCAATTCTGACCGCTGCAGAGGACGATGAGAGTATCGGCCTTCTGCGTCTGAAGGGCTACCAGCAGGCACTTGCGGCACACGGTATTCCATACGACCAGAACCTGGTGCGCCGGACGCACAAGGACGCATGCTACTCCACCTATACGATGGAGAATGGCTACACGCTCACGAAGGAACTGATGGAGTCCGGACAGGAATTTTCATGTATCTATGCAATCTCCGACAGCATGGCGGTCGGAGCCTGCAAGGCACTGTTCGACGCGGGGAAACGCATCCCGGAGGACTTCTCTATCGCCGGATACGACGGTCTCCCGCTCGCTGCTTTCTATCAGCCGGCCATCACGACCATCCGACAGCCACGCGCCGAAATGGCTGAGGCTACGATTCGTCTCCTCTTCGACCTGATCAAGAAAAAGCCGGCCGAAAAGCGCCAGATCTTTGAAGGCGAGCTGATCAAAGGACAGTCTACGCGAAGTATCGCCGGATAGACAAGAGGGTGTTGCAAAATACGTCAAGACTGCAAACTCTGGTGATTAACCGAGTAGTTATATACCAGAGAATGTGGATTTCGGCAGTTTTGCAACCCCCTCTTTTTTAACTAATCTGCTATTTCCATTATTCTACAAATCTTTTTCTTCTTCTCAAACAAGAGACCTGCGCATTCGTGCAGATGCGGCTCCCGACCATGGCAAATTATGCTTATGACGAAACTTTTTAGTGGCCATTGTTTGTTTTTTCTTGACCTGGCACCTGTTTTATGCTACACTAACCCACGTTGCAAAGCCCATAAAAATAAGGTCTTATCGGGCTTGCCGCCGATTCCCGGCACCAGGGTTAAATACTCGTATTTAATCCTCGCGGCATTCGCCAGATGGACACGCAAGCGCGTCCGCCCGGCTCATTGCTTTTCGGGAATGAATCGTGTGTTCGAGACCTTCCACACGTAAAACAAAACTAAAGGAGAAAACAGAATATGAAAAACACAAAAGTAACGTTTCTCGTCCAGAGTGCGGCGATTGCCGCCATCTATGTCGTGCTGACGGTCGTGTTTGCGCCTTTCGGCTTTGGTGAAGTGCAGATGCGCGTCTCAGAAGCGCTCACAATCCTGCCCTATTTTACTCCGGCAGCGATTCCCGGTCTCTTCATTGGATGCTTGATTGGCAATACCCTGGGTGGCGCAATTCCGCTCGACATCATTTTCGGCAGTCTCGCCACACTGACCGCGGCCACAGGCACGTACCTGCTGCGGAAGCACCGCTTCCTCGCTCCCGTACCGCCTGTTGTGGCAAATGCGCTGATCGTGCCATTTGTCCTGCGCTACGGCTATGGTGTCCCGCTCCCCATCCCTTTCATGATGCTGACCGTCGGATTCGGAGAAGTCCTCTCCTGCGGTGTCATGGGAATGATTCTTCTGTTCGCTCTGGAGCGATATCAGGGACTTATTTTTAAACATACGGCTGCATAAATCCAATCCCCACCGAAAACAGCGGGACAACGAGCAGAAAATATTTCTTGACAGATTGTTTATTTCAGTGTTAGAATGTAGTTCCAAAACTCGTTGTGGATTTTTTTAGAGCAATCTACTTTTCGCCACACAATTATCTTCCGGTAATTGTGTGGTTTTTTGTGTGGATTTTTTGCCGGAGATCAACTGTCATTGCCAACGAACTATGTCGGCTGCCTGGCGGCATAATTTCTGATCTACTGCAAATTTTTCTTATACATGCAAAAATTTTTACAAGAAAGGAATGATACCCTATGCAACAAACATTTATGAAAGAACGCCCTGTCCTTCCACTTCTGCTGTCGATGTCACTGCCTATGGTCATTTCCATGATGGTGAACGCACTTTACAATATTGTTGACAGCTTTTTTGTGGCGAGAATCAGTGAAGACGCCATGACCGCCCTGTCCCTAGTCTTCCCGATCCAGAATTTTATTAATTCGGTGGCGATCGGCTTTGGCATCGGCATCAACGCAGTCATCGCGTACCAGCTTGGAGCGAACAATCAGAAAACTGCCAATCAGGCTGCCACCCTTGGACTGCTGCTGAACATCCTGCACGGTATCCTGATGACTGTAATCAGTATCCTGATTCTTCCGCGCTTTCTCCGGATGTTTACTTCGGATTCGGAAGTCATCCGTCTTGGGATGCAGTACGCTTATATCACCTTCGGATTTTCAACAGTTATCTCCGCTGAACTGTGTTTTGAAAAGCTCTTCCAGGCCGTCGGGAAAATGACCGTCAGCATGGGTGCTATGATGGTTGGATGCATTACCAATATTCTTCTGGACCCTCTTCTGATCTTCGGAGTCGGTCCGCTGCCAGAGATGGGCATCACGGGTGCGGCCCTTGCCACGGTCATCGGGCAGGTGCTGACGCTGGCCATCTACGTTGTAATTTATCTGCTGCGTCCGATTCCGGTGAAAATCAGCTTCCGTGGGCTGCGTTTTTCCAGAAGCTTAACCCGGAAGCTGTATTCTATCGGCATCCCGGCAATGCTCAACATGGCGCTTCCGTCCCTGCTTGTCTCCTCACTCAACGCGATTCTTTCCGCCTACTCGCAGGAATATGTCGTGGTGCTGGGTGTGTATTACAAGCTACAGACCTTCCTCTATCTTCCGGCCAACGGAATTATTCAGGGAATGCGCCCTCTGATCGGCTATAACTACGGAGCCGGGGAGACAAAAAGAGTCCGGAAGCTTTATCTCCTTACCCTGACGCTGAGCGCAGCGATTATGGTGGCAGGCACCATCCTCTGTCTGGCAATCCCCGGCCAGCTGATCGGATTATTTACCTCAAATCAGCAGACCATCCAGGCAGGTGCCTTTGCACTTCGCATCATAAGTGCAGGATTTATCGTATCTGCCGTATCCGTCACTTCCGCAGGAGCCCTTGAGGGCCTGGGAATGGGCGTACCGTCTCTGATGATCTCCCTGCTCCGCTACGTCGTCTTTATCATCCCCGCTGCTTTTATCCTGAGCAGATTTCTGGGAGCCGACGGTGTGTGGAATTCTTTCTGGATCGCAGAGCTTCTGACCGCGTCCGTTGCATACTTCATTTACCGGCGTTTCAGTAAAATGTAACCAGGGGCCGTGAAAGAGTCCTTCTTTCCCCTATTTACTTCAGCATTTCCTCAAACGCTGCTTTCGGCCGGTATCCCACTGACCTGCTGACCAGCTTGCCATCGCGGAACAGCAGTACCGCCGGTATGCTGTCAATCCCAAACTGTATCGCCAGGTCAGCCTCCTCATCCACATTCACTTTGCCGATCCGGACACGCCCGTCGTATTCCTGCGCAAGCTCCTGCAGTACCGGCGCCAGCATTCTGCACGGCCCGCACCACTCAGCCCAAAAGTCGACCAGAACCGGCTGCGCGGACTGCAGTACTTCAGCTTTAAAATTCTGCTTTGTAATAATTATCTCTGACATTATTTCCTCCTTTTCTTCCAGTGTACTATCTCAGTAACCCTTCAGCCGCCACTATCCCGCGAGAGTACACTACCGTGACTTGTAATAAAGCATACAATGACAAAATCCCTCGAACTCCGGGTCCTTGATCTGCTCCCGGAATTCCTGACACATGCAGCGGTTCTCCTCCGTCCGCTCGCGCCTGCAGGGACAGTATCCTCCAGTCTGCTTCAACCCTTCCTTTACTACCCGCACGATCTCCTCATCCGGGTTCAGTGTAATCTTCATGCTTATTCCTCCCTGCTCTGCGATAAAATCTTCGACCGTATATACGGTTCTCCCATGAACTCGCCTTCTTCGGAAGCTATTCATCCAAAATCTCCAGCAGGTTTCCTGGCTTACAGCTCTTTGCGCGGCTGCGCCTTCTCAGACGAACTCCTTGTCCAATGGCGCCTTGCAGCCTCACTCCCTGTTTACAGTGACCGGATCGCTCAGGATTTGCACCTGATTCCCTTTTACCTGACGGTGTTCCGCGCCAGCACTGAAAATTCCTATTTTTTTATTATATAGCAACGCATCCGCAATATTCAAGTTTTTTTCTATCATAAAGCAAAACCTCACCGTCCATCAAAAGAAAGCGCATACAGTCAAATCCAACTCCAAATCCAACTCCGCTGCGACGGCTTCTTACGGCTTCTTCAACGCGGCGCTCAGGCTATTTGGAATCCCTCGCGGCCCTCTGACCGCATAAATCCCATATTCTTCCTTCAATTTGCTAAATGAAAACTGTTCCGGTCTGTACCGCCGAAGCAATTTGATCCGCATAAGTGCTTTGATACTCAGATTCTCATCCTCATACCGATACGGTATGTTCGTTTCCGTAACCTTGCACTGGTAAAGAATCGCGGACACCGGCGCCGCCACATACAGAAATACCGTGTCTCCTGCCTTAATTCCGCTCCCCTGCTTCCAGTCAATTTCTTCCTTCTTATCGAAAGCATGCCCAATATCGTAATACTTTGGATTCGCCGGAACGAGCCACTCCTTCGGCTGCCGCAGCTTTTCCTGCTTCTTCCTGGAAGCTGTAGCCGCAAAACTCCTGTCGATCAGTTCATACACACGCTCCGGCTCCACCGTTCCATCCAAAAGTACCGTGATCCAGTGCTGTTTATTCATATGATACGCAGGCATAATCCCCTGCTCCCGAATGAGCACATCCCGGAAAAACGGATCATCTACTTTCAGGTTGACCACGTCAATAGAATCCTCTCCCGGCAGTCCAAGCCGGTTCTTCCTGACATCCATCACCAGAGCAAACCACTTGTGATTGTCCTCATGGCGGAAAACCGCGCTGGCATCCAAATCCCTCCACGGATACTCTGGCAATACCCCATATTTTTTCTTTATGTAACCGTATACCTCTTGTCTCAAAAGGCAATATCCTCCTCACACATTATAAAAGTAGTTAAGATTTTACCTGCTCTTTTACCCTTTAATAAAACGACGGTCCGATTCCGGTATCCCGCCCTCATCTGACAGATACCGCTCCACCTTCATATGCAAGTCATATTTCACCCGAAGCTCTGCAATCTTCTCCATCATCGGCGATGCATGATGCCGATCAATCGCCTTCTGGTCCGCCCAGCTGTCAATCAACAGCACCGTTTCCTCATCTTCCATCGGAAAGAAATACTCATACCGCAGATTTCCTTCCTCCTCGCGGATCATTGCGGCAATCCCGCTTCGTTCCATCTCTTCCGCAAACTTCCGGGCTGCTCCATTTGTCCCGGTATAATAGATATTCACGACAATACTCATATCGGTCTCCTCCAAAAAATCCCTTTGCCTATTTTACCACAAGCCTGCATAACGTACACAGAATTGTCCTCCTTAAATTTTTTCTCTCTTTGTTTTAGCAGCCATATAGATATCCTTAAATCCCGTCGCCAGTAACCGGCGCCATTCCACAACATTGTCAGCCATTAGGGTAAGTTTTTTTATCTATCCGCACCTGTCTCCGTTGTATGGAGTTTATCTATGCTCCCAATCAATACTCTGTCTATAAATCACACACCATAATATACTCTTCGTCATTTTCGTCCACGGTCATAAAGCCAACTTTCTCATACATCTGCAACGCATAATTTGCCTTCTGTACTGCCAGCGATGCCCTTTTATATCCTTGTTTTTTCAGAAGCCCAAGCATTTCCCGCATAAGTCGGGTCCCGATGCCCTGCCCTCGATACTCCTTGTGCAGCGATATGGCAAATGACGGGGTATCATCATCCACATGGCCATAATCATTCATAATGCGCGTCCACACTGCTCCGATCACCTTGCCGTAAGCTTCTACAACTATACAGTTATCTGCCGCCCCGATACCAAAATTCTCATAGTAAATCTTAAGCTCCGGCTGTTCAATAATTTCCCGTGCAGGCGGCTTTGCACCTTCCGGTATAAAAATTGCTTCATACAGAAAATCCCTCAAAAGCCAGGTCTCATCAGGTCTGATCTCTCTTATTTTCACTTGCTTCATATCCATGAGCTTTTTAACTCTCCATTTCAAGCCATTTCGTTACTGTCCACGCATCCACTGTCCCGCGAGGCGTTTTCGTGCAGAATGCACGAAAATCTCAAGGACAGCAATGCCAAAATGCGTTTTTAACGCATTTTGTGTGCATCGCGAAGCGTGTTATTATTCAGATATTTTCCACTTTTGTACTGGCATGATTCGGCCTTGCACTATATACAAAATCCTCTGCTATATCCAGATTATACTTTTTCAGCAGCGCGCGAATAAAGCATATGCAAGCATAGGCAGAATATCCTGTACTTATGTAGATATCACTCCCTTTCTGCAGCCGTTTGCCACCTCTGACTGCTTTATCATCGTAAGAAAACGCCGGATTGGTCCAGTTCTGAAATACTTCATTTTTCCGTGCCATTTCTTCAATGATTGTATTATCCATCTCATACAGTTTTTGAGCAACCGACCAAACCATAGAAGCAAAACTATCCACATTGACCCGTTCCCCAAGCATCTCATAATAATTTACATACTTATAGGTAGCATTGTGGGGTTCCTCTACCGTATACTCACAATAACGCGGATCTGTAAACGAAATCATTGTCTCCGGCTGCACAATGGGAAACAGCCTTACCACCTCACGCGCGAGCCTTTCTGCGCGTCTCTGAATCTCCTCTGCATTCCACACGCTGGCATTTCGAACATCCTGGTAAAGAATAACCATCCTGGTCGTGTTTTCCTCAATCAGAGATTTCTTTTCCTCAAATGGTTTATCGCCAAGCTCACTATTATATCCCGTCAATGTCAAGTTTCCCAAAGTATGAAGCCAGCGATCTCTGTCCTCTATCCAGTTTTTGCCCAACATCTTCTGCCATGCAGTCGACAGATTTTTATTCTGCGGCATAATGTGCTCAATGCTCAGCGAATCCGTTACTACCTTCTCTTTTCCCTGATTTTCAATGACTATCAGTAAATAACGGCATAGCGCATGCTTACGATACAAATTATTCTGTTTTAATGCTAACACAAATTCCGCATCAGAAGGAATCGCATCGCGAGAGGTCAGCTGCTGCAGAAACGATACAATGGCATCATAATAGTGATCTTTATTTTCTCCCCTGCCAAACACACGCCCGTAAAGAGTTTTATAAAGCCCGCGCAGAGAGTTTGATGAAACCTCACACATGATTCTCCGGATACTGTATGCCAATAGGAAATTCAAAATCTTTTCCAACTTTTCCAGATCAATTACACCAGCCTCATAATCATCAAATACATGAAACAAAAATAGATACACCGTTGTCTGATTCAATTTTCGCAATCCATCTAAAGCTATATTTACGTTCTCTCCATAATTCATGTCACCCACCAAAAATGTATGATAAAAAGTGGCATAATGCAGAAGCTCCTTCAACATAGATTCATTTGTATAGCCATGTTCCAAATACAAGCCCTTAAAATTCTCATAGGCTGTGCTTTCCTTCGTAAAACTATCCAGCTTCATATTCAGATAATCAAGAAAGTAGTTGGACAGCTGTTCACGAGTCAGCATGAATTCCATTTTCAGCCAATAATCTTCAAACAGCCTGTCCTGATCTTTATCTGTCATCAAAACAAAGTTTCGGATCTTATCGGCGAGATTCAGAGGAACACCAGTAGAATTAATTCGTTCAAAAATCTCCTGTGCATTATCGTCCTCATCCTCCAATTTGATTGTTGCGCACATAAGATGTTCCAATCCATCGTAAATATTGCTGACACCCATATCCGGATGAGCTTCCAGAAAGGTCTTTATCAAATCACAAAACAGAATATAATTCCGGTACAGCCCGCTGGATTTATCCATCTGTTCCGGATGATCCTCCATTAAAAGTAACAGTTGCCTGTTATCGCTCTTGATTGGTTTTAGTTTTAGTTTACTCGAATCGTCTATATCATATTTTTGAAATTTATCTACATTAAAAATACTGGACCTCAGGGCTTCTTTATCAGCCTCTGTATCCGCCATATCTATCAACGCCTTAATCAGTAAAAAGACCGTTGTCAAACGCTGCTGCCCATCAATAATCACATAGTAACTGATTTTCTTTTCCTGCCTTAACAGAGCATAAACGATCGATCCGCAAAAATGCATATGATCACTAAAATGCGCATTGACCACATCCTCAAATAGCTTCTTGCACTGCTCCCTAGACCACTCATAATTGCGCTGATAAACCGGGATAGCATACTGACACTTATTTGGCTCAATAAAGTCATTAATAATTCCGCCCTTTTCAATTCTCATAGATATGGTTCCCTCTTTCGCTTTCCTATTGCACACCAGCCGCTCATTTGACTACGCTTTCTATTTTCTCCAGAAACGTTTGGTCTCTCCTCGATTCCGAGCAGTTCTCCGAAGAGAGCGGATTTTCAAAAATCTCTTATCTCTCTCTCGAGGCTAAACGGAATGATATCTCCGGATATTGTATCCGTATATGCCTTTTCAGCGTGCATATATTCTACAATATCCTTAGCCTTAAAGTTCTTAAATTTCTCTATCACCCGATTTAAGATATCTTTTTCGTTATCGCTCAATAGGGAATAATCCGCACCTTGGATCGGATAAGGTCGGAAGCTTCCAATCGCTGGTTATATTCCCGCATGCCTGCCTCCGTAACCGCGCAGATCAGCTCCCGAACCGTGGAGGACCGGCCCTGAATTTCGTAACACACAGGCATCACAGACTGTCTCCGCTTTCCCACCGCTTTCAAATTTACCTGAATTTTCATATCGTCGCTTTTTCCGTTTATCTACAATCAATGGTATCGTCCTGAATGCAAAGTCTCAAAGATTGTATTCCCGTTTCCGAACGATCTGGCATACCGTCTCAACATGCACGCTGTTTCCGAACATATCCGTCGGGCAGCACTTCTCCAGCTGATACCCATGCTCGCACAGATAATGTAAATCTCTCGCAAGTGTTGCGGAATCGCAGCTTACATAGACGATCCGCTTCGGCGCCATCTGAATCATGGTAGCGAGGACGCTTTCTTCGCAGCCTTTGCGCGGGGGATCGACGACGATGACGTCGGCAGAGATACCTTCGGCTTCATATTTGGCGGGGAGGATGTCTTCAGCCTTGCCAACAAAGAACTCGGCATTAGTGATGCCGTTAAGGGCGGCATTTTCCTGCGCGTCATGGATTGCCTGCGGGACAATTTCAACGCCGTAGACCTGCTTCGCTTTACGGGCGAGGAAGAGAGAGATCGTACCGATACCGCAGTAGAGATCCCAGACGATCTCAGTACCTGTCAGGGCAGCGTATTCCAGCGCTTTTCCGTAGAGCTTCTCCATCTGAACCGGGTTGACCTGGTAGAAGGAAAGCGGCGAGATGCGGAAGCGAACAAAACCATCCAAACTGCTCAAACCGCCCAGACTGTCCGAAACGCTTGAACCATCTGAATCGCTCGCCCCGCCTGCACTGCTCCAACCATCCGTCCTGATCTTGTCCTCGATCCAGGTCTGCCCCCATACCGGCAGGATTTCCCGGCCCATGATCACATTGGTGCGCTCGCGGTTCACGTTGAGCGTGATGCTCGTCATGCCCGGAATCTCGCACAGGGCCGCCGCGAGCTCCCGGCTGTGTGGGAGCGCCGTACCGTTGATGACGATACAGACCATGATCTGTTCAGTGTGAAAACCGACACGCGTCATAACATGGCGCACAAGCCCCGCCCCGGTCTGTTCGTCATACGGAGAAATCCCGTACTTCTCCATGTGGTGCAGAACGATCGCAAGAATCTGCGCATTGACCTCGTGGCCCAGCAGGCAGTCCTCGCAGGCGATGATATCATGCGTACGTCCCGCGTAGAAACCGGCCACCAGAGCGCCATTGCGATCCCGGCCGATGGGGAACTGCGCCTTGTTGCGGTAACGGTAGGGCTGCTCCATGCCGATAATCAGTTCCATCGGAGGATTCTCGAACTTTCCGATGCGGATCAGATTGCTGCGGACTTTCGCCTCCTTGAAACGGAGCTGAGCCGGATATCTCATTGCCTGGATCTGACAGCCGCCGCACTGGCGCGCTACCGGACAGGGCGGCTCCACACGGTCCGGACTCGGCTCGAGGAGCCTCATCAGACGCGCATAACCGTAGGTCTTTTTCAGCTTCATGATCTTTGCCTCAACGACATCCCCGATTACGGTGTCCTTAATAAAAAAGGCCATGCCATCGTGATGGCCCACGCCAAGTCCGTCGCTGCTCAAGTCTTCGATTTTTACGGTGATGAGGTCATCTTTTTTCATGCGGTGCGCGTCCTTTCTTCCTGATTTTCTCTTTCTTCTTATATTACTCCGGCGTTGGCATTTCATATCGCCAGCCTTGATACATTATTCAATCAAATATCCCGCTGCAAGTAACGCGGTATCAAGCTTGCAGCGCCACAAAGCAGTGGGATATTTGATCCTCGCGGCTATCGCCAAATATCCATGTAAGCATGGCTGCTTGGCTCGTTGCTCGCGGAAATAAATAACTATGCAAATTCAAAAACGCTTTTTAAATCTGCAGAGTAGAATATAAATACAGCGGGACATTGTTCACTCTGAGGCTATCCTTTAACTCTAAACAATCAAACAAAACTGCCAAATATAAACAATTTGTGTTATTGAGAACAGCGGCACATTCCCAGCTATCGAACTGCATTTTTTTCACAAACACTATTCTGCGAACCGGGGATAAAAGGTTCTATCGGAGGTACATATCCAATACGAAAGTCTTATCTACACAGCTTCCAACTTCTCGCTCTCTCACATCTCCGAACTCTGCCGCAGATTCGAGTCAAACAGCCGATTGAATCCCAGCCATTCCTTAGAATCTTTAGCGGTTTTCATGATTTCACGCATGGATTCCAGTTTGGCATCCGTGTTGTCTGCCAGGCAGAGGGCCAGCGCCTCGGGGATCGCGGGCTTCTTGGGGGAGCCGAATTCCAGCTCGCCGTGGTGCGCGAGGATGCAGTGCTGCAGCTCGCTCATCAGGCGTTTCGGGAAATTCTTGATGTGACGGCAGCCGAAGCCGACCAGCTCGCAGCCCATTACGATGTGACCGAGCAGCTGCCCGTCATCTGTGTAGTCGTTTTCCGGGAAATTCGAGATTTCCTTCAGCTTGCCGACGTCGTGGAACATCGCTGCGGTGAAAAGCAGGTCCCGCTTCAGATACGGGTACTGCTTCACATAGAGGTCGCAGAGCCGGACCACGCCGAGTGTGTGCTCCAACAGGCCTCCGACAAAGCCGTGATGCACGGTCTTCGCTGCGGAATGCTTCTTGAAGGCTTCGATGAAAGCCGCATTATCCACAAAATACATCTGAAGCAGCTTCTGCAGGTAGGGGTTTTCCACCTGCTCCCGATAGCTCATCAGTTCCGTATACATCTCGTCAATGTTCTTCTCGCTGACCGGCAGATAGTCTTCCGGCAGATACTCAGTCTCGTCCGCCTTGCGGGCATGCTTGATGCTCATCTGCAGCGTGCCCTGGAAATTGGTCACGTCTGCTGTGACATAGATGTAATCGAGCGCTGCAAATTCGCCGATGCCCGGTGAATTCGGATCCCAGATCTTGGCGTCAATAGTGCCGGTTTTGTCCTGCAGCACCACATTTTCATACATCTTCCCGTTTTTCGCGGTTGCTGACTGCTTATATTTGCAAAGATAAACCCCGTTTATCTTATCGCTCTCCCGAAACGACTCAATATATTTCATATTCTGTTTCCTTTCTTTCCCCGCAGCTATAACGGCTGCACTTCTGTTTCATTACACGCCCTCCCGCGTAATATTCCGCACCCACTTCTTGCTCCGGTACCGGCGCAGCACCCACGGCCATTTCACAAACTCGTCGGTGCACAACAGGAAGTAGACGACCATCGGCGGCAGCTTGAAGACGAACGCCGCGAGGAATCCGAGCGGCACGCCGTAGCACCACATGTCAATCGTATCGCAGATAAACCCGAACCGGCTGTCACCGCCCGCACGGAACAGTCCGGCGATCAGTGTTGTGTTGACTGCCGAACCCATGATGTAGTAAACATTGATGGCCAGCATGATCTTCAGGTAGCCGTTTGCTGTCTCTGTCAGCGACGCATACCGGAGGACAAACGGAGAGGCGATCGCAACGATCAGCCCGCCGATTGCGCCTGCCGCCACGGTCAGCTTCAGTGAACGGGAACCATCCTCCTCTGCCTCTTTCAGCCGGTTTGCTCCGATTTCCTTCCCTACGTAAATGCCCGCCGCGCTCGCGATACCGAAGCACAGGACGGTTCCAAAATTACGGACCACCACGACGAGTGAATTTGCCGCCACTACATCGGTACCCATGTGTCCCATAATCACCGAGTACATCGAAAATCCAACACTCCAGGAAATATCATTTCCGAGCGCCGGCAGCGACAGATGGATGAAATCCTGCAGCAGCACACCGCCCTTCTCGAAGATCGCACGTAGCCTCAGCTTCACACCCTGCGTGGCTGCGGAGACGACGAAGCAGGCAATCAGCTGCAGCACTCTGGAAATCGAGGTCGCAAGCGCGACTCCCCGAATGCCGAGCTTCGGCGCGCCAAACCACCCGAACACGAAGACCGCGTTCAGGAAAATATTCAGAATCAGCGCGCTGACATTTAATACGGTGCTGATCTTCACACGCTCCGTACTGCGCAGCACGGAGAGATAAATTTCTGAAATGCTCCAGCACAGATAGCTGACACTGATGATGCGCAGGTACGACGCGCCGAGCCCGATCAGCTCCGCATCATTCGTAAATACCTTCATCATCAGCTCCGGAACAGTCACCGCCGGAACCGCAAACAGCAGCGAGATCAGGATCGAAAAACGCAGCGCAATACCCTGCACCTTCTCGATCGCGCGCAGATCCCCTTTTCCCCAATATTGTGCACAGAGCATCGTCGCACCTGTGCCAAGTCCATAGTAAACCATAAACAGAATATTGGTGTACTGAACGGCAAGCGAGGCAGCCGAGATCGCTGACTGCCCTACTGTATTCAGCATAATAACGTCAGCGGAGCTGATCGCCGCACTGAACAGATTTTGAATAATGATTGGGAGCGCCAGCTGCATAATCGCAGTGTAGGATGCGCGCTCCTCCTTGCTAAACTTCATGAAAGCTCCCTTCTAAAGCTATAAGTCACAAATACAAGCTCATCTCTTAAGTATCTGAACAAAATAGTCATTACTCTCCGCATCCACTGTCCCGCGAGGTGCTTTCGTGCAGAATGCACGAAAATCCCGAGGGCAGCAGCGCCCGGATCTTCTCCGCCAGAAGCTCCGACACGTGCCGGTGCGCTTCATGGCCCGGATGCTCGCGCGAGCCAAGCTGCTCCTTTGGTGTGTCCGGCAGCGGAAAGTATTCCATGCGCGTATCGCCGCTCTCAGTCTTGCAGCGGGAAACAGCGTGCCGCAGCGTCTCTGCCAGGGCATCTCCCATCATCCCATAGCACCAGAGGATGTAGCTGTCCGGATGGCAACGGCGCAGCTGCTTTAAAAACTGATATGCAGCATCCTCAATCGCCTGACGGTCTTCCTCATACATGCTCCCGTCCGAATTGCTCCGCATCGGCCCGACAAACCCGGTCAGCGGATCTGTGACTCCTCCGAAACTGAAGCTTCCCGCATCATTCGTTCCGAGATTCACGATGACAACATCCGGCTGCCAGCGCGCGAAATTCCAAGGCTCCATCGCTCCAAGGCTTCTGTTTTGCTCTCCGCATAAAAGGCCGCAAACCTGCTCATAGTAAGGCGGGATCGCCTGCTCCCTTCTTCCCTGCCAGGAGCAATAGACGCCCCAGCCGCTCTGGCTGATCACCTGGTACTCCGCGTTCAAAGCTTCCGCCGTCCAAAAAGTATAATGATTTACACAGTCAAAGCACCCGGAATTCCATGTCATCTCTCCAACCGCACCTGCGCCGCCCTCCCCGGACGTGATACTGTCTCCGATAAATTCCAGCCGCATCGCATATTCCGGCGCCGGACAGAAACTTCCATCGGTACGAACGGACAGAATCTGCAGCAGCGTCCACTCATCCTGCGGCATTGCAGGAGTATCCCGCAGAATCCGAACGGTACGTACCCGGTCCGGCTCCATCTGCCGGAAAACGCAGATTTCCTGCTCACCCTTTGCAAGCATCCTCCGCTGCATCAATGCGCCATCCACCACGATGTCCAGCCACGGCTCAAACTGCTCATAGTCCGCACGCACGCGCACCCACAATTCCTTTGCGCGCACGGAGATCTCCAGCCCGGAGGCCGTCCAGAAAAGCGTCAGCGGATCCAGGCAGCCGTTCGTCCGTCCCAGCACTCGCAAGTACGGAAGCTCACTGATCCGAAAGCACGCAAGGCCATCCTCCGTGCACGGCGGCTGACCCTTATACTCCGCCTGCTCATTTTCTTGTTTCATTCTCTCTCATTCTTCCTATCTAATAACATCTTCTATAAAAATGTAGTAGCCCCTCAGACATTTACAAACAAACCCTTACGCAGAATTGCAAAATTTCCGATTCCGGTATATCTGGGGCCTGTAAGCCTTATTTCCCGCACTGCTTCTTCACTGCAGGCGCAATGGAGAGCTCCGGTGCGCTGTACGGAATCAGGGTTGCCTGTGTCGCGTGGTAGAGGTCCGACTTCCCCGGCCATACCGTCCCGATCACATGATTTTCCTGGTCAAGCTGATGGAACCAGGAACCGTTGAGATGATCCAGTACCTTCTCATCCAGATACTGCATAAATGCAGCATAATCATCTGCATAGTTCTGCTTGCCGGTCACACGGTACAGAACAGCCGACGTATTAATCGCCTCCGCCAGCGTCCAGTGCATCCGGTCATGCACGACCGGCGTACCGCTCCAATCTGTCGTGTAAGCAATGCCCGGCGCGCCGTCCGCATTCCACGCATCCGCAACTGCGCGGCCGTACAGATTCTCTGCCACTTCAATATAAATGCCGGCAGCTTCCCTGTCCTCCGGATAGGCAGACAGTGCCCACTGCGTAATCAGCCGCGCCCACTCAATGCCATGTCCCGGTGTCGCGCCATACGGCTTGAACTGGTCATCCGGCTTTTCCTTATTGCACTCCAGATCCGCCACCCAGTCCTTCGTGAAGTGCTCCGGAATCCGCCATTCATTTTCTGCTGCCCAGCCGCGGACATGGTCGATAATCCGTCCTGCACGCACACGGTATTTCTCATCTCCGGTCACATCTGCCGCCGCCAGAAATGCCTCGACGGTATGCATGTTGGCATTCAGTCCGCGGTAATCATCCAGCACAGTAAACTCTGTATTCCAGGTATCACAGGAAAGTCCTTCCTCTTCGTTCCAGAAACGCGCATCATACAGCGCCAGCGCATCCGCGAGCAGTTCCTTCGCGCCCGGTCTGCCTGCCAGGACCGCAGAGGATGCCGCAAGAATTACAAATGCATGTGCATAACACTGCTTGTTCGGCACAATGCCGCCGTCTGCAGTCAGTCCGGCGTACCAGCCGCCATGCTCCACGTCATGCAGCTCTCCGCGCAGTCCCTTCAGCCCGGCATCAACCAGCTCCTCGCTGCCCGCGTGACCAAGGAACGTTCCAAGGCTGTACACATGCACCATCCGGCTCGTGATCCATGTCTCACGGTTGCGCTCCTTCCACGGCGTACCGTCGTCCCCAAGATAATAGGAGCTGCCTCCCGGCGCCGGAAACTGATGTCCAAACTGCAGCAGATCCTCCCGCACGCCGCGCAGAAACTCCCGGTTCTCTTCTGTGTCAATCTGATATTTTCTGTTCTGTTCGCTCATATTCCTTATCCTCACTTTTCATATTTTAAATATCATTATTTAGATATCCTGACTGCTCGTTTCTTTCCCATCATTTACCGAAGCATGTCTCCGCTGGCAGGTACCTTCATCCCCATGTCCGGATCACCGCGAGAATCTCTTCCTCGTAATCCCCTCCGTAGTCCTCCATCCGGCCCACATTCGCGACATTGCTCTCTGCACCGCAGCAGCCATCCTCGCAGAACTCCCACACATGGTAGGAAAGCCCGCGGTGATCGAAATCCACGCTCCCGCAGCCATTATCCTCCGTATATTCGAAGCTCCAGCCTTTCTCCTTCAAGTATTCCTGCAATTTGTTCAAACGCATTATTTCTCTCCCTCAGCGCGCCGCCTCATTTCTATCAGGCAAAACTCTGTGGCATGGTTTTTCATTGTATTCCAGCACACTACTCTGCCGCCTGAATCATCTCTTTCAGCACCATCAGCTGGCACACCGCAAGCTCCGCGTCCGGATCCCCATACAGCGCTTCGACCAGAGCTGCAGGAAGCGGCACCCGGACCGGGCGCGTGCCGAAATTCTGGTACAGGTAATAGCGCACGCCATCCTTCTCCCGCGTCGTCACCTCAAGGCCATCCGGGATCTCTCCGCAGACCGTCTCCGGCACTCCCGCCCGCTTCAGCACCAGCTTCAGGAAATCGGCATAAAATTCTCGCTCCGCATCCGCCGCGACATACCACGCTGTTCCTTTTCCATAACCATGCTCCGTCAGCACCGGATATCCTGCATAGAAATCCCTGCCATATGTCATCAGGGTCTTGGCTCCTCGCAATTCCGGCAGGTCACAGAGGTACTTGCAGCGGTATGTCCGGCTAAGCCCGAGCTCATTCTCTGCAACCGGAACCAGCTCGTTTTCCTCCCAGTCATACAGCCCGTCAACCTCCGTGCTTCGAATGCCGAGCACATCCATCAGCCCATGCGGCGTACCCCCGAGATAGCAGCGATCCGTATCATCTGCAATCCCTGACCAGTAGGTCGTCACCAGCTGTCCGCCCTGCTCCACGAACGCGCGCACCTTCTCCGCAAAGCCTTCCTTAAACATATACACCATCGGAAGCACAAGCACGCGATATCCTTCGAGCGCACAGCCCATGTCAACAAGGTCGACATTCACGCCCTGCCTGCGGAAGCCCCGGTATATTTTCAGCAGCGTCTCATGGTAATGCAGTCCGTCATTGCGCGGCCCCTGGCTGTCGTTCATCGCCCATTGGCTGTCCCAGTCGTACAGAATCGCCGCCGGACTCTTCACCGTACTCCCCGCCAGCTCAGAAAGCCTTTGCAGCGTCTCCCCAACCTGGCAGACCTCGCGGAACACGCGCGTATCTGACCCGCCATAGTGGTCAATCACCGCCCCGTGAAACTTTTCCGACGCTCCCCGGCTCTGGCGTATCTGAAAATACAGCGCGCCCTCACCGCCATGTGCGATAGCCTGCATCGACTGCGCAAACAGCACGCCCGGCTTTTTCAGCTTGCTCACACTCTGCCAGTTCGTCGAGGACGGACAGGACTCCATCTGGAAAAACGGCTTCCCGCCTTTTAAGGAACGCATCAGATCATGGCACATGCCTGTGTCATATGCCGTCTCGATCAGCTCCTGCTTGTGCCACGTAGGATAACTGTCCCACGTCACGATATCCAGCTCCTTTGCCAGACGGAAATAATCCAGCCCCTGGAAATAATACATCAGATTCGCCGTAATGGGCAGCTCGCTGCCGCCCTCCCGCACCGCCTGCACCTCACAGCGCAAAAAATCCGCCGTGCGGTCCGTCACGAAACGCTTCCAGTCCAGGTTCAGCGCATGCAGCCCCATTTCTCCGCGCGGCGAGGGACTCTCAATCTGCTCAAAACTCTGATACGTATGGCTCCAGAACGTCGTGCTCCAGCGCCGGTTCAGTTCTTCGATTGTGCCATACTTATCGCGCAGCCACTGCTGGAACGCATCCTGGCACAGCGGACAGTGACAGTCTCCTCCCAATTCATTGGAAATGTGCCACAAAATCACCCCGGGGTGATGTCCGAACCGCTCGGAGAGTTTTCGGTTGATTCTGGCCACCTTCTCACGGTAAACAGGAGACGTATAGCAGTGATTGTGCCGTCCGCCAAACAGATTCCTGTGCCGGTCCGCATTCACCCGCAGTACCTCCGGGTACTTATCCCCCAGCCATTTCGGCCGTGCTCCCGACGGAGTCGCGAGAATCACAGAAATACCATTCTCATACAGCTGATCAATCACATCCGCCAGCCAGTCCAGGCAAAATACGCCCTCCTCCGGCTCCAGCGTTGACCATGAAAAAATCCCAAGGCTCACGACATTACAGCCGGATTCTTTCAGCATCGCAATATCCTGCTTTAAAATGTCCGGGCGGCCCAGCCACTGCTCCGGATTGTAGTCGCCGCCGTGCAGCAGCTTCGTTGTCTTAAAGTCCATAGATTCCTCCCTCTCCCGCGTATCTTGCGCCCGTTCGGCAGCCTGCAGAGTGTTGCATCTGACCCGGACGCCACGCTCCCCATCGTATTTATTCTAGGAATAACTTCTGCATCTGTCAACCTTTTTATCAATAAAAAAGCCGTGCTGCTGCCCGGCAAATTACTATTCGTCACATTTTATACATTAAACACAGAGACCCGGAATACACCGGATCACCTGCCTGAAAAATACTATATGACCGCCTCAAAAATATGCTTCTGTGTCTTCTCGCCAGCAAGCCGCTCCTGCTTATATACCTTATTTTTCGGTCCGGAATGTTCCGAATTGCTCTGTAAAATTTTATTACGACATCGCTTTCTCAAAAAAATCCCCAAGCCCTGTCGACATAAGCCGATACCGCTTATATACGGAAGGTTTTTCTGCGTTGTAGCCGCGGTCCAAAAGCAGATGACGATCTCCGTAAAACTGCATCCGAATCACTTCTTTTCCCATGCTATCCGCAAATGTGAATATATACCTTGTGTCAGCCTTGCTTGTATTTGTGCTGATCGTGAACGCCCTGTCTTTTATGTCCTGAAATTCGGAGTCCCGGAAGGCAACATAAAACTGCTCCATCTGTTCTTTTGTCAGGCTCCTGCTCTCGCTGGACGCCAGATTTCCATTCTTCTCTATTTCTTTTACGAGTGTCACCGACGCGATATCATCTGCCACATCCTGAAAAAACTCCTCCAGTATCTTATCTCCCGATATTCTTGGATTATAAAAAATAAATACCAGAATAATCACAATACCCAGTACAATAAATCCTCTGCCCAATCCCTTTTTCACTGCGTCCCCTCCTCCCGTAAGCTTTCCGGCTTCAACAACTATCCACCTATTACATCTTTATAAATATACTATAGCATGCAGCATTGGCATTTGCAATCGCACTTTCAAGCATGCATCTCTTCATTTTACATTGTAAAAGCTGTAGTCATCATACATATTTCATTCGTTTTCTATTGCGGAAAAGTATTGCATTCGTGCAAATTATGAGATACAATTGAGTAATATAACCATTTAATACTACGAGGTGATAAATTTATGAGCGTAAAAATTTCAGGAGCAGAATTAGAGGTCATGGAGTTATTATGGGAAAGTGAACATGCTTACTCGTTTGCCGAGCTCCTTCAGTATTTTAACAGTGAAAAGGAAAAAGACTGGCGCAAGCAGACGCTGAATACCTATCTCCTGCGGCTCAAAGGACGGAATTATGTGTCCGCAGAACGAATCACAAGTAAGACCCTGTACTCCGCCGCGATTACGCGCACACGCTACAATCAGCTCTGTGCCGAAGAGATTCTTAAGGAATCTTATCAAGGGACACTGAGTAATTTCATCGCCGCATTGACTGGCAAAGAAAAGCTTACCAGTGAAGAGCAGCAGAAGCTGATCAAATACATTACCGACAATGAGGAATAGACCGAATAAATCCTTTATTGTCCATGTCCGCCGCGGGGACGATTCCACTCGCTGTTTACCGCCTGCTGAAGCTGTCTATGCTTTTCTATCTAAGTCCGTTTCAGCGCTTCAAATACGAGCAATCGGCTCCGCTGTCCGACTTTTTCTACTGGAACACCCCCGATTCTACTGTACTTGAAAAAAGCCTCTCCTATCCTCGGGACGCCGTGCAGATGTTTCCCGCATATTCGCACCGGATCGTCTCGAACTCGGTGACATTTTCCAAAAGAAAGGTGACGTATCTCTTATTCCAGGTCGTATCGGAAAGATACCTGTAATCCGGATACTTCTCGTCATCCACGTAGAAACAAATGTCATTCGGGTGGTGCCAAAGCGTCTCATTATTTCTGGACGTGCGAATACAAAACTGGATATAATCGCAGTCCTCGTCATATAAACAGAAGAACACCTTGTGTCCATCGATAAAGTCGTCTCCCTCTGTTTTCAGAAATGTGATATTCTCATGAGTTGAAGGCGTCGCGATCAGATCTTTCTTATCGACCTTACTTTTCCAGATGACCAGCAAGACGACGATCACAACTGCAACAATGCATATTATCCGTTTCTTTTTCATGGCAATCCTCCTCCCTGCCCTGTAACGTACTGCCTGACAGTCTGTGCAGTGAGGACTGCCCCCACTGCACACTGCCGCTGTCCATTCTTCTGTCACTCTTTACAAGCTTGCATTTGTACTGCATTCTTATAATACATGATAGCATGAAACCTCCAGGATTGCAAGCATATTCCTTTCCATTTACACTCCAATCGGCCAATGTCCAGAGAAGTACGCCCGTTTTGCCTGAACGGTACTGTTCAGATAAAAAGATTCAGGGTTGACATTCCTTTTCCTGTTTGCTATGATAAATCCGTTCTGATCCATACATTTCGTGGGGGAGTAGCGAGCGTGGTAACACGGAGCAAGTCAACATCGCGGCGGCAGCCTGGTTTTGCTTTAAATCGCGAGACTCATGTTTTTTGTGCGGCAGTCCAGGAGTGAATTCTGTCAACAGATCCCGTTCGTGCTGCACAAGACCGGTATAGCGTATGAATTATTATGCGCCCGGAGCATGCGTGACACTTCCCGATTTGTTCATACAGACTTTCAGGCCGGGTATCGTGTCATCGATACCCGGCCTTTATGCATGGTCAGAATCACATCATTCTAAAAGGGGGATTCTCATCCATGCTTGTACCTGCTATTCTTTTTGCAATTGGTCTAGTGCTCCTGATTAAAGGAGGCGACTGGTTTGTGGATGGAGCGACCGGCATCGCTCACCGTTTCCATGTGCCAGAGCTGCTGATCGGCGCAACCGTTGTATCCATCGGCACCACACTTCCGGAGGTCATGGTCTCTGCCACTTCTGCAGTCAGCGGCCACGGAGAAATTTCTTACGGAAATGCCATCGGCTCCATTATCTGCAACACCTCTCTGATCGCCGCACTGACCATCGCCATTCGCCCTTCTAAGACAGAGCGCAACACTTTAAAAACACCGGTGCTGTTCTTCTTTATCGCGGCTGCGTTTTATTCACTGACCGCATACCTGTCCGGGCATTTCAGCCGCCTCACTGGTGCTGTTCTGCTTGCGATGTTCGTGATTTATATGATCATGACGGTCCTGCAGATGAAAAAGCTGCCTGCACCTTCTGCCCAGATGAACGCAGAGCCGGAAGGCTCAATGGTAAAGGATTGTTCCTTGCTTATCGTTGGCGCCGTACTAATCGCGATCGGTGCACAGCTGCTCGTAGATAACGGAACCATTATTGCGCAGGAGCTCGGTGTACCGGAGTCTGTCATCGCGCTCACCTTCGTAGCGCTCGGCACTTCCCTGCCGGAGCTCGTGACTGCCATCACCTCGCTTTCAAAAGGGCATGGCGCACTCTCCCTCGGAAATGTCATCGGCGCGAACCTGTTCAACCTGGTGCTGGTCAGCGGCGTTTCGACACTGCTCGCTCCCTTTGACATCCCGTCCAGCAAGACCATCGCCGGAATGAATGCATCCCTGGTCATTGACATCCCGCTGATGCTCTTCGTCATGGCATTCCTGACGCTCCCGGCCCTCGTCCGCGGCAAGCTCTCCCGCTTCCAGGGCGTCACACTGCTCATTATCTACGCAGCGTTCTGTATCTTTCAGTTCGTGTAACCAGTTTCGAACAGCAGCAAACAAGAATAGGCGGAACACTCATCAGCCCTGGACTTGCTGCATTTGCAGACAGTCCGGGGCCTGCTGTTCTGAATACCTTTACCGTCTGCAAGGCTGAAAAAGAGGCGGTTATCCTCATCACCTGTCGTAGATTAGCGCGCACGACAGATCCCCGACAATCTCCTGCTCCGCGAAAAGTGCTGTCGCACCGCCGGTGTGCCAGAAGACTACCGTGCTGCCCGGACGGATCCGTCCGCTGCGGATATGGGACAGCAGCGCGGCAAATGCTTTGCCGGAGTACACCGGATCGATAAACAGTCCTTCCTCGCGCGCCAGGTACTTGATGGCCTCGGTCGATTCCTTCCCCGGCTTCTCGTATCCGGGCAGATAAAACCCTCCCTCGCGCGCGACGTCCCGCTCTGCGTCGACCGTCAGATCCGCCACGCCCAGAGATGCGAGCACTTCATTTGCAAGACCCGCCGCCCTGCCAAGATAGGAATTGTCTTTCTTACTCACGTTTACAGAGATCACCTCTGTGCTGCTTCCGATCAGCTTCCGGCCTGCCGCAAGACCCGCCATCGTCCCTGCCGTCCCGGTCGCATGATAAATGTAGTCCGCATGTTTTCCGAGCGCCTCCATCTGCTCCGTCAGTTCCAAAAAGCCCTCCGCGAAGCCAGCTGAGCCGACCGCATTTGCGCCGCCCATCGGGATCTCATAGCAGCGGTGTCCTTCCTGCTCCAATTCCTGCATGCGCAAAGCCGCCATCTGAAGGCCGCGCTCATCTGCCTCATCCTCCGTCTCGCCCTCCAGCATCCGCACGATGTGAATCTCCGCGCCCAGTACCTGATCCAGCAGCAAGTTTGAACGCACATCCGACTCATCCACCGGCACTACTGCTGTCAGATACAGCACCGGCTTCAGCCCCGCCTTGCGGCACGCCACCGCCGTCTGCATCGCATGGTTTGACTCCGTCGCGCCATAAGTAAACACATACTCCGCATGTTTTTCAAGTGCATCACCGATCAGGTACTCCAGTTTCCGGATTTTATTTCCGCCGAACAGATTGCGGCCTGTAAAATCATCGCGCTTCATGTACAGCTCCACCCCAAGCTCCTCCGACAGCCGGTCCAGCCGGTGCAGCGGAGTCGGGAAAAACCCAAGGGAATACTTTGGCTTTTGCGCCAGCATGGCGCGCGCTTCTTTCATGGTATAAGACATTCTGATTACCTCACCTTCTATATAGATCTTTAACCTTCTGGTTACAATTTCGTCGACAATATCAGGATATGATCTGGCTGATGCTGACCTTTTGACACCAGTATTCAGTTCCGTCATGTCAAAAACTCCGCAAGTGTCTCGATCAGCTTCGGGACATCGATCGGCTTCGCGACATGTCCGTTCATCCCGACCGCAAAAGCGTGCCGCTTATCCTCCTCAAAGGCATTTGCCGTCATTGCGACGATCGGGATATCCTTTTGCGGCCCCGAAAGCCCGCGGATTCTCTCAGTCGCCTGATAACCGTTCATATTCGGCATCTGGATATCCATCAAAATCAAATCATAATATCCCGGTTCCATTCGCTGGACCATATCAACGCAAATCACACCGTCCTCCGCATGCTCTATCTCAAACCCAAGCTCCTCCAGGAGCTCCATCGCAATCTCCGCATTCAGCTCATTGTCCTCTGCAAGAAGAAGCCGTTTCCCTGCGAATTCTTTCCCGCTGTTCTGCGCCTCCTCCTCGTACGTTTTCTCCAGCCCTTCCTTATCCGCAATCCTGTGCGACAGAATTACTGTGAACCGCGTGCCCTTGCCGACTTCACTCTCCACCGTGATCGAGCCGCCCATCATGTCTACAAGTTTTTTGGCAATCGGCAGCCCCAGCCCTGTCCCGCCAACCTTACTATGCGTCGTATCCCTCTCACGTGCAAACTCTTCGAAAATATGCGGCAGAAACTCCTCCGACATCCCAATGCCGGTGTCCTCCACCTCCGTTTTATATACCGCGTACCCTTCCCGTTCACAGGGCTGCTCGATCAGCCTCATCGCAATCGTTCCGCCCTCAGGCGTATATTTCACCGCATTGCTGACCAGGTTGAAAAATATTTCCTGGACCTTTGTGGAGTCGCACCACACAAACGCGTGCTCCACCCGGATTTCTCTTTGAAATTTTAGATTTTTCCGGTCGACCTCTTCCCGGAAAACCGACACCAGCGTATTCTGAAACTGCTCCACACTCCAGATCGCTTCATCCACCACCGCCCGGCCGCTTTCAATGCGTGACATCTCCAGGACATTGTTGATCAATTCGAGGAGATAACCGCCGGATGTTTTGATCTTCGCGATATAGTCCTCCCGCTTCTCCGTATTATTGATATGCTTTTCCAGCAGGTCCGTAAAACCGAGAATTGCGTTCATCGGTGTCCGGATATCGTGTGACATGTTCGCAAGAAAGGCAGTCTTTGCTTCACTCGCGGCATTCGCCTGCTTCAGCGCATTTTCCAACTGTCCCTGATAGCGCTTTTCCTGTTCCCGCTCCTTTCGCGCCATGATGCCCACGACGCTGATAATTACCACAGATGCAAAAGATAAATAGACAAATATGATCAGGGAACCGAGATACGTACCGCCGTAAATATCTTTTCCTGCCTGGCAGACGCCGATCTCATAGCTGCCGCAGACCCGGAAGGCTGCCAGATAGGTCTCTCCTTCCAGAGTTATCTCAAAGTGGGAGGCTTCCTCCCCGGAAAACTCCCCGCGGTCAATTTCTGCATCCTGCAGATATTTTCCCTGATATCCGCTCTGCGTGCATCCGATAATTTCCCCGGTCGAATGATCCGCGACAAGGTAGATATTGTCATTCGTCGGGATGCCTGACAGAAAATTGGACGCCTTGTTCCGCTCCATCTGCTCCAGCAGTCTGGTCGGCGTAAGCCCGATCTGGACAAGCCCCTTGCGGTCCTCGCGCCACACAAGCGCATACATCATCTGCTTGCCCTCCGCCGTGTTGGGCGTGACATCCTGGCACAGCGACAGCCCATAGTCCGAAAGTATCGGTTTGAAGAACCCCATCTGTTCTCCCGAATCAAAGCTGTACCCAAAATACTTCGGAATCGTGCCTGCATAAATCACGCCATCCGTATCAAAGAGATGAATCTCATCCACCTCCAGCAGCTCTGCAATCCTCTTTAATTCCTGGACATCCTGCTCTGCGATATCACAGTTCTCGATAATGTAAGAGCACGCCTGTGCACGAATAATATAATCATTCTTCAGAGATTCTGTCAGATTCCGTTCTCCTGCCTCATTGCTCTTCAGAATTTCTTCAATCTGGCTGATCAGGATATCCGCCGACTGATAAAAATGATTCCTGCTGGAAGCCCGCTGTATCAGTGTCTGCAGCACCAGAAGTACAAGCATAAACAGTGATACAATCCCGATTACTCTTCTCAAAAACGATTTCTCCATCCGCTTCACCTTTCCCTGCCCGCCAGTACCTCTGCCTAATCGCTACACAACGGCAGGCCTTCCTAAGCGGATTGTACCATACCGCAGCGGACATTTCCATTCTTTTATCAGCCGACGTAAAAATGATATATTTGGCGTAAGAAACGCCAAGCCTACGCCCTCAGCTCAATAATTTCCTCATCCAGACATCGGTAGCCGTCCGGCCAGAGGCGGGCGGCGTCCTCGTTGTAGTGTCCAAAATACCAGCGGCGAAACTGCAGGCCGTTCGCGAGGAGCGTATCAAAATATCTTGTCAGGCAGTCCGGCTCGTAGCCCTCGATCCGCATCTGATCTACGATACTCTGCGGTGCGCAGTGCGAGAGCACATAGTCCACACACCAGTCATTTGCCTCCAGGTGATCGACTCCATTCGCCAGCTCTGCCGCAGACGGCAGCTCGCGCTCCCACCAGGTCCGCCCGATGACGCGGAACCGGATATTCAGGTACAGCTCCCGCTGCAGCCTGCGCAGGCGCCGTATCTCCCTCGCGTCCTTCTCCGGGTCAAGCAGCCCGTCCGGCATATCGTGGCTCGACGCACCTCCGAATGCGAAAAACTTCTTTCCACACAAGGTAAAAATTTCCCCGCGCATCAGATGCAGTACGGACGGGCGCACCACATGCACTCTTCCGCCGCAGAATTCGGCTTCTTCATACGCTTCCAGCCGCGGAAAGCACTCATGATTCCCGTCGACAAACAAAGTGGTAAACGGCCGCGCCTCCAGCCAGTCCAGGCTGTTGCGCTCCTCTCCCGTCTCTCCGCGGTAGTCCCACACCCCGCCGAAATCCCCGAGGATGATCACGTAATCCTCCTTCGTCAAACTCTTCTGCACAAAGAAGCGCTTCCTTTTCAGCTTTTCAAACTCTCCATGACAATCACCGGTCAAAAAAATTCTTCCCATCTGTCCTCCCCCTTCTGGCACGCCATTTCTCCAAACCGCAACCTGCCAATTGGCAAAACACCTGCTGAACCAATTGTTAAACTTCAGAATATCACAAAAAGGAGTCCGGTGTCAAAACGGACTCTCACCAAAACAGCAGCCCGGAGCCGGTACCATGTACCAGACTCCGGGCTGCCGCCGATATGTTCTTCTGTTTCCGCGTATCTCTCTTTCAGGAGCCGCACCTGCGGCACAGCCCCTGTTTCCCTTCCGGGTATTTCATAAGATCACATTCGCTCTCGGCACATCCTGCTCTTACTCTGCGTAGTAAGCATCCAGATACTTCTGGAAGATTGCAAGCATATCCTGCAGACCATACTCGTCCAGGCTGCTCTTGAGCTCTTCGAACTTCGCCTCGTCTACGCCGTTCATTACCCAGTCAGACTTTGCTGCGTTGATGGTCTTCGTGATGTCTGCCAGCAGGTTGGAAAGCTCCTCCGTATCCTCTGCGCTCATGAATACGTTCGGATATACATAGTCCATCGTCATATCCGGGGTGTAGTACTGCTCGATCCAGTCAAGGCGGTACTGCGCGTCATCCGGGCAGGTCACATAGACACCGTAGTACTCGTCCAGCACTGCCAGCGGTCCGCCGACACACTCTGCCTCACGTACTTCAACCGGAGATGCATCGCCGAGCGGAGCATGCTTCAGCATCGGCTCGCCGTTCTCGTTCTCGCCCATCTCAAAGATATCAAAATCGTCGTCCTCACCGTAGGTACCCCAGTTGTTCTGCGGAGACTGCATCGGATCATACATCTGATCGAGCCATGCGCATACCAGCGCCGGATCCTCTGCTACAGCCGTTACGACGCAGCGGCCGCGGTCATAACCACTTGTGAAGGAGCCGTTCTGCGGGGTCAGGTTTCTCACATCTGCGGTCAGCACCGGAAGCGGAACCCAGTCCTGAAGGTTGTCAATATTTGCAACGTCCCAGCTGAAGCATACGCCGTAACGTCCGGATTTACCCTTTGCTACATAAGTCGCCCACTCCTGTGTAAATGCCTCCTGGTCGATCAGGTTCTCCTCATAGAGGTGATGCAGCCACTGCATACCCTTGAAGAAGCCTTCCTGTGTAGCGGAGCAGATGACCTGCTTATCATTTGTCACTGCGATATGTCTGCCGCGGTCCGCATCGCCGTAGCCCTCGCCAAAGCCGTTGATCAGGATCGCCGGGTCCTGGTCGCCGTCGTTCATGATGAAGGACATCGGAATGATGCTGCCCTCGATGCCAAACTCCGCCTGGATCTTGTCCGCATTGTCACGGAACGCGATCAGTACCTGCTCGAACTCATCTACCGTTGTCGGGATCTCAAGTCCAAGGAAATCCAGCCACTTCTTATTGATAAAGCTCATGTCACCAACCGTCTGGATCGCGGTCTTGTTCGCACCGAGCTGCTCGATCCACGGAAGCGCATAGATGTGGCCGTCCGCCGCCGTACTCATCGCGCGGTACTCCGGATATTTCTCAAACACTGCACTCAGATTCGGCATAACGGAGTCAATGTACTCTTCCAGCGGAATGATTGCGCCCTGGTCTGCGTAACGCAGCAGATCACTGTCAGAAAATCCTGCGGAGAATACGAAATCCGTGATCGCATTGATATTTGCCATGTTCAGAGAAATCTTGTCGCCCCATTGGTCGCTCTGGATTGCGGTCCAGTCGATGTGTACGTTCGTCGCCTCTTCCAGACGCTTGAAAATCGTGCGGTTGTTCGGCTCAGACTCTGTGCCAACCGGATAGCTGATCATACCGGTAAAGGTAGCGGTCTCCTCCAGCGGAAAGGTGATCTCATCCGCCAGTGCGCCGATTCCCATTGCTCCTGCCATGCTCGCCGCAAGAATGACAGCCATTGTTCTCTTAAACATTTTGTTATTCATAGTAGAAAGCTCCTTTCTTTTAAGGGGGTTGCCCTGTTCCTTTATTTTTACTGCCGTCCCCCAGGCCTTACCTGCGGCATGACTGGCCGCTGCCAGGGGTACTGCAGGACGACAGTTGAAATCTGTTACTTATTCCATAGTTTCCTGCCGCTGCAGGCATTTCGTATCTCTCCGTTCGTTCTCTTTTCCATCCGCCGCCGATTACGCTGGCGGCAGATGCCCGGAAACTGGCTGGCAATCCCTGCCGCGGTTTCCGAAATCCCTCATCAGCCCTTCACTGACCCGGCCATGATGCCGCTGTCGAAGTACTTCTGGAAGAACGGATACATTACCAGAAGCGGAAGGCTGGAGATAATGATGGTTGCATATTTCAGCAGTTCCGCGAGCTGCGCGCGCTCTGCGGTACTCTGCATATCAGAGATCATGCCGGACTCCGGCTGGTTCTGAATCAGGATCGAGCGGAGTACGAGCTGTAACGGCTGCTTCGCGGTGTCATTTAAGTAAATCATCGCGTCAAAGTAGCTGTTCCACATTCCTACGAACTGCCACAGTGCCAGCACCGCGATGACCGGTGTGCAGACCGGAAGCAGGATTTTGAAGAAGTAGACAATCTCGCTTGCGCCGTCCACATCCGCTGCCTCGCGCAGCTCCTGCGGAACACCCTGGTAGTAGGTTCTTGCGATAATCATGTTCCAGACCGAGAACGCACCCGGCAGGATGATTGCCCACATGCTGTCGAGAAGACCCAGATCACTGATGAGCAAGTAGGTCGGGATCAGGCCGCCGCCGAAGAACATCGTAATCATGAAGATGATATTGAAGAAGCCTCTGCCCTTGAAGTCTGTCCGCGACATCGGATATGCCGCAAGCATCGTCACAATTACTGAAACTGCCATAAATACTACCGAGTAAATCACTGCGTTTTTGAAACCAATCCAGATCTGTGAGTTGGAAATCACGCGCTCGTAGGCCGTCAGGGTCCATTTTTCAAAATCAAAGGTAATGCCTTTATTCTGCAGAGTGATCGGGTCCATGAACGATGCCACCACGATATAAACCATCGGGATTATGATTGCCAGAACAAACAGCCCCAGCAGGATATATCCCAGCATCAACAGCGCCTTGTCCTCCGTGGAGTAACGGGCAAATCTGCTTTTCTTTTTCATGCCGCACACCCCCTTATAATCCCTTTCCGTCATTCATCTTCGCTACAATCTTGTTTACCATGACGAGGAGAATGACATTGATAACTGTATTGAACAAGCCGACTGCTGTTGAAAAGCTGTAATCGCCGTCTATCAGACCTTTTTTGTACACGTAGGTCGAGATGATCTCGGAAGTCTTGAGGTTCAGGTCTGTCTGCAATGCATACGCCTTCTCGAAACCAATGCTCATGATATTGCCTGCCTGCAGGATGAACTGCATCAGTACCATATCCTTGATCGCCGGCCACTCAACCGCCTTGATCTGCTGGAAAATGTTCGCGCCATCGATCACGGCTGCTTCCTTCAGATCCTGGCTTGCGTTCGAGAGCGCCGCCGTGTAAACGATGGAGCCCCAGCCTGCGCCCTGCCAGATACCGCTGGCAATGTAGATCGTGCGGAATGCCTCCGGCATAACCATAAAGTTGTTCGACGTGCCAAACAGCTGATTCAGAGGGCCAGTCACCGACAACAGGATGCGGACGATACCGCAGAGGACGATAACCGATACGAAGTTCGGCATATACAGCACCAGCTGTATCTTTTTCTTGATGCCCTTGCTCTCAATCCGGTTCAGCAGAAATGCCAGGATAATCGGTATCGGGAATCCCCAGAGCATTCCATAGACGCTCAGCTTCAGTGTATTGAGCAGATACGTCATAAAGTCAGGTGACGACAGGAAACGCTCAAAATGCTTGAAGCCTACAAATTCACTTGCCCAGACACCCTTAAATGGGTTGTACTTCTGGAAGGCGATCAGGATACCTCCCATCGGTATGTACTTGAATACCAGCGTCAGTGCCAGCGCTGGCAGCAGGAACAGCAGATACAGCTGCCAATGGTGTGTAACGTAAATCAATGTGTTATGAAGCCGTTCACCCAGGCTCTGTCTGCCGCCCTTGGCGGCGGTCACAGATTTTTTACCCATGATCTCTTTTTTCCTCCTCCCGCTTGTTGCTTGGGCGGCTGTCCTGCATGCATTGCCACCGGTTCCAGACAGCAGCCTTGTTGATAGTTACATTTGCAAAACCGTGTTGTTGTTCATAAGTGCATAATAGCAGAAGTTTTTACATTTGTCAACAGTTATTTTTGTATTTGTAAAATTTTTTTGTGTTTCATTCGTCACATTGCTGTCAGGTATCCGGTAGTTCTCCGGTTTCTTTCGTCCGTTTGACCTGACTGTCAAACAATGTTACATTTTTACATTTTACATTTGACACATTCATATGAAATGCCATTTACTCTGCGCAGCTGTTACCGTTCCGTCGATCCGGACATGCTTCTCTTAGCCGGCGGCTAACGAAACTGTAACATGCAGTAGAAAACGCGTTCCGTGTGATTTGTCTGGTGATTTGACTCATGCGATGTATCATTCCTGTCTGGCAAACCTGTCAGCCTGATTTTCCAGTAACAACCTCATCCTCTGCAAACAGATACTTCAAATACTCCACTGCCGTCTCCTGGCGGGGCGTATTTCCGAGGATGCCGAAATAGACCGTGCCGGAGAATCCGGCCCTGGCAATCAGCGGCGCCTCGTCCAGAACAAGGGCCATCGGATAGGAAGTGGTCTCCGCGTGGTACTCCACGGACGGATCAAGCACGACATCCTGCGCGTTATCCTCTAAAATTTCAATATTTTCCACAAGTAACGGTTGAAATGCAGTCAGAAGCTCCGGCGCCTCTTCTGCGAGAAGTGTCTCAAGATTTGCGAGATAGCCGTTCTGGGCGAATGCGTCGAATGCTTCTTTATCCATCAGAACGGCATCGAGCTGCTCACCGTCAATAGAGGCGAGCACCTTCATGCGAGTTGCATAAGTGTATTCGTATTGTTCACTGGAAGGGTCATCCGTCAGATACCAGCCCGTGTAGAGCTGCACCTGCCGGCCTGCAGCGCCGGTTTTACTGCCGCCGCCTGCCTCTTCTGCACCATCCAGGCTTGCAAGAAACCCGCCGGAGAGCGCCTCTGTCAGCTGCTCCCCTGCGGACACATTGATCAGCGCCGTGTACAAGACCGTATCCTTGTTTGTAGCATGACGGTACACAGCATAGCCGAGGGCATAGATCACGATACACCCAATCAGAATCGGAAGCTTATAATAGTCCCAGATGTACTGGATGCGCTGCCCCGGTGTCGTCAGCGAGTGCCATTTTTCTCTTCGGGAAAGGGTTTCAGGGTGTCTTGAGCGGTCTGACATAGGGAATCCTCCTGACTTTCATCTGCAGCTTCCTCATCCTCCTTCGGCTCGCAGAGCGAAAGAATGTTAGAGAGGAAATAAGAACAGAGGTACGCGCACAGCCCTTCGCCGAAGACGATCGCGGGCGTAAAGAAGAAGATGACGATGACTGCCATCGCGATATAGATCACGGCCATAAGCGCGGTGCAGAGCAAAAAACGCATGCCGATCATGATGGAATTCAGAAACATTGCGCGCAGCTTATTTTCGAAGCGCGCCATCAGCGGGAAAATGTACATCAGCACAATCGCAAACGCGACAACTGCAACCAGAAATACTGCCGTCACGATCGTCCAGAACACATTTTCCCCGCGCAGGTGCCAGAGAACGTACCCATCCGCGCCCATCAGGAGACCGACTGCGAGCAGGATCAGCCATGCGGCTGTAGACTGCCGGAAATTACTCTTGAATGCGGAGAAGAACTGGCGTGTCACGCCACCCTCCTCATTTTTGACCATTTTGAGTGTGACGTAAAACAGCGCCGTAGTGGACGCGCCTGCTGTGACAATGGGCAGGCAGCAGATCACCCACAGGATGTTCAGATAGACGCACAGGGTGATCTTGGTAATAAAAATCATAACCGGGTTGTCCGGGCTGAAAATTCGTTCCATGGGATAGCCTCCTTTCCATCACGCCTGCGTATCTCCGGTTGATTCACGGTAAATCAGAGACGTTTCCGTGTACGTTGTGCGGTAGTTCAGCGACGGCTCCCGGATACGGGACATCAGCAGATTGACCGCAGAATAACCCATGATCTGGCTGTGGATGTGAATGGAGGTAAGCCTTGGCGTCACGACGCGCGATTCCGGCGAATCATCAAAGCCGCACAGCCAGACATCCTTTGGCACCGTGATTCCAAGCCGCCGGAAGACCTGCAGCGTATCCAGCGCAATAAAATCATTCGCGCAGAGGAAAACATCCGGAAGCTGCTTCATCCCGCGGATAGAATTTTCCACATAGAGCTGATACTGGTCCGAAGTCGGAGACTCCACTCCCTCCATATTCTCTGTTACATAGTACTCTTCCTCGCAAGGCAGGCCCATCATCACAAGCGCTTCCCGCATGCCGAGGTACCGCTCAAAGAACGACATGCAGTGCCTGATTTCCCCGATGAAACCGAAATGCCGCTTGCCCCGCCGCACCATTTCTTCCATAAATAAGTAAATATTGGAACGGTTATCCATGATCAGCTTGTCCGCTTTCAGAGCGCCGACGTCAAGAGAGGCCGGCATATCCACGAACAACACCGGAATACCAAGGTCACAGAGCATCTCATCGTATTTCATATCAAACATTTCGATGCAGATGATTCCAGCGGTCGCCTCCGGATCAAAGGAATACGGCAGTGTCATCGCTCTCCGGTTTGAGGAATTGACACGGTGCATCGTCAGACTGTATCCAAGATAGGACAGCTCCCGCTGGCATTTATCCAGCATCGTGGAGGAAAAATGCGAATTGCCAAGGAACATCGTCGTAAACAGTGCGATCACATTTTTCCCGTCAACAGGCTTCGGCAGCAGGCCCGCAGCAGAGACCGGCACAGGCGCCACGGCAGGTATGCCTACTGAAGCTGTAGCGCTCGCCTGATTCCTTGCCTGAGTGGATATCCCTGTCTGGACGCCTGCAGCAGACGCTTGTATTCCTGTCTGTCCTATCGCAGCAAACGCCTGTGTTCCTGCCTGGCCCATCCCGGCAGATGCTAATGTTCCTGCCTGGCTCGTCCCAGCGGACGCTTGTGTCCCTGTCTGGACGCCCATCCCAGCGGACGCTTGTGTCCCTGTCTGGACGCCCATCCCAGCAGATGCTGCTGTTCCCGTCTGGCCCATCCCAGCGGACGCTTGTGTCCCTGTCTGGGCGCCTATCGCAGCGGACGCTGATGCCTGCGCCCTCGCCTGTTCCTCCGGTGACTGGAGCCGCAGGCCGCTGGCGCCATTGTCAACCAGCGTTACGTAGGAAAACTGCTTGTAGCCCATTTCCACTGCCTTCTGTAAAATCTTCTCCCGTGTGGCATCCGCAAGGATACCTGTATTATTGATAGCTTTTGAAACAGTATTTCGCGAAACGCCAAGCGCGTCGGCGATATCCTGAATCGTGACTCTGTCCGCCATGAAATCCCTCCCCTATTTGTCTTCTGCAGCGATCCTGTTACCCAGGATTTCCTGCCGCAGATACCTGGCTCACTCTTAACATTCCTGCAGCAGATACCTGGTTCACTCATAACATTCCTGCAGCATACACTTATGCCGCATCGGACACGGCCGCGGGGCCTCTCCGCATCTCTGCAAAGCATGCTGTGCTGACAAAGGCCAGACCCCCATTGACAGAAACACCGGAGCTGCTCCCAACTGATATTTTAGGAGTTACTATTCACGCGCTTTGTGTACATCGCGAAGCGTGTGATTGTCCGCGGCCAACATGGCTGTGAACAGGAACCTTTTGAAGCCTACCGGTCAGCAAGCTCATATTTCACCAGATCCATCCGCACCGCACCGTCCGCGAAGAAAGAAATCCGGTCCGCTGCCTGATCTGTGTAAAACGTCGCCGTCAGTACCTGCTCGCCGTCGTTGACGAAAATCTCCGCGCTGCACCGGTCCAGAATGAGCCGGAGCTTCAGCACGCCTCCTTCACTATGTACACGGCTGCGGCGCTGATGAATAATTGCACGGCGCGAGCCGGAGAATTTACGGTCTACCTTCAGGATGGACTCCAGCGGACGGAAGCTGACAGAAGTCTGGTATTGCTCATTCTGTGCAAAACGCACCGCAAATTTCCGGTACAATGCTTCTCCCTCCTCTGGGCGAAGCATCAGTTCCAGATCCACCAGCCTGCCGGACACGCCGTCCAGTGCCAGTGCTTCCACATCCTTTACCGACACATCACGGTACTCCACGCGGTTTCGGCGCAGGGCCTCCAGTTCCCGGATGGGCTTCTGGTACAATCTTCCATTTCGAATCGACAGCTCACGCGGCAGCGTCATCTGCCCGAACCACTTCTGATCCGGATTGCGCAGTGTACAGGTATCCCAGTTCTGCATCCAGGCAATCATCACGCGCCTGCCGTCCGGCAGCAGCACCGTCTGCGGCGCATAAAAATCAATGCCGTAATCCACTGCCTGATTTCTCTCCTCCGTAAAGGTATCTGTCTCCTCATCATAGGAACCAATCAGCGCCAGCGTTCCATTCCCATTGTGATATTCAAAGTCCTGCGGCAGCATATCCTGCGGGCTTACCAGAAGTACCTGCTTGCCATCCAGCGGGAAAAAGTCCGGACACTCCCACATCTTTCCAAAACGATTTTCATTCTTCGCAAGCACCTTCTTGAAACGCCAGTGGAACGCATCCTCGCTCTCAAACATCAGAATCTGCCCGCTCCCATCTGCAGGCCGGCTCCCCGTCACACAGCGGTAGGTGCCGTCCGCCTTCTGCCACAGCTTCGGGTCACGAAAATCAAAACGGCTGCTGCCCTCTGGCAAATCTGACTCATCCAGCACTGGATTGCCCTCATATTTTTCGTAATCTATCCCGTCACCGACTGCCAGACACTGTGTCTGAACATCTCTGTGATGTCCGTCCGAATGCTGTTCCCGTCTTACCCCGGTGTACATCAGCAGATGCCGCCCGTCTGGCAGCACCAGTGCATTGCCGCTGAAGCAGCCGTCGGTATCATATGGAAGATCCGGCGCCAGGGCAGCCGGAAGATACTCCCAGTGCAGCAAATCTGTACTCACCGCATGCCCCCAGTGCATCGGACCCCACACTGGCTCGTAGGGATGATACTGGTAAAACATATGACACTTTCCCTGATACCAGGTGAGCCCATTCGGATCATTCAGCCAGCCGGTACGTACGGCCAGATGGAACGCCGGGCGCTCCTCTGCAATATTCTGTTTTTCAGCAATTTCCTCATATTTTCGCGCGTCTCTCAAGACCTGACTTATCATTTTGCACCTCCGTTTTTACATATGCATCATTCAGATAAATACAGAATAGCACGTATTTTAAAATAAGTCAACCGTCTTTTTTACATATGTAAAAATTTGTGTCAGTGTTACATTTTTTGCATCAGTGCACCGGAATATCACATCTGCGCACAAAAAAACGCCCTGCCTGTCGCAGGTAAAACCTTATCCGCCTGCCTGCTGGAAGCCCGGCCGGAGTCAGAACAGAAACTGTTAATCCGTCGCAAAGCACATTACCTCGCCCGTCAGAGGACTGGTCAGCTGAAGCCTGCCTGCGTGGAGACACAGCCTTGGGAATCCATCCGGCTGTCCATAAAGCGGATCGCCCGCAACCGGATGCCCAATATGCGACATGTGAATGCGGATCTGATGTGTCCGGCCGGTCTCGAGCGTGCATTCTATAAGAGAAACACCAAATGCTTCTTCCATGCGGCGCAATTTGCAATCCGGCTGAGACTCTGGCTGCACAGATTTATCCACATTTATATACTCTTCCTGATCGTTTTTCCACAATTTCCCTGCATCAAGAACACGATACCTTGTGATTGCCTTCCGCCCATAGATCGGAACATCAATTGTTCCCTGTACTTCAGGCAGTTGTCCATGCACCAATACATAGTATGTTTTCCTCAGCCTGCCATCCTCCCGCTGTTTCCATAGCCGTGCGGCACACCATTGATTTTTGGCAAAGACCACAATTCCGGAGGTGTCTTTGTCCAGGCGGCCGATTGCTCTGACAGGGAATTGCTCTCCTTTCTCCTGGCAGTATGCGAGCACCTGACTGCCCAGATTATCATAGTAGTGGCCCCGCCCCGGATGGCAGGACAACCCAGATGGCTTATCCACGACCAGGAGTACTGCATCTTCATAGAGAAGCTTCCAGCTGCGCTTTTTCTGGCAGAGCCATGCTGTACCTGGAAGCTCCTCTGTCTGCCACCCGAATTTATCAGCATTCGGCAGGATCTCCGTTTTGCTCCCGGATTTACCTGCATCTGGCAGACTATTCGCCTGGCTTCCGTACTCGGGAATCTCATCCAATGCCCCGCCTGTGCAGGCCTCGTGCAGCGCACCCGCCACATATTCTGCGCGCTGGAGCCTCTCCTGAAAGTTCAGGGTAATCTTCATGCCCGGACGCACCAGCTCTGTCACCCTGCACTTTTCCCCGTCCAGTAAAATGCCCTGTGAGAGAAATTTTTGGCGGCTGATTTCCCTTTTGGAAAAACCATGCCGCCTTAAAATCTGTTCCAGGGACATCCCTGCTTCCTCTTTTTTTACAATATAACTCCATTGTCTCAAGCCACACTCAGCACTCACGGGAGTGCCGCAGGCTCGTCTGAAGTCATGCGAATTCATTTCCATCTTAACTCCCTTTTGTTTCATACACTTTTATCTCATACACTTTTGAGACTGCAAGCCGCGGTCTCCGATTTTCTCTTCCGCCTGCACGCATTGCTGACAACCAGTCCCCCACATATACCTGCTACAGACTGGTCGCAAATGAAGACCGTTTTTCATTCTCGATCAGCATGAGTCTCATCAGCTGCAGGTCGCTTTCAAATGTTCCCAGATACCTGCCTGTTCCATCTTTGAAAATCCCCTGCATACTTGAATGCATCCGTGACTGCACAATAATATCATAGGTCGCATAGGTCCCCTGCTGCGTAAGTATCTCCTCATCCTCCATCTGCGGAACTGCAGCCCATGCCGCGTTCCAGGTCCTTGCCGCCTGCACAGCCTTATTTCCGAAATCTGCCGTATTACGTGTTCTTTCTTCCTGGAAGCTTCGTTTTGCCTGGAAAGCCTGCGGCCTGCCGCCCCGGTCAAGCAGCCGGTCCATCTTCAGCAGCAAATCCGCGACGCTGATAAACCAAATCCCCCGATCTGACAGCTTACTGAAAAATATCCCGGCAGCATCATACGTCCCCTTACTATGCACACAGACTCTTACCATATTCATCGGAATAACCTGTTCTTGCGTCTTCATACCTCTTCCTCCCGGGCCTCCCCTGCTGCCATGATTTCTCACCACAATTCCTGTCATTTTCCGGTGCTTTCACTCTGCAGCCATTTTCACTGCTCCCTGTTCTGTTTTACACCGCAACCATCCGCACTGCTCCCTGTTCCGTTTCACTCCGCAACCATCTGCACTTCCTCGACCTCAAACTGCAGGGAAAGGCGCTTCCGCCCCATCACGCTCCGAAAGCTTTTCTCAATACGGTCAGAAACGACAAGCGCAGACTCATAAGTGCAAGTCGGCAGCAGTACCGCATACTGATTGCTGCTGTACCTTGCCACCACATCGCCCGTCCGCAGCAGCACATTCAGCTGCTGTCCCAGAAACTGCATGCCCTCCTTAATACTTTCCTCCTTTGCGTCCACCGATGCCTTTCCGCTCTTGCGCACCGTGATCAGCAAAATATACTCTGCAATCCCTGTCCGGCGGATCCGCCGTGCCTCAACCCGGTAAATTTCCCGGAAAATTGGATATTCGCACGCAAAAACACCCGTCGGCTTTTCCTTCTCGCAGACCGATTCCATAAGACTGTTGATATTGGATGCCGTGCGATCTGACAATGCCAGAATCTCCTCGTAGATTCCCTCAAAGCGATCTGCATTCCGGATCCCCAGATGGTCATAAAGCTGCTTATTCGCATTTTCATAATAGGTCATTGCCTGGTCATAGTCTTTTTTCCCGATCTGGCTCTTGATCAGCCAATAATACAGATCTTCATCCAGTGTATCAACATCAAGCGCCTTCTGGCACAGCTGTTCCAGCGCATCCCACGCTTCCTTCCGCCAGTAAATCTCAGCAAGACATTTCACCGTCTCCAGATAGAGCAGCCTGTAATAAGTAAGCCGCGACAGCATCCAGCTCTCTTTTGCAATCCGGGGCGATACATCACTCCGGTACAGGGAGATCATGCGCTCACACAGCTCCTGCTGCCTGTCAGCATCCGTCGCCTTGCGCGCCCGCTTTGCCGCCTCTTCCAGCGTCTCATAGTCTGCCTCAACCGGAGTATCCGGATTCCAGCGGTATGCACCTGGCAGCGTCAAAATTAAATCCCCTTCGCCAAACACCTTCAGCTCCGTCCGCAGCCGATAAATCAGATTTTTCAGCGCGCCATCCGGATTCCGCGAACCGTCTCCCTCCCAGAAGACATCGATCAGTTCCTGATGAGTCAGGTCGCGCTGCCGATGCAGTAAAATGTATACCAGAAGCCGCACCAGCTTATTGGAGTGGAGCATCTTTTCATCCAGTATTGCCTGCTTCCCATACAGGACAAACCCCCCAAATATCTGCATCCTCATCATTGTTCTGCCCTCTCAGTCTGTCCGCCGGAATCCCTCCAGTCCGGTTCCTGCCCGCCAAGCGCCGAGTCAATCAGACGCAGCATCTCCATGGCACTCCGGAAGGATTGTTTCCTGCCCTCCTGCACCCACTCGATATTTCCCTGCCAGCTATGGCTCTGGGTGTCATTAATTTCTACAATAAATGTCCGTTTTTTCATATGCTGCCGTCCTCACCTTCCATCGCCCTTCTCTTTCGTACTCTATGCATTTGTTCCGATTGCTGTCCGCTCTTCCAGCATCCCACGGACTATTTTGTTCCGGTTGCTGTCTGCTCTTCCAGCACCCCACGAACTACTATTTTCGCCCGGTTCAATCCTCTTCAATCACCTGGATTTCCAGGCAGTCGAACTCAATCTCCTCGATAAAACTGTCCTGGTAAAACCGTGCCTTACTATGGCGCTGAAACTCCGTGATATTTTTCTCCAGCCAGATCGGTCTGCCCAAATCAAACTCGTGACAGATCTCGTCAAGACCGCGAAATACCTTATGTGTCCTGGTGTCCGCGCTTTCCTCCTCAAATGTCATATCCCGGACCAGCCGGTTATCCTTCCAGATCTTGCCCCATAAACGAAACATTCCATCCCCCTACTTTGCTTCTACGATCTCGTACTGTGCCAGATTGAGATAATTGTATGTCATCTGCGACAGTCTACTGATCCTTGAAATTGCCTGATTTTTATTGCTCCAGCCGTCTGAGAGCACAACCAGAATGTAATCACACGCGTCTGAATAAATGATCGCTGCATCGTTCTCAGTCGTATCCATCTCGCCCGTCTTATTGCCGCAGAGCACGCCGTCCGGCAGCCCCTCAGCAATCTTGTAGCGCGTTTTCTGTGCCAGCAGCATCTCTTCGATCTCGTTGCTGACCATGCGGTTCATCCACGATCTCCGGTAGATCTCCTCCAGCATCCTTCCACAATCCTTCGCCGTCACCTGATTGAAGTGCCCGCTGTCCGTATAGGTCGCCGGATCATCGAACCCATTGTACTCAATCGTCTGCTCGCTGAACCCGTTCTCTTGAATAAAAGCATTCACCTGTGCAATCCCACGCTCATAGCTTCCGTTTCCAAGCTGCTGCAGGAACTCGTTTGCCGCAGTGTTGCTGCTCTCCGTAATCATCTGGTTCATACGCAACCGGTTCTCGTCCGTATACTTGATCTGTCCTTCCCCGATAGCCTGATAAACAGCACCCATCACAAACAGCTTCATAACACTTGCGGACTTCATCGGACGGTCATTGATCAGAATCGTTTCCCCTGTATTCAGGTTCTTTATGTAGACAGACCACTCCCCGTCATATCCGGCCAATTCATTTTCAAGCATTGTTTTCAAAATGGCAAGCGGCTTGACCCTGCCGCTGTTTTCCTCCGAAAGCAGCACATAGCCGCGCAGCTGCTTCCAGTCCTGCAATTTGACGGCGTACAGTGCAGTTTCCTCCTCCGGCTGCTGCATCGGAATCTGGAATACGCCTCCGTACCGTGCCTTCAGCCACCGCAGCTTTTGCTCCCATGCAAGCGCCTCGTCTGATCCTGCTTCCTCCTCCGTCGGTACTATCACAAAATGTTCTCCAGAATCAGCAAGCTCCACCTCGACATATTTTCCCTCATCTGCCCACTCGACATCGAATAAATCACTCTGCTCTTCCGCGCCGCTCTGTGTATCTGCCTGCTCCTCAGAGCCAGCGCCCTCTGCTTCGTCCACATCGTCCGGAGGATCTTTCCGCTCACTGCCACGCGCATCCGCCTGCCCGCCAGCTGACGCATCATCCTGTGCATCCGCCTGCCCGCCAACTGCCGCATCACCCTGTGCATCCGCCTGTCCATCGGCTACCGCATCGCCCTGTGCATCCGCCT
>DKWE01000048.1:1778-23906 GCA_002491565.1 Lachnospiraceae bacterium UBA7160 | reverse complement strand
GCCCTGTGCATCCGCCTGCCCGCCTACTGCCGCATCATCCTGTACATCCGCCTGCCCGCCAGCTGCCGAACCATCCTGTCCGTCACCAGACACTGCATCCAGCTCCATACCGGTGTCCAAAGCCTGCTCTCCAGCTTCGCCTTTGTCACCTTCCAGGCTCTTTGCAGCCCCGGTGTATCCAGCTCCGTTCCCTGCACCATCTCTGCCGTCGGCTATCTCCTTCTCTGTGCCATCTCTCTGGCCAGCGATCTCTTTTTCTGCGCCACCCCGCGCACTTTTCAACATACCGGACTGACCTGTTGGCTGAGTTCGGTCCGCCTCCACATTCTCCCCGTCCTCCAGAACCTGCGCAGACATCGCTTCTCTCACCAGGTCCGGACCGACGAAAGCACAAAAGAACGCGACAAACGCCGCCATCAAAAGCAGCTCCACCCCGCCCCCACGATCCTTTTTCTTCATAGTAGTAACTCCTCTGACTTTCGCTTCGCAATCTTTTGTTTCATTATACTTGAAATGAAATTGGCTTGCAATAGCAATTCTTCTCAGGGCACGCTATTTAGGCTGTTCGCTGCCGGATTTCCACTGCTGAATTTCTTCAAGCCGCTTTTTCACGGCGCTCTCCATTCCCTGCGTGGTTGGATGATAATAGTGCCGGTCCGCGAGCCCGTCCGGCATGCACTGCATATGGGTCAGCTTTTCGTCCGTGTCGTGTGCATACTGATAGCCCTCCCCATAGTGAAGCTGCTGCATCAGCTTAGTCGGCGCATTGCGCAGATGAAGGGGGACTGGCTCATCCTGCTGCTCCCGGATATCCTTTTTGCAGTCCGTGCAGGCAGTATAGAGAGCATTCGACTTCGGAGCCATCGCAAGATAAGTAACCGCGTGGACGAGATGCACGTCGCACTCCGGCATGCCAAGAAAATGGCAGGCCTGATAGGCGGCTACCGCCACCTGAAGCGCCTGGCTGTCCGCCATACCCACGTCTTCGCTCGCGAAGCGGACCAGACGCCGCGCAATATACAGGGGCTCCTCCCCACCCTCAAGCATACGGAGCATCCAGTAAATCGCCGCATCCGGGTCACTGTTGCGCATAGATTTGTGCAGTGCAGAGATCAGGTTGTAATGCTCCTCGCCAGATTTGTCGTAGAGGAGAGACTTCCGGCTGATGCACTGTTCCAGACAGCTCTGCGTAACCGTGATCCCTTCTGCGCTGATCTCGCCGTTTGTAATCGCCATCTCAAGCGTGTTGAGCGCGGTGCGTGCATCTCCGTTTGCAAAGGCAGCAATCGCGCGAAGCTGCCGGTCTGTGATCCGAATGTTAAAATTGCCATAGCCGTCCGGATTCTTCAATGCATGGCGCAGCAGCTCTGTGAGATCCTCCTCCTCAAGCGCCTTCAGCACAAAAACTTTGCAGCGAGAGAGCAAAGCAGCATTGATTTCAAAAGAGGGATTTTCCGTTGTCGCGCCAATCAGCACGATGCTGCCGCGCTCGACAAACGGAAGGAACGCGTCCTGCTGTGCCTTATTGAAGCGGTGAATCTCGTCCACGAAAAGAACCGTCCGGATCCCCATCCGCCTGCTTTTATCCGCTCTGCTCATCACCTCGCGGATCTCCTTGATCCCGCTTGTCACCGCACTGAAATTGATAAAGTCCGATTGCGTCCTGTTCGCAATGATGCTCGCGAGCGTCGTCTTTCCGACGCCTGGCGGTCCCCAGAAAATCATCGATGACACCTGGTCGCGCTCGATGAGCTGCCGCAGCATTTTTCCCGGTCCGAGCAGATGCTTCTGCCCGACAAAACCGACCAGATCCCTCGGCCGCAGCCGCGACGCAAGCGGTGTCATCTGCCGCTCGTCGCCAAATGAGAGAGTCATCTGTTCCATAACCGAACCTCACTTTCCTTTGCATTTCTGTAGCATCTGTGTTTATTTTGTTTAGTGTAAACGATGGCGGGCGTTTCGTCAAATCAAATCGCAGAAAACAATTTGTAGCTTTTCAGGAGGATGTGTGTTACACTATCCAAAATCAACAGAATCAAAAAACTGACAGCGAGAGGGCATTGATCATGAAGCATCTGGGAACAAAACGGATAGAAACGGAACGCCTGGTCCTGCGCGCATTCCGGGAAGAGGACGCAGAAGCAATGTACCGCAGCTTAAAAAAGGAATAGAAAGGGGAGTTTCTCATGGCAGACCATAATAATCTTGGACTCATCCATATCTATTGCGGGGACGGCAAAGGTAAAACCACCTGCGGGATGGGGCTTTGCGTGCGCGCAGCCGGCTTCGGATACCGCGTACTGATCTATCAATTTATGAAAAATAATTCTACCAGCGAGCGCAGCTCAATGAGCAAAATCGAAAACATCACCTTCCTGCCCGGTCTGGATCATGAGAAATTCAGTTTCCGTATGACCGAGGAGGAAAAGGAGCAGCGGCGCAGCTTCTACGCAAACCAGCTCCGCACGGCGGCGGAGCTGGCTAAAAAAGAAGCTTATGACGTTCTGTTTCTGGATGAAGCGATTTACGCCATCCGCAGCGGACTGCTTGAGGAATCGCTTTTGCTTGATTTTCTGAAAAATAAGCCGGAACACCTCGAGGTCATCCTGACCGGCCAGGGGCCCAGCCCGGCGCTTTTGGAGCTTGCAGACTATGTCTCCGAAATCCACAAGGTCAAGCATCCCTTCGATGCGGGGATTTCTGCCCGGAAGGGAATCGAGCGCTGAGCAGGTGGTTTGCCTGCGTTCCAGCAGGATTTTTACTCACCAAAAAATTTCAGATACCGATCCTTCTTTCCAAAGATATCATTGTACTCCAGGATATTATACTCTTCAATTATCTGGAAATACGGTGATGTCTCATCCGCCAGCTCGTAGAAGTTTCCGTCCGCTGCCCAGTAGCCCTGTGCGCAGATGACCGGGAGCTTCTCGCTCAGATCCAGCAGATACCTCTGGTATCCCGTCATCGGCAGCTCCAGGCGATCCGCCAGAATACTGTAGAGATAATTCAGGCTTGTCCGCTCAATCGTCTCCTCCTCGATGTCATAGTTCGCCCAGATAACAAACGGCACCTTATACTTTTCCATCAGCTCTTCCGGCGTCAGACTTTCCTCATCACCGATCAGATGCCGGTACGTATTATCTCCGAGATTCGCCTGGTGATCACCGAACATGACAATCACCGTCGGCTCCTCCTCCTGTTCAAAATGTCCGACCAAATTTTCAAACATCCGGTCTGATTCCCGTATCAGATTCACGTAGATCGATGTCTGTGTCTCATTTACGCCCGGGCTCTGTACTTCAATCGACATATCCAGATTTTTTGTATTTGAGGAATAATATCCGCCGTGATTCTGCACGGTTACATTGTAGGAAAACAGCGGGCCATCGCCAGATTCCTTATTTTTATCAAACTCTTCGATAATCCGGTCTGCCAGCTCCTGATCTGAGATAAAGCTTCGGATCTTCTGCGGGCTGTCAAAATCATCTCTCGTATAATAAGTGTCAAATCCGAGCAGCGGGTAAACGATATGCCTCCGGTAATTTGTCCCACGATACGGATGAATCGCGAGCGTCTCATACCCCGCCGCCTTCAGTTCCGACGCAACCGAGGGCAGGTTGCCCCGCACAAACAGATTGAAGCCGACCGAGGACTCCGGCAGGAAGCCCATCGTATTGCCCGTCAGAAATTCGTATTCAGAATTCGGCGTATTGCCTCCGAAGATGGAGACATAGGCATTTCCCTTAATGGTATTCTCCGTAAGGCTCCGGATAAACGGCATGCAGTCCTCCGACAACTGCAGTCCCTGCCCGATCTCCGTATAATCAGCCAGCGACTCGTTCATGATGACAATCAAATTCGGCTGCTGCATATCCGCCTGAGTCTCTGTATCTGTCGGTCCCGCTTCCCCCAGTCTAAGATAAGGCTCCGCAAGTTCTTTCACTTTTTCAATGGAATACCCCTCCGGCTTGTCTACGGACAGATAGAAGCACGTCGTCAGCGTCGTAAAAATCATATCAAACTGTTTGTATCTGAGCTGATGTGTGAAGCCCTCTGAACGAATCTCGTGCTCCTCCAGGAAGTCTGTCTTACAGCACACATAATAGTAGCTGCCAGCCACCGCACTCCAGAGTACCAGCACTGCCGCCCGCCAAGCAGGTCGCAGCATACGCCCGCCGCGCAGCTTCAGGCTGAACAGGCAGATTGCAAATGTCAGCAGCACCTCCATATACATATACCAGTCGAGCCTGTACGTGTACTCCGAGGCCACAGACATCGCCGCGTTCACAGAAAACAGATCCGCTGCCGAAAGCGCCATCCCCCGGAAGGAAATCACGAAGCGGTTCGCGATTCCAAGCACCGCGATCAGTACTGCTTCCGTCACAACAGCCGCGCGGATGCTCCCTGTCACCACCAGCACCGCTGTCTGCAGCAGGTACAAGAACAAAAATGTGAGTGCCAATGCGATCCTGTCCAGCTTGAAGAAATCAATGTTGAACTTCTCCGCGTTCAAATACAATAGTGTAAAATACACAGCAAATGGCGCCACAGCAAACCAACACCACGACAGGATCCGGTTTTGTCGGTCGCTCGTCCGCACCGGCAGCAGCGCTCCCATGATCAGCAGAAGGGAAAGCCCCATCACGAGAGCTGTTTTCCAGCTCTTAAACAGTTCCACCTGCACCTTATCCTCTGCGTAAAGCTCCGGATGCAGACAGTAATAAAGCAGCAGCAGTGCGGCAACAGCTGCCGCTGCGACCCGGCCCGCCTGCTTTGCGCGGGCAATTTTCTCATCAGCCTGTGCAGACATTCCTCTGCTCTCCTTTTTGGAACGCGTTCAGATTTTTGTATACTTCCTGTAGCAGCCGTGTCCGCGCCTCGACCGCTGCCCATGCAATATGCGGTGTAATCAGCAGCCGGTCACTGTCGTCCAGCTTCCGCAACGGATTGTCCTTATCCATCGGCTCCACTTCCAGCACGTCCAGGCCCGCTGCTGCGATCTTCTCCTTCTTCAGCGCTTTTGCCAGATCCTTCTCATCTACAACTGGTCCACGGCTCACATTGATAAAGATCGATGATTCTTTCATTTTGCAGAATGCATCATAATTCATCAGATGATACGTCCGCTCGGTCAGCGGCGTATGGCACGAAACGATATCAGACTCAGCAAGCAGTGTATCAAAATCAACCCGGCGATATGTATCGTTCTTATTTTTCCCGGAAGCGGAATAGTAAATCACCTCGCAGCCGAAAACCCGTGCGATCTCAGCAACCTTCCGCCCAATTGCACCAAGACCAATAATGCCCCATGTCTTCCCCGCAAGCTCGTTGAACCTCCGGTCCATGTGGCAGAAAGATTCACATTTTATGTAATCACCAGACTTCACATAGTCATCGTAATAGCGCAGATGTTCCAGCAGATACAACGTCATCGCAAAGGTGTGCTGCGCCACGACCTCCGTCGAATACCCCGCGACATTCGTAACTGTGATGCCGCGCCCGTTCGTATAGGGGAAATCAATATTGTTCGTTCCAGTCGCTGTCAGGCCGATATACTTCAGATACCGCGCCCCGGAAAGGGTCTCCTCATTCATCGGCAGCTTATTCACAATGACCGCATCTGCGTCCGCGATGCGCTCCGGCACCTGCTCCTTTGCCGTCTTGCCATAGATGACCACTTCGCCGATTTCAAAGAAGTGGTCCAATTTCATATCTTCTCCGAGGCTCTCCGCCTCCAAAAATACTATCTTCATGTGAATCGTATCTTCTCCTTTTCTCCATGCCAGAAAACCTGCATTTGCAATGCCCGCCCGGCTGCCCTGCAGTCAGCCCGTCTGTCCGCCTGCAAAAAAAGCGCGCCATCATTCATGCAGCCCAAAAATTGCGCGTACCTCCCAGTCATGTTCGAACCATATGCGAGCGCTGCCGGTGCTTCCCACCTTGCAATTCATAGCACAAGGGGATACTGCTGACAGGCGTCCCCATCCACAGCATCCCCACACGTAACTTGCTCACTTCTATTCGCGATGTGCCACCCGCCTGATCGTCCCGCAGGCTGCACACCGCTACTTCACTTCCTGCAATGACCATCTGCACGCCGCCATCGCGGCAGCACCTGGCTGCTCCACTTCTGTGTTGACCACTTGTTCACCGGCCATCGCAGGCTGCGCACCGCTGCTGATTCACTTCCGTGGCGGCCTCCCATTTACAGTCTCGCAAGCAGCTCCTCGCGCTCTTTTTCATAGCCCGGCTTGCCGAGAAGCGCAAACATATTGCGCTTGTAACTCTCGACACCTGGCTGATTGAACGGATTCACGCCCAGTACATATCCGCTCACACCACATGCAAACTCGAAGAAATAGAACAGCTCACCCAGATTGAACTCATCCTGCTTCGGGATTTTCACCATCAGGTTCGGCACATTGCCGTCCGTATGGGCAAGGATTGTTCCATTCATCGCGCTCTTATTTACAAAATCAACGGTCTTGCCTGCCAGATAGTTTAATCCGTCAAGGTCTACCGGCTCTTCATTGATCACCAGCTCACTCCGTGACTCTTCCACATTCAGGACTGTCTCAAACATGATACGGTTGCCGTCCTGGATAAACTGACCCATAGAATGGAGATCTGTCGTCAGATCTACCGATGCAGGGAAGATTCCCTTCTGGTCTTTTCCTTCACTCTCGCCGTACAGCTGTTTCCACCACTCTGACACGTAATGCAGGCTCGGTTCATAATTTGCCAGCACCTCAATAGTCTTACCCTTCCGAAGCAGGATATTCCGCACTGCAGCATACTGGAGAGCATCATTCTCTGCAAACGGAGCTTCCAGTGCGCGCTTTCTTCCGGAAGCCGCGCCCTCCATCAGCTTGTCGATATCTGCGCCGCTCGCCGCGATCGGGAGAAGCCCCACTGCTGTCAGCACGGAAAAACGTCCGCCGACATCATCCGGCACCACGAAGGTCTCGTATCCTTCCTCCGTCGCCAGCTTTTTCAGCGCTCCTCTCGCCTTGTCGGTCGTCGCATAGATACGCTTCGCCGCCTCTGCCTTGCCATACTTTTTCTCCAGCATGGCCTTGAAAATGCGGAATGCAATCGCAGGCTCTGTCGTCGTGCCGGACTTGGAAATAACATTTACAGAAAAGTCCCTGTCACCGATGACATCCATCAGATGTGTAATATAGGTACTGCTGATGCTGTTGCCCACGAAATAGATTTCCGGAGTCTTCCGCACAGACTTCGGCACCATATTGTAGAAGCTATGGCGCAGGAACTCGACTGCTGCCCTTGCACCCAGGTAGGAGCCGCCGATGCCGATGACCAGAAGCACCTCACTGTCACTCTGGATCTTTTCCGCTGCCTTTTTGATTCTGCCGAACTCCTCTTTATCGTAGTCAACCGGCAGGTCAATCCAGCCAAGGAAGTCATTTCCCGCTCCCTCGCGGGACACCAGCTCTTCCTTTGCGGCTGCGACAATCTTTTCCATCGACTTCACTTCTGCCTCAGATACGAAGCAGGATACCTTTGAATAATCAAATGCTACTTTGTTTCCCATAGCCACATCTCCTTTAATCTTAGTTCATCAGCAGCTCCCGGATCCTTTCCGGGGAAATCCGGCAGCTGTACTTATCCGCGTTTCAACTTATTGTAGCAGACTCCATGGGCTTTGTAAAGCACAGAGTCAGGAAAGAAATTCTTTCAGCACCTCCCGCAGAATCCGCTCTTGCTCCTTCGGATCCATTTGCCGCAGCAATTCTGCGCGGCTTTCCTTGTCGCGCTCTGCGGCGGTCTCCTGCATTCCTGTCTTCGCTCGGGCCAGCGTTTCCTTCAGCTCACGCTTCTCCCGCTGCGCACGGTTTTCCGCTGCCATTTGAGCCTGGGTACGGCTCTCGGCTACAGCCTGAGCCGCTGCTGTCTCTGCTCTCGCACGCCGCTTTGCCTTTCTTCCCTCCCTGACTGACACAATCGGGGTTGGCGCCGCCACATCTGCCTGCTCCTCAAAATCCCCATAGGCCTCTCCTTCCGCCTGCTCGTGGAGACCGCGCACCGCCCCGCTGTTCTGAAGATAATCAGCCAGGCCAACCTCCAGCGCCTCCCGCTTGTATCCAGTATCCGAAATTCCATATGCCGCAGCCGTCAGCACGACTGCCAGTGCTCCCATCCAAAAATACGTGTTCCCAGTTACCACATTCTGGCCGCTCCGAATAAGCTCCAGACTTCCTGCAAATGCGCAAATCAGGCTAACTGCCAGACACCAGCCTCCCATGCGCTTCCACTGGCGCAGACCCATGCCCCAGAACCGATACTCCATCAGACTCTTCCGAATCAGAGCTTGTACATTGCCGACTTTTTCATTCAGGTGTGTGCAGTATTGAAAACGCTGGCGAAGCTGTTGCAAAAATTTCCCCTCCGCTTCTCCTGTGTTCTGTGTATTCCGGATCAGCCGCTCATAGATCTGCTTCAGGATCAGCTGGCTGACCACTCCGACCGCGCAGGCGGCCGCCAGGACGTAAAGTAACACATTGCGTTCCATGATGAATTGTAACATATGGAATCCCCCTTTAAAAATTGTTTTGGGTCGGCTATTGCGACGGCGCCTTCGCTGCACCGGCTCAAGTACCGCCATTATAGCCGCAAAAATTTTTTTTGCAAAGCAAAATCGTTCGACGAATTCTTGCACGATTTGCAAAAGGGGCGTTTTGTCTACGGTAAAAAGTTCCTTCTGACGGAGTTTCTTCCTATTATAATATATCCTAAAGGTTAAGATTCCAACTAAGGTTGAGAACGTCTCTAAAGCGGGGAAAGCACTCACTACGATCCACCGCCTTGCTGGCTGCGATCAATAACGCATTGAACATGTATTTGGGCGCTGCATATGAGCCTGCGCAATAAAAACGTATTTTAGCGCTGCAGCGCCTCCACAAATCCTTCTGCCAACCGGACGCTGTGCTCGATGGCTTTTTTCTCAAAGGTCGGGTAGTCCTCGGATGCACTGTCATCCGCTTTATCTGAGATCGCGCGGATCACGACGAATGGGATGCCATTCAAATAAGCAGTCTGGGCAATCGCGGCACCTTCCATTTCGGTACAGAATCCGTGGAACTGGCTGACAATCCGCTCCTTGGATGCTTTGTCCGCGACAAATTGATCCCCGCTGACAATGCGCCCACGAAATACATGAAGATCCGGATTAACCTCCTGACACACCTTCTCCGCCAGAGAAGCCATTTCCTCATCCGCTTCAAAGGCCAGCACGTCCAGCTGCGGAATCTGCCCCGGTGCATAGCCAAAGCTCACTGCATCCATATCATGGTGCAACACGTCCGTGGAGATCACAATGTCCCCGATATCGATCTGTGCATTTAAAGATCCTGCAATTCCTGTATTCATCACGGCATCCACGCCAAATTCATCGATCAAAATCTGCGTGCATACCGCCGCATTTACTTTCCCAATGCCGCTCTGTACCACAACGACCGGATGTCCTTTCAGCCTTCCCTCGCAAAAGCTCATCCGCGCTTTTTTTATCTCCCGAACCAGCTCCATATCTGCCTTCAGGCGCGCCACTTCCTGATCCATTGCTCCGATTATGCCGAGTTTCTTCATAATATAATGTACTCCTTTCGTACTGTGCTTGCCCATGCGGCTGCCTGCCTCTCGTACCATTCCTGCCTGCAGCTTTCAGTGATTCTCACATCCCTGTTGATGCAGTTTTCTGCCTTTTGTCCGCATATCTGCGTTTCACTTACTTTTTGCCTTTCTATTATAGCGCAGCCTTGCATCCTGCACAAGCACAAGGCGAAGATTGCCGCAGCTCCGCCGACTAATACCTGGAGAAATGCATCTGAACCGCAGTAAACCGTTGCCTGCTCACTCCATGCATTAAATATTTTCTACTTGAATAACCTCGAAAAAGACGCTATACTGTCAGTGGATATCCGGTCCATCCCGAATGCTCATCCAGAGTGGTATGCGAAGTACACCTTTCTGTCAATGAACCGCTGGGCCGGGATTACTTCTGCAATAGTATCTGTTCCGCTCCCGCTCGGGACAGTGGCTGCTGAACAGTTACTTATAATGTACATTTCAAGGAGGAACAGACATATGGTATACAAGACAAAAGGCACCTGCTCCCAGGAAATCCATGTGGAGCTTGACGGCGACGTCATCAAAAATGTAGAATTCGTTGGCGGATGCTCCGGCAACACGCAGGGCGTTTCAAAGCTCGTGCAGGGCATGAAAGCAGAGGAAGCAATCTCCCGCCTTGAGGGTATCCGCTGCGGCATGCGCCCGACTTCCTGCCCCGACCAGCTCTCCAAGGCACTGAGACAGGCACTCGGACAGTAAGTATAACTTATAGCGGGCTACGCCAACTGAATCTGGCAGAAATGTCACGCAAAGTGGGTCGCCTGAACTTGTAACGGTAGGAATGATTTTTCAAACACACTCTAGCACTAAAAAGGGGCTGCCGCAGAAAGAGTACCCAAGTATTCTCTCTGCGGCAGTCTTCTTTTACCAGTATACGGTAATCAGGTAGAATTCATCCTCGGTATGATACCGGTAATTCCATGTGCTCACCCCGTTTATTTCCATCAGATACTGTCCTGGATCTGAGAGCATTCCGTTCTCGAAAAGCTCATACTTTGCCGTCTCATATGCCTCACTGCTGCCGAATTTCATTACAATACTCGCTTCACCGTTCCACACGGAATTCATCAGCGCATTATGAAGCGTATCATAATCAAATGTCTCATAATAATATCCATTTATCCGATAATAATTATAATCCTCCGACGTACAGGGCGGCAATTCCACAGAATCGGACGGCACATGTGTCTTGAATAATTCTGTCTCTGTGCAGCACAGATAATTATAATTGATCATGCTGCTGCTCTCATCCCCCTCCATCCGGTTCACAAACACCGGATCGCCCCAGGTCACGTCTACATAATAATAGTTCTCACCGATGCGAACCATGTTCCACCCATGGTCTCCGCTCCCTGCGATTGTCCCTGTAATATACGTGCAGAACAGCCCCATCCGGTTCAAAATGTACTGAAACGCCTTGGAATACCCGGCACACACGGACCGATGGTACAGCAGTACGCTCTGAATGCTCTGCGAGTCCGCTCCGTTCGAATCATATTCCGTCGCATCAATGAGATATTCATATACAAACTTGATCTTCTCGTAATCTGAGGCCTCTGCCGGGATCAGGCTGATACACGCATCTGCTGCTTCTTCCAACTGTTCCCGCATCGACGGCCGCGCCTCGACCGGGACAATTGGCTGGAACTGATAGGATACCACCTTATGCGACAGCGCCGATTCCTCGATCTGCGCACTCGTCCCGATCCAGAAAATCTCCGGATGATCCGCAAGCACCGCATAATACGCCTTCCAGAAATCCTCCACGCCAATTTCTGCAAGAAATGTGCCCGAGTCTTCATTCCGCATCAGGTGCACATAGATCTCGCGGTACGCCTCATGCAGCGCCTCCGGCAGATGATCATAATAATACTCCTCCGCCAAAGAACCTATGCCCGCCTCCAGGGCAGCCTCCTCCCACTGCTCTACGCCGCCGTTCTGCCACTGGTACTGCACACGCTTCACCTCACCGCACCCGGCAAGCGACAAAACAAGGGACAGCGCAGCAGCGGCCGACACGCAAACCGCCGGCAAACGGGGGATAACTGTCCTGCACACTTTGGCTCTATGCCCTCCCTCCGCTCTGCATGCTGCGTTTCCGCGTATTCCTTTTGCACCAAGTTTCTCTCCTGACTGAATCTTGTTTATCTTTCTTCTCTCCAATTTCATCCTATAAGCTTTCTTTCCCTTATCAACATACTCACCCGCCGCGCAGACAGCATGCGCAAACATTCACAAATTTCTTCTGCTGCTTCGTCCATCTCATGGAAGCAATTGTCATGCCTTACATGTCACCCTGCAGCAACAGGCACGATTGATCTCTTACCTTGTATGTACCTACACATCGTCCTGATCCTGTCATCTCTCCCATTTGTCACACAATGCATGAATTTCCCGTGTGAATTTCTCCAGGTCGCGGTTCGCCCCGCCCTCATTCTTACGGATCACGCCGACCAGACGCTGTCCTGCTGCCACCAGCTTCGCAAATACCTTCGACACTTTTGCCGCAGCTGCCGCTTGCACCGGCTTCTGGATCCGGACGCCCTCACTCTGGTGAATAAACTGATTCCGCGCAAGGTCAAATTCCGTTCCAGAATACGGCGCATAGGCATCCAGCCCCAGCTCATTTTGCAGCCTTGAGGTGAACAGCTCGCATACCGTATCTTCTCCGTGAACCACAAATACTTTCTGAGGCTTCTTCTGGAAGGACTGAATCCACCGCATCAAGCCCTGATTATCTGCGTGTCCGCTGATACCCGGCAGACGGCAGATCTCCGCATGCACCTCAATTTCTTCCCCGAACAGCTTTACATGCTGCGCTCCCTCCAGCAGCGCGCGCCCGAGTGTCCCATGCGCCTGGTAGCCGACAAACAGAATTGTGGACTCCTTCCGCCAGAGATTGTGCTTCAGATGATGCTTGATCCGACCCGCATCACACATTCCGCTCGCGGAAAGGATCACCTTTGGCTGCGCGTTTTCATTAATTGCACGCGAGTCATCACTGGTCACAGAGGTCCGCAGCCCGGCAAACCCAATCGGATTCACTCCCCGCTCGATCAGCGCAACCGCCTCATCATCAAAACTGCTCCACATATGCTCCCGGAAAATATTCGTTGCCTCAATCGCCAGCGGACTGTCAACCCAGACCTCAAACCCGTCATGCCCATGCACCAGCCCCTCTTCCTTAATCCGCCGGATAAAATACAGCATTTCCTGCGTTCTGCCAACTGCAAAGGACGGCACCACTACATTTCCTCCACGGTCAAATGTCCTCTGAATCACCTCGGCAAGCGCAATTGCATAGTCCACCGGCGCGTCATGACTCCGGTCTCCGTAGGTCGATTCCATCACCACGTAATCCGCCGACTCTGGATACTGCGGATCCCGGATCAGCGGCTGATTCAGATTTCCAATATCCCCGGAAAATACAATCTTCTTTTCCACACCATTCTCTGCAATCCACACCTCGATCGAGGCCGATCCGAGTAAATGTCCTGCATCGATAAACTGGATGCACATCCCCTCTGCAATGCGGACTTCCTTTTTATAATCACATCGCACGAAACAGGACAGGACACCGATTGCGTCGTCCATATCATACAGAGGCTCCACTGCCTCACGGCCTGCACGTTTCCCCTTCCGATTCTTCCACTCCGCCTCAAACATCTGAATATGCGCGCTGTCACGCAGCATGATCTCACACAGATCCGCCGTCGGAGCCGTGGAAAACACCTGCCCATGGAACCCGTTTTTATAAAGCAGCGGCAGCTTTCCAGAGTGATCCATATGCGCGTGCGTCAGCAGCACCATATCTACATCTGACGGCTTAATGGGCAGCTCCACATTCGCATACGTATCCGGCCCCTGCTCCATCCCGCAGTCCACCAGTATCCGTTTTCCACATGCCTCCAGCAGAAAGCAGCTTCCTGTCACCTCGTGCGTCGCCCCAAGAAATGTCAGCTTCATCAAACCCCACCCTTCTCACTATTCGCGTATCTTGTTCAGCACCGCTCCGGACAACAGCGGCTGAACAGTTCCTCATTGATTCCTATTTTAACATTATATGCAGGATTGCGCCATAACAAAAGGGCATCTGGAAATATTTTAATAAGTGCCTGATAAGACGTTACTGTTCACGGCCATCTGTGAACAGCATGCTGAATCGTTGTGTTTGCACGTAAGAGACAGCATAGCTGCCATAGATTGGCTGTGAAACAGCAACCCCACACAGCCACAGACAAAAACGGATAATTATGGCCGCGCCAGACGCGAAGCGGCTGGTCTGTGGATCGCTTGTGTGGAGGAGGCGTGAGCAATAACGATAAAGCGACCGCGCCGCCGGTGTCCCGACAGCGCAGCCGCCTGCTAATCACTATTTCATCACTCATCTGCCGCCTTAGCATAAGTCAGCATGCCAGAGCAGCAAATCCCGGTTCCCTCCCGCAGCACCACCGGCACCTGATACAGCCCGCTTCCGCAGATCCAGGAGAGCCCTTCTTCTCCCAGCTCCGGTGCGCAACCAATATAGTACCTCTTGAATTCCCGTGCCAATGCTTCGATGCTCTCACGCTTCAACCCAGCCTGCAGAGGGATATCTTCCGCTGCCTTACCTTGCATTCCAGTCTCAACCGGAGAAGCTTCCTCCATCTTTTCTGCCGCTTCTCCCTTCAGCGGCAGACAAAAGAACCTTACTGTCTCCAGTTCTGCTCCCATCTCCGCCTGCACCTGTTCCAGACAGGCAGCGTCTCCTGCCAGCAGTGTTCCGGCAAGCCAGCTCCCACACTCTGCCAGCCGCTGGTATCTGCATACGTCATGATCTTTCTTCAATGCACAGCCCATCGCACACGCGAATTCGTCCTCCGCCTCCCTACAGCGGCATCTGACTTCCCGGTCCAGAACTTTTACGCTCATGACGCAATCATCAAAAATCTCTTTTTCGCTCTTCGCCTCCTTCTCCTTCCACATTTCTTTGTCTGCCCCTGCTATTTTCCCAGTTTGCAAATTTTCTGCTGCCGACACTCCAGTTCCCGCCTGTGTGCCAGCTGGTTCCAAGTTTCTTTCCTGCACCGGCCCGGGTCTCCACTTCGGACCATGCAGCATTGTCACGCTGCCCTCAGCATAACACTTGAGAAAGACGTCCCATCCCGCCTTTCTGATCCGCATTGAATCGGATCCTTCTCTTTCTGTGACCTGTTCCTCCGACACGACCGCTCTTTTTCCCGCGACGTGTTCCAGCATAACCACTTGTTTCCCTGCAGCCCTTCCTTCCGGCTCAACCGCTTCTAGCCCTTCGGTCTGTCTTTCCGGCTCGAACGCTTCTTTCTCTACGGTCTGCCCTTTCAGCTCGAACGCTTCTTTCCCTGCGGTCTGCCCTTTCGGCTCGAACGCTTCTTTCCCTGCGGTCTGCCCTTTCAGCTCGAACGCTTCTTTCCCTGCGGCCCATCTCGTCGTGGCTGTTTCTTTTCCTGCATCTCGTGCTCCTGCGGTCTGCCCTTTTCCTGTGTGCAGGAAGCACACTTCCTCTACTTTTGAGAAATCGGCACTCCACCGATACCCACTCTCCGGCAACACTAACAGCTTCACTCTGGCAAACTCCAAAATATCTGCCAGAACTCCATCCGCCTGCTTGCCCACATTCCCAAGCACCACCAGATCAAGCTCCCTCGGACATGCAAACAGCACATTGGAGGCTCCCTTCCCAAGACTTCCGGATAACTCCTTCGGATTCACGGCCTTCACCTCCAGGCTCGCAGAGTTTCCCCTCTCATCTGCGATCTCCCTCCTGTCAGCATCCGCTATCCCGTCAGATTCCGCTCGCTCCACATTCGGCAGTCCTCCCCGAACATACAGAAATGTGAGCTGTTCGCCCGTCAAGGTGTCCTTCACTTTTCCCAGATGCACCATGCACGCCTTCATTTCCCAATACAGGAATCGAAAATATTCACTTTTCATAACTCTTTGCCCTTCATTACATGGATGCCGTCACACACCGGAGAGGCCCTAATTCTCCGATGTGCAGTCCCTCTCGAGAAACTCCGGCATCATACGTTCAAACCCTCAGTGCAAGAAACAAACCATTGAACAGCCGCGCAATGATATTTTTTCGGTCTGCCCCTGCACAATCCTCTAGTTCCCCGTGCCACCCAGACCTCATGACCGGATGGACTTTTGATATTCAGTTGTAATATCAGAATCTACAGGCCGCATACGGACAAGTGAAACCGCCAGCGCTGGAAAAATACGTACTGCAAATCATGCTAATCCAGCTCTCATGCTTCCTCACATGTTCTTTTTGCACCTGAGAATTCTAATCCTTGCCGCCTTTTAGTAGGCGGGTTGTCATTTGTAAATTGGTGTTGCTCTTTTTCATTTGTAACTTGATGTTTCTCTTTTGTAAATTGGTGTCGCCTTGATTGTCTTTTGTTAATCCCCAGTATTAGGGAATCCATACGCCATCAGTATAGCTAGCTATTGTTTCAACCGTACCGTCTTTAATAGCTGTATGAGTGCCTGCCAATCGATAGTAGCTTCCACCGACAAGCCTGTAATTCTGAGACTTCTCAACATAATGCGTGTCATAGGCAGTCGTTGGTCCTGATCTGGCAATAGATGACCAGCTATTGCCAACCAACCGTTGCAAATATATCGTAACCTTTACCTGATCACATGTACGATGACAAGACGTACACGCAAAGGCATTTACATATCTTGTATCTAGAATAGATAAAACTCCAGATCCACTAGTCAGATATGCGCCTCTGGCACTTGATTCCATATGCAGTTCCACTTCTGTTTTGTCTGTTAAAAGTGAACCATCCACAACGGTTCCTAAGCGTTCATCAGCTGCCCGAGCAGAGATAGACCCTACCATCATACAAACCACACCAAGCAACATCAAAGCCCTCTTGAGTTTCTTCACATCCTCCCTCCTTTCTTTTGTCGTTGCGTCTATAAAAACGCATGACTTTCAAAAATGTTACTCCATTTTTCCTAAAACCACTAAACATTTTGCAATTTCTTCAAATTCTTTAAGAGGCATTTCCCCCTCAAAATAATAATATGTTGTACCAACATCGAATACTGCTGCATATGTATTATCTGCATCCCTGACTTCATACAAATTAATTTCAATGCCTTGTTCATTCTTCACTGTATATTTTATTTTATTGTTTCCATCTATCTGATGATATAGAACTTTTTCATTATCAATATTATTACCCATATAGACGCTAAGTTTCAAATCCTCATAGGAATAAAACAATGTTGCTCGTTCTGCTTCCTTACAAATTCTGTAAGAATTATACTCCAGACCTCCAGGCAAATACATAAAGGATAAAGGCATTATTCCCAATTGATTCTCTATTTCTTCTTTTGCTTCCTCTTCTCTTCTATCTACTGTCCTTGTTTCACGATCATCTAAATAATTTGATAAAATCCGTATTCCAAAGTTTCCCATTACCACTTCGCACACCTGTAATATCGCTGCTCTGCTTGCTTCTGTCGACATCCCAGCGCTCCCCAATACCATCACTGCCACCGCAGCTGCGCCAACCCGCGTGCAAAGTTTCCTTCTCTTTCTTTTCGCTATCTTCTTCTGCTCTTCCTGCTCTTTCATCTGATACCCCAATTCCATCGCTTTCCGGTCTTCTTCTGAGAGCATGCTGTAGATTCGTTCTCTCTCTTCTAATGGGCTCGATTCTTTGTCATGTTCTGCCTCTGCTGTATTTTCTAAATTGTCTGTTACTGCTTCTGCACGGAGCTCTGTTGTATTCTCTGCTTTATTTTTCTTTGCCTCCTCTTCCATGCTACCCATTCCTGCTGCCTCGGGGACTACTGCTTCCTTCTCTACCGCATCTTGCAGCCCGCCATTCTCCTCTCTCTCTACTTCTCCCGCCTCATCTTCTTCCCATATTCCTTGCTTTTTCAATTCCTCAACGATTTTCTGATACATATCATCGGACGCGCCGACCCCGATCATCGCAGGGTCATGGTTCAGCTGTGTTTCCAGCTCGTCTGCCTCATCCTTCAGGCACTCACGCAGAAAATCATCTATATTTTCATCTGTCATCTGATCCAGCGCCACATCTGCATCCCAGCCTGGAAACTTTGTAATTTTGCCCGACGATCCCTTTTTTTTCTTTCCATTACCCATGTGTCACAAGTCCCTTCTTGACATTTTCCCATCAACGACTAAACTATATGTAGATGAATATAGTTACTGTATAGGTATCTGTTCAGCACCCTCACAGATACAAGCAAAATTCGTAAAAATCACCTTCGATGACAGGGGATTTTTGCTTATAGCCCCCGGGTTTTTCATGCATAAAAGCATGAAAACACCTCCCGGGATAGTGGTAGCTGAATAGTTCCCTGTATAGCTACTATGTGGATGGCCTTATAGCCCGCCAAACCCATAAGGAAGACACGGACCAACACAAGGGCTCTGTGGTCTGCAAGGTGTCTCAGTTAATTGTAACCTTTCAAATGCAACTTAAACTGGAGGATTTTTATGAAACGTATTATTCTCACCGGCGGCGGCACTGCCGGTCATGTCACTCCGAATATCGCACTTGTCCCGAAACTTCGCCAGCTTGGCTACGATATTCAATATATTGGTTCCTACGACGGTATCGAAAAAAAGCTGATTGAAGAGCTCGGCATCCCCTACTATGGCATTGCCTCCGGGAAGCTGCGGCGATACTTTGATCTGAAAAATTTCACCGATCCGTTCCGCGTGGTGAAGGGGTTTGCACAGTCCCGGAAAATCCTGCGCGAAGTCAGGCCGGACATTATTTTTTCCAAAGGAGGATTCGTGTCCGTGCCTGTTGTACAAGCGGCAAAGCGGCTGCATATCCCCGTGATTATCCACGAATCGGATATGACTCCCGGGCTTGCGAATAAGCTCGCAATCCCGGCTGCTACCAAGGTCTGCTGCAATTTTCCTGAGACGATCCCGTACCTTCCGTCCGGCAAGGCCGTCGTCACTGGTTCTCCAATCCGCGAAGAGCTCCGGTCAGGCAATCGTCTCGCTGGATTGAAATTCTGCGATTTCACCGCAGAGAAGCCTGTCCTTATGGTCATCGGCGGAAGCCTCGGCTCCGTAGCCGTCAACCGTGCGGTCCGTCAGATCCTTCCTGAGCTTCTGAAAACCTTCCAAGTCGTCCACCTCTGCGGAAAGGGCAACCTTGAGGAATCTCTGACCGGAAAGCCTGGCTACATTCAGTTTGAGTACATCAAGGAGGAGCTTGCCGACCTGTTCGCACTCGCCGACGTCGTTGTATCAAGGGCAGGGGCAAACGCTATCTGCGAGCTGCTCGAACTGCGCAAGCCGAATCTCCTGATTCCTCTCCCGGCCGGATCAAGCCGCGGCGACCAGATCCTCAACGCCAAATCCTTCCAGAAGCAGGGCTTCAGTGAGGTTCTTCCCGAAGAGGAGATCACGCCCGAACTGTTCCTCTCCAGAATTCTGGAACTCTACCAAAACCGCCAGAAGTACATTACTGCAATGGCCAGGAGCAGTGCAAGTAATGCCGTCAATACTATCATCGGCCTGATCGAAGAAATCACCGGTCAGAAAGCCTGATCATTAAGTATCTTATCTGACAGATATGACCGACAAGATGTTTGACCTACTCTTGGTAAATGCAACTATCATTCATCAAGACGGCTGTCGGCTCTTGCTGAATGTAAATTCCATTCACCAAGATGGCCGTCGGTCCATATGGAATGCTTTAGAAAACGCTGGCTCTCAAATACCGTTGCCAGGACGGTTAAGTATTTTAAGAAGCGCTATATCTTTAAGCACTTACAAGTGAAACTCTGCGCAAAAATGACAGAACTATGGTTTCGGTTTATCCGGATTAGGAGCAGGACTCCTGCATCGTGAGAAACATCTCCCGCCTGCGCTGGATGAGATTTGCCTTCTCTCATGATGCAGAGAGTCCTTTTCCGCTTTTCTGTGCAAATGCCAGTCCCCCGGGTTTCTGTAACCTGATCTCTTCGTGTCTTACATACCCGCATACAGTTTCCGGCATTTGTCCCAGAGCATGGCTGCTGTTTGCGGCCTTATGAGCAATCTGCGAAAATGCCGCAATGCGCTCCATGCCGAATCATTCCGTCAGTTCATCATAATCTCCTCGTACTCCCGTCCGAAATGACTCTTGATATAAGCCCGTGCTCTGCACAGCCGCGCACGCAGTACGTTTTCCGGCACTCCCAGCCGTTCCGATGCCTCTGCAAATGACAGACCGTCCACACAATGCAGAAGCAAAATCTCATACCACTGCGCATTTACACGCTTCACATCCCTGAGGATTTTATCCGCTAATTCCCTTGTTGCAAGTTCCTCCTCATACGTCTGCAGTGTTGACTCTGAAACGTATTCTTCGACGTCCGCAAGCGGTGTCATGCCGTCAATCACTTCCTCCCTTGCCGCTCTCCGGCGATAGAAGTCAATGATCGCATTCCTGGCGCTCTTGAGCAGCCATGCTTTTACCAGATCCTCCGGCACTTTGTCCATACGCGTGTAAAACGACACGAATACCTGCTGGCAGATTTCCTGTGCCATATGGTAATCGCCCGTGCGGTCGTACACCACCCGCATAATCAGATTTTTGTACTCTTGAAAATACTCCTCAAATCTTTCGTTCTTCGTTTTCCCCGTTTCTCTTTTGTAATTCTCCATTTCTGTACCCTTTGTCCGCTACTTAAAAATTTTCATAATATCCTTTTTGTCCTGCTCGGTCAGCGTTCCGGGCTTCCACGTCACATTCACCGTATCCCCCGAATAACGCGGAATCAGATGCATGTGGAAATGGAACACCGTCTGTCCCGCCGCTTCGCCGTTATTCTGTACCAGATTGATGCCGTCCGCCTGCAAGCCATCCTTCAGCTGCCCGGCCAGCTTTTTCGCCAGTATCATTGCCTTCCCGGCTGTCTCATCCGGCAGCTCAAACAGATTCGCCGCATGCTGCTTCGGAAGAATCAGGGCATGTCCTTTGGACGCAGGGCCAAGGTCCAAAATGGCACGAAACTCTTCATCTTCGTAAATAGTAGCCGCTGGGATCTCTCCATTTGCGATTTTGCAGAAAATGCAATTCGTTTCCATGTGATTATACCATCCTTTCTTCATCGCGTATTTAGCTGTCTCCTCTATATTAAAAATTCTGTCGGGACTTGTCAACAAAATATGATTGATATTTTTCAACAAAATGATACACTAATTACTGTTCACACACGCTGTGGACAGGAAAAGGAAGTGCCCTGACTGACAGCCGCCGCTAAGAAATGGAGAAAAAACAGATATTATGTTAAAACAATATGAGATAGATACACACAAATATAATTCTACTATGCCAAATTCTCATGAGACTTCTGCCCAGGGAACCAGCCGTTTTGATCCCGTTCAGCCCAGGCAGCTCTGCAGCGACTGTGATTTCGCGGCACGGACCAATCAGCGCTACCAGTTCCTATTGTCCTCGTATACACACGAAATACGCAACCCTCTCACACTGGTTTATAGTTCTCTGCAGTTGATTGAGAAGAATTGCCCCTCTGTGAAGGATACTGCTTTGTGGGCTCAGGTTCGTCAGGATGTACAGGACTGTATTCTGCTGCTGCGCGACCTCTCTCCCGCCGGGAGTAAGGAATACCGGCAGCGCACCACAATACAGCCCGGCGCACTCCTGCAGAAAATCGTGCTGTCTTTCCGCGCCTATGCTGCCCAACAGCATGTGACGCTTCGCACAGACATCGCTGAGGAACTGTCTCCCCTGCTCTGCAATGAAATCAAAATTAAGGAGGCGATTCTGAATCTCCTTCTGAACGCATGTGATGCCGCTTCTGAACACCGGTGTCAATTAGATGAAAAACCGTGCGGTGAGATTCTTCTTACTGTGTCTGAAGCGGATGACATGCTCCAAATCCATGTCCGCGATAACGGGCCAGGCATCCCGGCTGACCTGCAGGATGCTATATTCGAACCCTTCGTCACCCGGAAGGCCACCGGCACCGGGCTTGGACTCAGTGTAATCCATGAAATTGCTGTGCAGCATGGCGGCTCCCTTTCCGTCAAATCCAGCACCAATGCACCTGACACCTTTACCGACTTTTGCCTGTGTCTGCCCGCTGTATCATCTCCAAATACTTGCAGACGTTAGCTGAGGCGTACTGTGATTTTGTCATCTCGGTATCTTTTCCGCCAGCATTTTGCGGAGTCTTTCGATCTCCTCATCCTTTGCGGCGGCTTCTTTCCTGCTCATTTCCAGCTCTCTCATATATGTATCCGCCGCCTTTTTGTGAACCGCTGCCTCTTTCTTATTCGCCTCTGCCTCTTTTTTGCTGGCCTCTGCCTCTTTCTTGCTGGCCTCTGCCTCTTTCTTGCTGGCCTCTGCCTCTTTTTTGCTGGCCTCCGCCTCTTTTTTGCTGGCCTCTGCCTCTTTCTTGCTGGCCTCTACTTCTTTCTTGCTGGCCTCTGCCTCT
>DKWE01000048.1:0-1436 GCA_002491565.1 Lachnospiraceae bacterium UBA7160 | reverse complement strand
CTCTGCCTCTTTCTTGCTGGCCTCCGCCTCTTTTTTGCTGGCCTCTGCCTCTTTCTTATTCGCCTCCGCCTTCTTCTTACTGACTTCTATCTCTTTCTTAATGGCTTCTGATTCTTTTTTATTCGCCTCCAACTCTTCCTTAAGCTTGTCGGCCTCTTCCTGCATCTCATCCATCATTAACTGCACGGTATTCCGGTCCAATTCCTGCAATTCCTTTGAAAACATATCCATCACCCTCTCCACATTCTGACAGATGGCATACACTTCCTCATACATCTCGCAGAATTCCGGATATTGGGCACATAACCGCTCAATATACTCTGGTTCATCCACACTCAGGAAGGTAAGCCACGCTTCAAGCCTGTTTGATATGCCTTTATTGTGAAGGATTGCCTTAAAAATGTCAAGTGGTATCATAGTATACTCCTGCAGGAGGTCCATCTTCAGTCCTGTATCCGATCCCTGTCTGAAATGATGAATATATACCTCGGGATAACGATGAAAAGTCCCCGTACTCTTCTCGAAAAGAATAATTGTGTAGACCTTCTTGACATCCCGGTAACTGAATTTCTTCTTTTTCTTTTTCTTCCCTTTAACGCGCTTGTACTGCCGGAGCAGCAAATCAGCAGAGTAACAAGCTGCTCTCGCACCGGGGAACTGGTACCCGATTCGCTGCACTTCGATATTGGCCAGACCTACATCTTTTAATTCTACAACAATATCCATAATCACCAGAGAACTTTCATCTGCCAGCCGGGAATTGTCATTGCTAAGCACGCTCAGAATCTTTACATCCTGCTGCAGAACCAGTGACAGGAAATCCTCCAGCCTCTCAGGTGTTGATTCAGGATTCAAAATTTCCTTAAAAAAAGAATCACTCAACACCCGTACTCCGCGTACTCCGGTGCAGAAATCCAAAAACTCTTCCTGCTGTTTTTTCGTCCACTGCTCAAACGTATTTAGAAGCAATGGATTACTCCTGATTTCTTTAAGGATCTCATTTCTCTGCCAGATGCCGGGGAAAATCTTCTTCAAATTTGCAGCCATAGTAACCCTCCTTTACCCGGATAAAACGAAAACAGCAATTTTGCCGCCTCTCGAAAAGCTTTTCATAAGTGCCCGAATTTGTATAGCTGCCGATGAAAACGTAAAAAAATGTAGACCTCGTGCCTGCACTGTCATACTCCAGCCGTACAAATCGGCACTGCTATTCCAAATAGTTTCATTATGATTATAATATATATTATGAGATTGTCAATTATGCTTTTATTAATTAATTATTATTTTTTACAAAACTACCAAGCACAAAATAATTACCCATTATATAACAGCAGCATCTGCAGAACAAACATGTATGTACCTTGAAGCAATCAAAGACCCCGCTGCAAGCAACGGGGGATCAAGCTTGCAGAGCTGCAGAGCAGCGGGGTATTTGA
>DKWE01000121.1:38371-64949 GCA_002491565.1 Lachnospiraceae bacterium UBA7160 | reverse complement strand
TGTTAGGGCATGGCCCTGTTCTCCATTGAGGAGTTTTTCGCTGATCCGAAAAACGGAACTTTGGAGAACAAATAAACCACCTGCTATGCGGGTGGTTGGGATAGCTTTAGCGTTGTGTAAAATACCTCCAGTGATATAATAAAAACAGGTTCGCCAACCGTTTTATTAATCAAAGGAGGTAGTCCAAATGGACAATAATAGTTTATCACATACGACCTGGAATTGTAAGTACCATATAGTTTTTGCACCGAAATATAGAAGAAAAATTATATATGGTGAGTTGAAACAGGACATAGCCAATATCTTAAGTATGCTTTGTAAACGAAAAGAAGTGCATATCATAGAGGCAGAAATTTGTCCAGATCATGTTCATATGCTGGTTGAAATTCCGCCGAAAATGAGTGTATCGGAATTTGTGGGATATTTGAAGGGAAAAAGTACCTTGATGATATTTGAGAGGCATGCAAATCTCAAGTATAAATATGGGAACAGACATTTTTGGTGCAGAGGATATTATGTAGATACAGTAGGGAAAAATGCAAAAAAGATAGAAGAGTATATTCGAAATCAGTTAAAAGAAGATTTAGAATATGATCAGATGTCTTTAAAGGAGTATATCGACCCGTTTACGGGTGAGCCAGTAAACAAAAGCAAGAAGAAATAAGCCCAACGGGCTTAGCAGGTAACTGACGTTGCGGCTGGCGAACCTTTCGATGAGTCTTTAGACTCCAGCGCCGGGAACGAGCCCTTATAGGGCGAAAATCAAACCACCGGCTTAGCCGGTGGTACTGATTTGGCGCTTTAGATCAATAAAAGAGTTGTAAAAAATACGACAAGAAAGGAAAAACTACTATGGCACGAAAAAGCAGAAAACAGCCAAGCAAAACAGTCGCAGATGACACTCGCAGCGCTGTCGGATACATCCGGTTGTCTGTTGCAAACAAAGACGAGACCTGCTTTGTTAAAAATCAGAAGTTGATAATTGGACAATGGGCTACGCAGCATGAATTATTCATCAGTCATTTCTATATCGATGCCAATTACAGTGGCTCCAACTTTGAGCGTCCGGCGTTCAAACAGATGCTGACAGACATTGGCGCAGGACAAATTAACTGTATTGTGGTGAAAGATTTGTCCCGCATAGGCCGTGAGTTTCTCTCCACCAGCTACTACATTGAGGAGTACTTCCCCAGCAAGAAAGTTCGCTTCGTCTCTGTCAACGACCACTTCGATACAATTGATGGTATTAACTGTCAGGAAGAGACGACAGGCTCTCGGATTCGGATTCCAATCACCAATGCATTCAATGAGCAGGTGTCTTTGGATATCCGAAAGAAAACGCAGTCTGCTTTGGATATAAAGGCAACACGCGGAATGTTCATGGGGCCAAGGGCTCCGTTTGGTTATCGAAAGTCAAATTATGATCGCTTCAAGCGGTATTATTCGTTGGTCTCAAAGATGGCTTTTGATATTTACGCATGCAATCATGATCTTAATACGCTAGATGTCTGCGTGCAGCTGGTTCCAGTCACATATTACGGCATGAATATTCTGGACTATCCGACGGGAAATACAGACAATCCTGAAAACTGGGGTTTTCTGGTGGATAATAATACATTCCTTATATCCGCTGATGGATTTCAATCAGTGCTTTTTATCATATGATACGCTTGAGGGAGCGAACTGTCAGGCCGTACTGCCCAGGAGAATGACGCAGGGAGAGGCTGCGGTAGAGGCGGTTCGGCATATTGGGCTGAGGCAGATCCGCGAGATTGAGGATCCAATATTTGCAGGAATGGAGCAGGAAGCGGAAATGTTTAGAGAAGGTTGGAAGAGCTGAGAAACTATGTATGAAAGCTTCCGTCACTCTCCGTTAGAAGGGTGACGGGAATGAATGAAGAACAGAGAGTGACGGTTGAATTGTGAAAGCACCGGCGTGAAATATTCGAAAATCTACCAGAGAAAGAGCTCTTTGCCGGTCAGCTTCCAGATAGCCTCCAGGAAGAAGTAGTCGCCGTATATGATCGTGGTTTCGCGCATCGGGTCGTGGAATGCGACGGTGCATTTCTGAAGGATCGGATCTGTGTCGGGGTTCCAGCAGCAGCGGTTTTCATCGAGAGCACGCAGCAGCTTTTTGGCGAAGTTGTAGTACACCTGCTTCTCCGGCTCCGGTACGCAGTTTCCGATCTCGATGAGGCCGCAGGCGGCGATGGCGGAAGCAGTGGAATCTTCCAGCGTGCAATCAGCTGGCTGGCGGAAGTCAACCGGTACCAGGCCGGATTCCGGCGTGCAGGCCATAAAGTAGTGGGCTGCTTTTTTTGCGGTATCCAGGTAAGAAGCTTCTCTGGTATGGAGGTAGCTGAGCGCAAAGCCATAGACTGCCCAGGCTTGTCCGCGGCTCCAGGTGGAACCCTGCGCGTATCCCTGCCCGCCGTGTGTCCGAAGGATTTCTCCGGTAGCCGGATCGAATTCGACAATGTGATTGACAGAACCGTCAGGGCGCACAAAAGCAGACGCGGCGGTGTCCGCATGCATGCGTGCAATCTGCGCAAAGCGCGGGTCATTTGTCTCCTCTGACGCCCAGTAGAGCAGTGGAAGATTCATCATGCAGTCGATGATCGCCCAGCCGGCACGACTGCCGTCGCCAGAGTCATTCCAGGCACGGATGAACTGGCCGATCGGGTTGAACCGGCCAGCAAGATGGGATGCGGCGAGCATCCCGCGGTTCCAGGATGCCGGATTTTTGGTAATCCGGTAATTCGCGACAGCGCTTAACAGCCACTTGAAGCCATTGTCATGGTCCAGCCCGTTGTACTGGAACAGACTGCGGTCAAGCTTTTCTTCAATCTCTACCGCCATGTCGCGGTATTGCTGATCTTTGGTTGCCTGATATAGCTGCCAGAGCATTCCCGGATAAAATCCGTTCGTCCACCAGTTGATATCGGAAGTGGTTTTGTCGTCGAAGCAGCCGTCAGTGGATGTATAGGGGATCTTGTGTAAATTCCGCGCGGCAACTGCCTGTGATTTTGCTATAATTTTTTCGGCAATTTGTCTTGCCCATTCGTCGGTAGCCATTGGTATTCCTCCCTGAACAATATGATATGTTTGCTTTGCAGGCACTGCTGTAGATGAAACCTGCGGATTAGGAACTGGCTTTTTACAGCAGGCACTATCATGAATGGATGTCCATGAATGATTGTGCACTTCATGTCTGCGTTGTATTCCGGATGATGCCAGAGCATCTATGTCTTCGCATATAGCACCGGAACAATGGAAATGTACTCCTATCATAACAAAAGCAGAGGAGATTTTCCACTAAAATTTGAATCAGAAGTCTTGTAAAAAAAGTGCATTCTGCGGAGCCTAGCGGACACGGGAGCATTTCACAGCGGACACACGGCGCTACAGAACGTATAATCAGAACTGGTAGAGGGCAGCCAAGAGCAGTTTGGTGAGTGTTCGCTGGCTCTGCTCTACGTCCGTCTAGCTCTGCATAACTGTCCGTTGAGGAACGCCAAATGCAGAAAGATAGTGATTGAGAATTTTGGAACAGTAGGGTAAAATAAGGATATCTTGATCCGATGGAAAACCAGACAAAGCGGGTCCGGCTGAATGGAAATCAAAGCTGGCTCTGCTGCAGCAGTGAAGAAAATGGGAGGAACCAATATGGCATATTGTTTTTACGGATGGGAGCAGGCATTGGTGCCTGCGGTGAATGAGAAGTACTGCGGAATTAAGACTCCGCGCGATCTGTATGACGCGCTTCTCGAAATCTGGTGCGCGGATACTTGCGCGCCGAGGATGCGCAAGGACTGGTCCAAAGAAAATCCGACGCTTGGGCAGTGCTCGATTACGGCGTTTCTCGCGCAGGATATTTTTGGCGGAAAGGTATATGGCATCTTGAGACCGGGTGGAAATTATCACTGCTACAATGTGATAGGGGACTGCGTGTTTGATCTGACCAGTGAACAGTTTGGCAAAGAAGTGCTGTCCTACGAGAATAATCCGGAGCAGTTCCGGGAGGTGCATTTCGCGAAGGAAGAGAAACGGCTCCGGTATGAGTACCTGAAGGAACGGCTGCGAGATCGGAGCAGGGGATGAGACAAACGGAGGGGGAAGCAGCTTTTAAAGGGCAACTCTGTGCGACGGAAGAAAGAACCGTGACAAATCAGACTGTGAAGGCGCAATGCAATCGCATATCCGGAGGAAACCGGACGGTTGATACTGACACAGTGGGCGGGGAAAAAGGGGATGCCGATGAGGAAGTTGATCGAACCCTTCTGTGGGAGCGGATCGCTATCCGTGCGGAGGAAAAGCTCTATCGTCTCTTCTATCAGGAGAATCCGGCGGCTTATGAGGAGCCTGTTTCAAGCTGGGAGGAATTTTGCGGGCGATTTGCCAACACTGCGTTAGAGGGGAAATTGCCGCAGGAACCGCCAACGTTTATTGCTTCCTTTTTGGAAGAGAGCAGCTTTTTTTCTTCCGATCCGGAGGAGGATATGGCGCTGGTAGTGAACTGTGCGTATTGCCCGCCCTTTCTTCACCGCCTCGCCTTTGTCAAAATCGTATATGTACTGAGAGGAAGCTGCTTCTTCTTCCTGAATGGCCGGAAGCGGACGATGGAGGAGGGAGACTTCTGCATGGTAGGACCCGGAGTGGAACAGGCAGTTTACAGCTGCCATGAGGAAGATATGGTCGTAAATCTTATCATGCGGTTTGGCACGTTTTCGGAATCATTCCTTGGGCTGATGACGGAGCAGGGTGTGATGTCAGAGTTCCTGTGGCGTATGCTGTATGGGCGCAGCATGTGCTGCCTGATGTGCAGAAGCAAAGACCGGAATGAGCTATTGTCAGAAAATGTCTGGGAGCTGGTAGAGGAAATTGTTCTGGAAAAACAAAAAAGCAATCTGATTCGGAAAAGCCTGCTGCTGATTTTTTGTGGAAATGTCCTGCGTCTGCATGCAGATCATCTTTTGATTCTTGGCGAAGGATATCAGAAGGAAGGATTGCGCTTTTCTGCGATGCTTCAGTACCTAAATACTCATCTGGACTGTAGTCTTCCGGAATTTGCGGAGTATTTTGGTGTCAGTGAGAGTTATATGAGCCGTTATATCAAGAAGGAGACCGGGCGTACTTACAGCAGTCTGCTAAGAGAATTTCGGATGAAGCGGGCTGCGCGGATGCTGGTAAGTACGGACTTTTCGGTGGATAAGATTGTTGAGCTTACCGGGTATACGGATAAGAGCAGATTTTACCGCAACTTTTTGGAGATGTACGGAGTTCCGCCTGTAAAATATAGAAATGGGGGGGCAGAACAGTATGTTTGCATTAAATGACATCGAAGAATATCTTCTGCAGATGGACGATCTGGAGAAGGCCTATCGCATCTGGTATCTGGAAAATCCGGAGGCATATGAACAGCCCGTCCGCAGCTGGGAGGAATTTCGATCGCGATTTGATTCGCCAATCCAGTTCAGCCCGCCTACGATTGTGAAAGACTATCTGTTTGAAAAAGAGTTTTTCCAGAATAAAAGCCGCCAGGTAGACTGCTTTAAAAATGTCAGGTATTGCCCGCCTTTTTTGCATAAGCTGGAATTTATTAAGATTGTTTATCTGCTGCAGGGAACGGCGCTTTTTTATCTGAACCGGAGACGGTACGAGATGCAGGAAGGGAATTTCTGCATTGTTGCGCCGGGGGTGGAGCAGGCTGTGTTCGCAAAGGGCCCGAAGGGAGTTGCGGTCAATATTCTGGTTCGGGCGTCGACCTTTACCAGAACGTATTCAACGTTACTGATGGAGCAAGGCGTTCTTGCAGATTTTTTCTGGCATATGGCTTATACAGATTTCCAGAATCAGGTATTGTTTTTTCGTGCGAAACCGGATGGGAAAATGCGTCAGACGGTGCTGCGTCTCTTTTATGAGGTTCAGATGGAACCGAAACGGAGCAGTCTGGTGGAGGAAAGCTATGTCTGTATCCTGCTTGGAGAAGGAATCCGCAGGCATGGAGAGGAATTGATTGTGTTGGAAGGGCTGGATGGCTCTGTATATCGGATTCCGGAAATCCTGAGAGACATCACAGGGCATTTGCAGGATATTACGCTGGAACAGCTCTCGCAAAAATGGGGAATGAAGCAAAATGCAATCCGGCATCTTCTGAAAATGGAGACAGGATATTCTTTTGAGCATCTGCGGGCGGAGCTGCGGCTTCAGCGGGCGGCAGAATTGCTGGAAGAGACAGAGGACAGTATAGAGACGGTTATGAATGCCGTGGGATACTATGATTCCGCTGCATTTTACAGGAATTTTAAGAGTAAATATCATGTGACACCCCAGGTATATCGGGACGACAGGAGGACGAAGGAAACATAAGGAAGGAGGGCGCCGCAAAGTAGCAGGAACAGCAGGCAACACCAGGCAACACCAGCGCTTGCAGGCTTCTGCAATTTGCGGCACGCTCTTTTTTTCTTTCTGGGGAATTATGATTTTAGAACGCAAAAGCATGTCATGTGTTCCTAATTGTAAGAAATAGCGGTGAAGCAGGTATTACAATCGATGTAACAATTCAAGAATATTCAGAAAATAGGTCAAAAAAAGCAAATTTTAGTCATGTTGAATTCAGACGGCATTCCCCTTATCATTAAAACCACAAAAACAAACAAGTGAATAGGAAAAAACGCAGAAATACTATTCAAAAATGACAAGGAGGAAGAGCAATGAAGAAAAACAGATTGGCGATTCTGACAGGAGCGATGGTGGCTCTCTCGGCGGTTATGCCCGTGATGGCGGAGGAGAACTATTCCGTATCCTTCTCGAGGACACAGGATTCTACGATGGAGAGTGATATTTTCTCAATCCTGAAGGACGAATCCTACGAGGACAACCGCTGGACGCGGCTGATCAAGGAAAGACTTGGCATTGATATTGAGTATTTGTGGATTGCCCCGAATGCAGAACAGCAGACACAGAAGTTCAATGCGGCGGTGGCCGCAGGGACGATCCCGGACATAGTGAGCGTGGACAAGCTGACGCTGAAGAATCTGGTAGAGGCAGAGCTGGTCGTGGATATCCAGCCGTATTTTGAGGAGTATGCAAGCGATCTTCTGAAGGACATGATTGCATCTGCGGGTGAGCAGTGTGTACAGGCCTGCACATTTGATGGCGTCCAGTACGGGATTCCTTACGTGGATTGCGATATCGAGACTGCGCAGATCCTCTGGCTGCGTCAGGACTGGATGGATGAGCTCGGCCTTGCGGCTCCGAAGACGGTCGGAGACCTGAGAGCTATCATGGATGCATTCATGGAAAAGGCTGGGGACGGAGCGGTTGGTATGGCGCTTTGCAACGACCTTTATGGAACCGTCATGGATATCAAAGGTATTGCGAATGCGTATGGCGCATATCCCCGCTACTGGGTAAAGCAGGAGGATGGGACGATTGCATACGGAAGCACGACACCGGAGATGAAGGATACGCTGGCAGAATTAGCGGATCTCTATCAGAACGGGTATCTTGACACGGAGTTTCATGTCAATGATGGTACAAGAGCTGCTGAGGCGCTGATCAATGACAAATGTGGTGTAGTCTTTGGCTGGCATGCGAGTGCGCTTTGGCCGCTTCAGGACAGCCTGAACCAGAATCCGGAGGCAGACTGGAGACCGTACCAGCTTGTGACAAGCGAGGAAGGCGCCAAGGTAACGCCCGGTATCAATATGATGACCTCAAGCTGGTATGCGGTGAGCTCAGAGTGTGAGCATCCGGAGGCTTTGATCGAGCTTTTGAATCTTTATTGCGAGAAGGTCTTTGATCCGGAATTGAACGAGTACAGTACCTACGCGAATCCGGGTGACGGACTGGAGGGGGTATGGAGACTTTGCCCGGTATCGCTGAACAGCCCGGATAAGAACCAGCAGACGGCGAAAGCAATCGCGGAACCGCTGAAGACCGGAGACCCCGGGGAACTGTATGGAGAACAGCTCAGCATGTACGAGTACAGCAAGGCGGCACAGGATGGCGATACGACTCTGTGGGGCTGGAACCGTGTGTTTGGAGAGAATGGTTCGCAGCAGCTTCTGATCGGCTATCAGAACGATGAAAATGTAGAGCTGGTGCGCGATGAATTTTACGGTGTTGCGACAGAGACGATGAGTATGAGAAAGACGACGCTTGACACGATGCTGGATGAGGCATTTATCAAAATTATCACAGGACAGACTCCGCTGGACGAGTTTGACACGGTGGTAGAGTCCTGGTATTCGGCAGGCGGTCAGGACATGACGGATGAAGTGAACGAGTGGTATCAGGCGCAGTAAGCGTTCGAAAAAGCACAGGAGGGGTAGAGCGCAATGGCAAAACAGGCAAAGCGTGTAAAATCGAAGTATACGAAGGCCAGATTCAAACGGGAGCTGCCACTGCACCTGATGATTCTGCCGGGGCTGATTCTGGTTCTGATTTTTTCCTATGTTCCAATGGGCGGACTCATTATTGCTTTCCAGAAGTTTATTCCAAGTAAGGGAATGTTCGGGGATCAGAAGTGGATTGGATTGAAAAATTTTTCCTATGTGTTCTCCCTTCCTGGATTTTCGAGAGCACTGATCAATACGATTGAGATCGCTTTCTGGAAAATTCTGTTTGGACTTTTGGTTCCAATCGTGTTCGCGCTGCTTCTGAATGAGCTCCGGGGCAGGAAATTTAAGAAGGCGGTACAGACGATCGTCTATCTGCCGTACTTTATGTCGTGGGTGGTTCTTGGAGGAATTTTTCATGACATGCTTTCTCCGAGCGGTGGTGTCATCAATCAGCTGATTACTGCGCTGGGCGGGAAACCCGTTTTTTTCCTGGGCGATAACCGCTATTTTCAGGGGACGATGATCGCAACGGATGTCTGGAAGAATTTCGGCTATGGGGCTATTGTTTATCTGGCAGCCATGCTTGGGATCGACACACAGCTCTATGAAGCGGCAGAGATTGACGGGGCGAACCGCTGGCAGCAGACCTGGCACGTAACACTTCCCGGTATCAAAATGATCGTCGTGCTGATGACCGTTCTGAGCCTTGGAAATGTCCTCAATGCAGGATTTGACCAGATTTTCAATATGTACAGTACCTCTGTTTATGAGACAGGAGATATCATTGATACGTTTGTATATCGGCTTGGTCTTCTGGATGCGCAGTATGGACCGGCTACCGCAGTAGGGCTGTTCAAGTCTGTCGTTTCGACCTTATTCATATCGGTATCGTATTTTCTCGCATATAAGTTTGCGGATTACCGGATTTTCTAGGCAGGAGGGTGTGGCATGAAAAAGTCAAAAGGGCGTATTGCCTTTGAAATTATCAATGTGATTGTTCTTTGCACGCTGTCGCTGGTATGCCTGTTTCCGCTGCTGAATATTCTGGCGATGTCTTTTTCAGGCAGCTCAGCAGTTGCTGCGGGCAAGGTGCTGCTGTTTCCGGTGGATTTCAATCTGTATGCGTATGAATATGTGATCGGGAAAAGCGAGTTCTGGAAGGCGCTGCTCCGCTCGATACAGAGAGTTGCGATTGGTCTGCCTCTGAATATGATTTTGACCATTTTGCTGGCCTATCCGCTTTCAAAGGAGAACTCTGTATTCCGGATGCGGACCATCTATGTGTGGATTTTCTTTTTCACGATGCTGTTTTCCGGAGGACTGATTCCAGGGTATCTGCTGATTCAGAACCTGAAGCTGATGGATACGATCTGGGCGCTGGTGCTGCCCGCTGCGGTGCCGGTTTACAATGTCATTTTGATGCTAAATTTCTTCCGCGGCATTCCACATGAACTGGAAGAGGCGGCGGAGATTGACGGGGCGAGCCAGTGGCGAATCTGCTTCCAGATCTTTGTTCCCTGCGCGAAGCCGTCCATAGCGACTCTGATGCTGTTTTCCTTTATCAACCACTGGAACAGCTGGTTTGATGGACTGATCTTTTCAAATTTTCCGTCTAATTATCCTCTGGCCTCCTTCCTTCAGACCGTCGTGGTGCAGAGAGATATGACGCTGCTTAGTCTGGAGGACTGGCAGTCGATGGCAATGATCTCGGACCGTACCGTGCGCTGTGCGCAGATATTTGTGGGAATCATACCGATCATATTGATTTATCCCTTTGCACAGAAATATTTTGTTCAGGGTATGACAGTAGGTTCTGTGAAAGGCTGAGAAAAAAGAGTGCTTGAGCGTTTTATTTGAAACGAGACAAAGATTTGATGGATGAATGAAATGGCGCGGTCTGGAAAATGCTTTCGGATCGCGCTTATTTAGCAAGGGGGAATGCACGGTATGCGGATAACGGATTTACGCGTACAGGCGCTGAAAGCTCCGCTTGGTATCAACCGGGAACGGCTGGTGCTCGGGTATAGACTGCAGTCAGAGAAAAACGGGGACTTTCAGAGTGCAAGGCGGATACAAGCGGCGAGTTCAGAGAAGCTGCTTCTGGATGGAACGGCTGACCTGTGGGACAGTCAGAAGGTGGAGGATGCTCAGTGCTTTGGGATCGTATATAAGGGACAGAAGCTTTCTTCGCGGCAGAACGTTTACTGGCGGGTAAAGGTCTGGGATAGCGACGGAGCAGAGTCAGACTGGAGCGAACCGGCCATGTTTGAGATCGGGTTAGGCGCTTCCGATTGGAAGGGCATATGGATTGGGCAGGGTGAGGAGGTTCGGGAGGAGCAGTCCTCTGCACCGGTTTTCGCAGGAAAATTTCAGGTAGAGGATCTGCAGATGATTCGGCGGGCCAGAGCTTACATCAGTGGCTTAGGGCTCTATCGGGCCTCATTGAACGGTCATCCGCTTTCCGACTGCTTTTTCGAGCCTGGGGAGTCGGATGCCACCAAGTCTGTCTATTATGGGACCTATGACATTTTGGAAGATTTGAAGCAGGGAGAAAATGTCCTTGCTGTCACTTTGGGAAACGGGCAGTATACAGGCTATACCATTGATCCGGTGATGCTCCTGCCGGATGGTTCGAGAGCGCCTGCAGGCCGGTATCAGAAAAATGACAGTATGTTTGTCAAGCCGGGAATCTGCGGAAAAAAGAAGCTTCTGGCGCAGGTGGAACTGACCATGCTGGACGGAAGGGTGCAGATCGCATGTGCGACGGATGAGCGCTGGTATTTTCGGGACAGTCCGACGGTATTTCAAAACTGGTATGGCGGAGAGGATTATGATGCGCTCATGGAAGCGGATATCCAGCTGCCTCTTTTGCAGAATCAGAGTGGGTGGAAGCAGGCAAAGCAGATGAAGGCTCCGGCCGGTGCGCTGGTGTGCCGGGAATGTCCGCCGATCCGGGTCAAGGAAAGTACCCCTGCCAAGCAGATCATCAGGCTGGGAGAAGGACATTTTCTTGCAGATATGGGGAAAAATGGTGCCGGGATTCCGGAATTGCGGTTAAGCGATACATCGGAACGCGAACGGGGCAATTGGGTTTATCTGTTTCCAGCAGAGAGCTTGAAAGAGAATGGGGACGGGGTGGACCAGAGATCCTGTACGCAGAGCTGGAGCGAGGAGTATGACTGTGTGATCCGGGATTCGTACCGGATCAAGGGCACTGGAGAGGAGCGCTGGCATCCGTCCTTTTGCTATCATGGGTTTCGGTATGTGGAGGTCACTGGTTTTCCGGGCGAGATGAAACCGGAGCATCTCATCTGCCATCGTCTCTATGCGGACAATGAGCGGCCGGGGATCTTTCACAGTTCAAACGAGATCGTAAATCGTATCTGCGAGATTACAGACCGGTCAATCGAAAGCAACATGTACTGGAGCTTTACGGATTGTCCTCAAATTGAAAAGCTGGGCTGGGCAGAGACGTCACATCTGATGTTTCAGTCCGTCGCGTCCGTTTTTGATATCCGGGCATGGATGAAAAAAATATTGCGGGATATCCGGGATTCTGTGGTAGATCAAGGAGAAGCGCTGCTTCCCGGAAATGAGGAGGAAGGCTTTGTACCTGGTATTATACCGGAGTATTATCGGATTCGTGGGCTGTACCGCGATCCGAACTGGAATGGAGCCTGTGTCTTTACGCCATGGGAGTATTATCAGTGCTATGGAGAGATTGCTGTGCTGGAGGACGCGTTTCCGGTCATGGAGCGCTACCTGGCTTATCTGGAAACCAAGGCGGATGGACATGTGCTGGACCATTATGCACAGATGGGCGAATGGGGAGAATACGGAGAGCATACGCCGAAGGTGCTGGTCGCAACGGCTGCCTATTACCGGATGCTGAAGATTGCTGCAGATACTGCATCACTTTTGCAAAAACCAGATGCAGGCAGGTACTATCGGGAGAGGGCGGAAGCGGTTCGCAGGGCATTTTTCCGTCATCCGGCCTGTTATGATCCAGAGAGCGACCAGATTGGGAGCGGGAGCCAGGCAAGCTATGGCTGTGCGCTGTTTAGTGGTCTCCTCCAAGGCCGGCAGAAAGCGGATGCAGTAGAACGGCTGGCAGAAACTGTCCGGAAAAATGAGTTTCATCTGACGTCCGGCGAGGTCGGACTGCGGCAGGTCTTTGCTGCGCTCGCGGAAAACGGGAGAAGCGATGTGGTTTATCGAATGGTGATGAATCAAACACCGCCCAGCTATCGCTTTTTTGTGGATCAGGGGCTTACTACCCTGCCGGAGTACTGGGACTATGAGGAGCTCTGGAATGGCATGGTGCGCTCCCGCAATCATGCCATGATGGGACATGTAAGAGAATGGCTGACGCGCTATGTGCTCGGTGTACGGCCGCTGGAACCAGGCTGGCGAAGGGTGCAGATCGCGCCGTATCTGCCGCCGGATATGGAGTGGGCAGAGGGAAGTGTCTTTACCCCGTTTGGAGTCATACAGGTTTCCTGGAAAAAGGAGAACAGCAGTCTGTACCTGGAGGCGGAGCTTCCGGTCGGAATCTGCGGAGAATTGACGTTTCCTACTGTGTATGGAGGAAAAACGGTCGGGGTGACGAGTGGGAAACAGGCAGTGAGCGCGAAGATGCAGGAAGCGGCGGCACACGTTTAGCGCCGACCGGAGCGGCAGTTAAGACCTCTGTGGCCTGCTGGAAGGGCGTAAACAGTAATCAGGAAACGCTTGCACCAGGCAGGCGTATCGATGGGATGTGCGTGAGCTTCAGAGGGTTCGAAGCGTCAGGAGAGCGAAACAAGGAAGACTTGTGGAAGCTCACAGGAAAAGTAGAAGTTCTGTAAGAGGGTGCTGCAATATTGCCGAAAGATGCAGCACCCTCATTTTTTACAGCTCCAGTTGGGCAAAGGCTTCATCAGACAGAAGCGCCCCCTCGGTCTCGACGACTGCGGCAGAGGCGCGGTTGGCGGTGCGGATCGCTTCCGGAAGCGACAGGCCGAGCTGCCTGCAGGCGATGATGGCGCCGATGTGGGAATCCCCGGCGCCGATCGTATCGACCGGATGTGCGGGGATTCCGGGCAGGCAGCCGGATTCGGAAGGAGTGCAATAAAAGGTGCCGCGCTCCCCCAGCGTGATGATGACATCGTTTCCGGTCAGAGCAAGGAGCTGGCGTGCCACATCCTCCAGGTGGGTGCCTTGATCTGTAGCATCTGGGCAAGTGTTTAGAACTGTAGCATTTGGGCGGGTGTTTTGCTCTGCAGTATTCGAGCAGATGCTTTGCTCCGCAGTATTTGAGCAAGTGTTTTGCTCCGAAGCCTTCCGGCATAGGTCCTGCTCCGCAGCCGCTTTCCGCTTTTCACGATCCATTTCCCATACAAAGGTAAAGGCCTCCAGCTCGTTGAGGTGAAGGATTGGGTGCAGGGCAAACAGACGCGCGAGCAGATCGCGGCGGATGCGGGTGAGGCGGGGACCCGGAGCGAAATAGATGCGGTATTCCGGGTGTGCTTCGAGGTATTCTACGATGCATTCGCCGGTCGGCTCTTCGACCTCCAGGCCGCAAAGATACACGCTGTCGATGGCGGAATCATCCGGAATCTGGAACCAGCTGCGCTCAAACCGGTATTCTGCGCCGTGGTACGAGAGGAAGGTGCGCTCTCCATCCGGTTCGACGAAGCAGTAGCAGCAGCCATTTTCTGCCTCTGGTGATGGGATGGGGGTGGAGACGCCGCGGCGGGAGAGCTCCGCCCGGACAAAATCGCCGTAGGCTCCGGAGCCGACCGGGGAGAACAGAATATACGGCACCTGAAAGTGCCGGATCATATCAGAGACATTGTAAGCACAGCCACCAAGCGACATGCGCTGGCGCAGGACATGTACATCTTCCTGCGTTTGTGGAAGATGGTCCACATGGATGATCACATCCACGACGGTAGAGCCGATAACGAGAACCTGTTTCATGGGAAAATTCCTCCTGCTGTAACGAAACGATTACATTGTAAAATAAATTCCTGACACATTCATAATGCCTAAGCGCCACATATTGTTTGCGAATTTGAAATTAAGTGTATCAGTTGTTAATTATTTGGTTTACTATGATACCTGGATTGCGAAAACACAAAATATGAAACAAGCTATCTGGTATCGTTTGTCCCAGGCATCATGCGAGGAAAGAATGTATAATTTGATTTTCCTTATAATTATGCCAGTATAGCGAATCGCAAATAACTACACCAAATGACTTGCCTGCTTTCCAGATCATACGGGTCAAAAAACTCAGCGCTGCCCGCCGTGCCCGCGAATTTGACTTGTACACTCGAAAGAGCAAGTTGCTTATCCGGTGCAGTTATTTGTTGAACACTATGTTAGTTTACCATTATCATAGCACAGAGGGATGTTTTCGAAAAGAGGGAATATAATAGGGATGAGGAAGCAGCGGGAGACGGGGAAGATTGAAAAAATGGCTGTGGAGGGGCACGATTGCTGTTTTTGCGGCAGGGGCTGTGGCGGGGATTTTGTGGCTGCTGGATCACTATCTGGAACAATCCGGGCATCTGGACATGCACGGGCAGGAGACGGTCCGGGTGCTTGAATCAGAGAATTCCACCGAAGCGGAGCGTATTTCAAAAACAGATGCTCCCGATAAAACGGAGACTTCCGACAAAACGGAGCGTGTTTCAAAAACGGATGCTTCCGCTGAAACGACAGAGAAAGGGAAGAAATCTGGTGAGAAGGAGCGTGGAAGATCGGATAATCAGGAGGCTTTCTCTGGCAGCAGTTTTCTTGTGCGGTTAGAGGAAGACCCCATGATTCGCGTACAGCTGCTTGGGGATGCGTATGAGGAAGAATATCACCGTCAGATTGTGGTCACTTCAAAGGCGCCGTTTACGGTTGAGGCGGGAGAAGAAATGATCGTAATTGAAGCAGGGACGCGCCTGGTGTGTACGGGAGAAAGCCGGAACATGGAGGAGAGTCAGGATACAGAAGGAAGCCAGAGCATCGATGGAAGTCCGGGGGCGGAAGGAAACCAGTACATCGATGAAAGTCAGAACACGGAAGGAAGCCAGCGCATCGATGAAAGTCTGAGTGCGGAAGGAAACCAGAGCATCGATGGAAGTCTGAGCACGGAAGGAAACCAGTACATCGATGGAAGTCTGAGTGCGGAAGGAAGCCAGAGCATCGATGAGAGCCAGAGTATGGAAAGAAACCGGAACCTGGATGAAGGGCGGAATCAGGACGAAAGTCCGGATAAAACATACGAATATGGATTCCCGATACAGAAGCTGCCAGAGGGCGGCTGCTGTATCATCTCTCCCTCGGAAGGAGCGCTGCTGGAACTTCCGGAGCTGATTCGGGACAGGGAAACGGCGGAATATGCAGGCAAGCTGTATCTGTATCCGGTAGACAATGGCATCTGTGTGGTCAATGAACTGCCATTAGAAGAGTATTTATATGGGGTTGTCGGAAGTGAGATGCCGTCCAGTTTTCCGGCTGAAGCGCTGAAGGCGCAGGCAGTCTGTGCACGGTCATTTGCTTACCAGTGCATTCAGCGAAGCAGTGACGGAGAAAAAAATTTCAGTTTCCGTGCAGATTTAGATGACAGTGTATCATTTCAAGTATATAATAATCAGGAAAGCTCTGCGGCGGCAGTGGCTGCGGTGGAAGCGACTGCCGGGGAGATTCTTCCGCTGACAGAAATCCAGTATTACTCAACCTCCTGCCAGAGCAGGGACAGGACGGATCTCGCAGACGAAGAATTGTTCCGTAAATTTCTTTCTCAGGAACCGGAGGAGGGCGCGGAGTATGGGTCCGCGTGGGTCCGGTGGGAAGCCACGGTTACTGCGCAGGAAGTGCTGGAGCGTGTGTGCAGCTGGTATGGATTTACCGGGAAAAGGGTGGAAGCGCTTCTGGTGACGAAGCGGAAACCGGATGGGCAAGCAGAGGAGCTGGTTGTATCCGGAGACGGGGCGCAAGTGACGATTTCCGGGGAGTATGAGATACGCAGAGTGCTTGCCGTATCGGAGGGAACGCTGGTGCTTGCGGATGGACAGACAGTAAGTGGCATGGCGCTGCTCCCCAGCGCGTGGTTTTATATCCGGGAACCGGACGAGAGGCAGAAGCAGGAAGAATCAGAACCGGAATCAGAGAATACCGGAAATGTCCTATTTTATCTGACTGGCGGCGGCTACGGACACGGGCGGGGAATGAGCCAGATGGGTGCGGCGGACATGGCTATGAGCGGCGCCAGTTACCAGGAGATACTGAAATACTATTATGTACAATAAAATATCGAGTTTTCGCAGATCGTGACCAGGCGGCGGACAGCCGCGAGGACGGTATATCAAATATGGAACTGTATGAGCAAAGCTTTTGTTGGAAAAAGAAAATGCAGCGCTATGTGTCAGCTGAGAATGAAGAAGGTGAGGGAGTACATGGGGATTATGAAGAAAACGGGAATCCTGATCTATCAGATGATTCGTAAGACATCGAAGGATCGGGTGCGCGCGCATGCGGCGGAGGCAGGATTTTTTATCATTATGAGTGTTTTTCCGATTTTGATGCTGTTGCTGACACTGCTGCGGTATACGCCGCTGACGGCGGACCAGATTATTTTTACGATCGAGGAACTCACACCGTTTGAGGTGACGCCGGAGATCCAGCCGATTGTGAACGGTATCTACAATCAGTCTTCCGCACTCGTGCCATGGACCGCGCTCGTGGCGCTGTGGACCGCAGGGAAAGGGATACTCGGGCTGTCAGACGGGTTGAATTCTATTTTTCAGATTGAGGAGTCGCGAAACTATTTTATAACGAGGTTCCGCTGCGCCTGCTATACCGTCGTGCTGATTATTGCGCTGGTGGTCAGCCTTGTCATCCTGGTGTTTGGCTATAATATTGAAAACTTCCTGATGCAGAAGCTGCCGGTACTGCAGAATTATCAGGATGAGATGGTCGTGCTGCCAACTGGGATTGCGCTCGTGATCCTTGTGATTCTGTTTTCAGTCCTGTTTGCGTACCTCCCGAACCGGAGACTTCCATTCTTAAAACAGGTGCCTGGGGCAGTGTTTTCCTCGGTGACGTGGGCGGTGTTCTCGTATGCGTTTTCGATCTATCTGGATTATGCGGTCAATATGTCTGTCATCTATGGGAGCCTTACGACGTTGGTGGTTGTCATGCTGTGGCTGTACTGCTGTATGTATTTGCTGTTTATCGGAGCGGAGATTAACCATTATCTCACAAATCCTGAATTTTTTGCTCTTGACAGATAGGGTACTTGTGGTAAAATATAGGGCAGTTGTTACGAGTCACGCTCTTCATGGCAGTGACAGGCCGGATGTTCGTGCATATAGGCAGGGAGCGTTCTGTCTGCGGTCTGCCAGGCACGCTTACAAGCGGGATTTTGCGCAGAGAGGCAAAATTCTGGTTTCTGTTTATCCGGGCCGGAAGAGAGGGCGGATTCGGATCCTCCATATTATATAGGCGCAGATGGTGCAAAGTAGGGAAGCGTGTTCCAACAGAGAGAGGATGTCATCGGCTGGAAGCTCCTTGGGTTCAGACGCGGATCGAAGTTCACACCGGAGCCTTGTCTCTGAACCATACGCCGGGCTGTTTGACGGAGCAGCTGCCATTGCGGATGCGGTAGGAGGCAACGCTGCCGCACGTTACGCGGAAAGAGTGCCTGCCGCAAGGCAGGAATCAGGGTGGTACCACGGAATTACCAGCTTCGTCCCTTTGCGGGGGCGGAGCTGTTTTGTGTTACAGTCTAAACATGTACAAAAATGAGAAGACTGACCGTGCAGACAAGAAGTATTCGTTTGCCAGATGATGAGAAAAGGAAAGGATAAAAGCGATGAAAGAGAAATTACAGGCGATCCGGGAGGAAGCGCTCGCTCAGATCGAGCAGGCAGGCGCACTGGACAAGTTGAATGATGTCCGCGTCAATTTCCTTGGAAAAAAGGGAAAACTTACTGCAGTGTTGAAGAGTATGAAGGAGATTGCTCCGGAGGAGCGTCCGGCATTTGGGCAGCTCGTAAATGAGACGCGCGCCCAGATCGAAAATTTTCTGGATGAGACGAAGAAGACACTGGAAGCGCAGGCGCTGGAGCGTCAGCTGAAGTCCGAGGTCATCGATGTGACACTTCCGGCAAAGAAGAGCAGTGTCGGACACCGCCATCCGAATACCATTGCGCTGGAAGAGGTGGAGCGCATTTTTATCGGTATGGGATATGAAGTTGTGGAGGGGCCGGAGGTAGAGTACGACCTGTACAATTTCGAAAAGCTGAATATCCCGGCGAACCATCCGGCAAAGGATGAGCAGGATACCTTCTATATTAATAAGGAGATCGTTCTGCGCACGCAGACCTCCCCGGTGCAGGCACGCGTCATGGAGCAGGGGAAGCTGCCGATCCGCATGATTGCACCTGGCCGAGTATTCCGCTCCGACGAGGTGGACGCGACGCATTCTCCGTCCTTCCATCAGATTGAGGGCCTTGTGATCGATAAGAATATCACGTTTGCAGATTTGAAGGGGACGCTGGAGGAGTTTGCGAAGGAGCTGTTCGGGCCGGAAACGAAGACAAAGTTCCGTCCGCATCACTTCCCATTCACGGAGCCGAGCGCAGAGGTGGATGTCTCCTGCTTCAAGTGCGGCGGGAAGGGCTGCCGGTTCTGCAAGGGGAGCGGCTGGATCGAGATCCTTGGCTGCGGCATGGTGCACCCGCACGTGCTGGAGATGTGCGGCATTGACCCGGAGGAGTACACAGGCTTTGCGTTTGGCGTAGGCCTGGAGCGTATCGCACTTTTGAAATATGAGATTGACGATATGAGACTGCTGTACGAGGATGACGTGCGGTTCCTGAAACAGTTCTAAGGAGGAGAAGAAGATGAATACGACATTATCATGGATCAAAGCATACGTGCCGGATCTGGACTGTACCGCGCAGGAATATACGGATGCGATGACACTCTCCGGGACGAAGGTGGAAGGCTATACGGCAGCGGACCGCGATCTGGACCGGATCGTGATCGGGCAGATCGAGCAGATTGAACCGCATCCGGACGCGGATAAGCTGATTATCTGCCAGGTCAATATTGGAGAGAAAACGATCCAGATCGTAACGGGAGCGCCGAATGTCAGCGTTGGCGATAAGGTGCCAGTGGTACTCGACGGAGGAAAGGTAGCAGGAAATCATGACGGCAAGATGACCGAGGGCGGTATTCCGATTAAGAAAGGAAAGCTGCGCGGCATTGAGTCGAATGGTATGATGTGTTCCATCGAGGAGCTTGGATCTTCGCGGGATATGTATCCGGAAGCGCCGGAGTTCGGAATTTATATTTTCCCGGAGGATGCAGAGGTTGGCGCGGACGCGATTGAGGCGCTTGGACTGCACGATGTTACGTTTGAGTATGAGATCACCTCAAACCGTGTGGACTGTTTTGGCGTGATTGGCATTGCGCGGGAGGCGGCTGCGACCTTTGGAAAGGAATTTCGTCCGCCCGTGGTGACAAAGACGGGCAATGAGGAGCAGGCCTCCGATTATATCAAGGTAACGGTAAAGGATACGGAGCTTTGCCCGCGCTACTGCGCACGCGTCGTGAAGAATATTAAAATCGCGCCGTCGCCGAAATGGATGCAGCGCCGTCTGGCGGCAGCGGGCATCCGCCCGATCAATAACATTGTCGATATCACAAACTATATTATGGAAGAATATGGCCAGCCGATGCATGCGTATGATTATGACCAGCTGGCAGGTCACGAAATCATTGTGCGCCGCGCTGAGCCGGGTGAGACCTTTGTGACCCTGGATGATCAGGAACGCCATCTGGATGAAAATGTGCTGATGATCTGTGACGGGGAGAAGTCTGTCGGCATCGCAGGTATCATGGGCGGAGAAAATTCCATGATCACGGATCAGGTCAAGACGATGCTGTTCGAGGCAGCCTGCTTCGACGGGACGAATATCCGTCTGTCTTCGAAACGGATCGGGCTGCGCACCGAAGCGTCCGCGAAGTTTGAGAAGGGTCTGGATCCGAACAATGCCGAGGAGGCGATCAACCGTGCGTGCCAGCTCGTAGAGGAGATGGGAGCAGGAGAAGTCGTCGGCGGTATGGCAGATGTATATCCGGTGAAACGGGAGCCGGTGCGCATTCCGTTCGAGCCGGAGAAGATTAACAAGCTGCTTGGCACGAAGCTTTCCGAGGAGGAGATGCTCGGCTATTTCCGGAAGATTGATCTGGGCTATGATGAGGCGGCGCGTGAGGTGATTGCTCCGACCTTCCGACAGGATTTGTTCCGCACAGCAGATCTGGCGGAGGAAGTGGCGCGGTTCTACGGTTACGCGAATATTCCGATGACACTGCCGACGGGAGAAGCGACGACGGGCAAGCTGCCGTTTGACCTCCGGGTGCGCCAGGTGGCACAGGATATTGCAGAATTCTGCGGCTTCTCCCAGGGCATGATGTATTCCTTCGAGAGTCCGAAAGCGTTCGACAAGCTGATGATTCCGGAGGACTCGCCGCTGCGGGATGCGATTAAGATCATGAATCCATTAGGCGAGGATTTCAGTATCATGCGGACACAGTCCGTCAATGGCATGCTGACGGCGCTTGGCTTTAACTATAGTCACCGGAATAAAAATGTACGGCTGTATGAGCTGGCTAACGTCTATCTTCCGAAGGCGTTGCCGCTTACGGAGCTTCCGGATGAGCGTGTGCAGTTTACGCTTGGCATGTACGGCGAAGGCGATTTCTTTACGATGAAGGGCGTGGTGGAGGAACTGTTTGACAAGCTGGGCATCACAGCCGGCCGGACCTATGCGCCGGAAGGAAAGCGCCCGTATCTGCATCCAGGCCGCCAGGCGGAGATCTATTGTGGAAAGATCCAGGTCGGATATCTTGGAGAGGTGCATCCGACTGTGGCGGACACGTACGGCATCGGCGAGCGTGCTTATCTGGCAGTACTGGATATGCCGGAAGTAACACGCCTTGCAACGTTTGACCGCCAGTATCAGGGAATTGCAAAATTCCCGGCTGTGACGCGCGACATCAGCATGGTGGTGCCGAAGGAAATTCTGGCGGGTCAGATTGAGGCGATGATTGTCCAGAGAGGCGGAAAGATCCTCGAGAGCTGCCAGCTCTTCGATATTTACGAGGGAGCACAGATCCGGTCCGGATTTAAGTCGATGGCGTACTCGATCACCTTCCGCGCGAAGGACCGGACACTCGGTGAGGCGGATATTACAGCTGCGATGAAGAAGATCTGGAATGGGCTGGAGTCCATGAAGATTGAGATCCGGGCGTAACGACAATGGACGCATGAACAGTAACGAGGAGATACCATTCATGAGATTGTATATCATCAGGCATGGAGAGACAGAATGGAATCAGTCTATGCGTCTCCAGGGCCAGACGGATGTTGCATTAAATGAGGGCGGGCGTTCACTTGCACGGGTGACTGCCAGTGCTTTACACGCGGTTTCCTTTGATCTGTGCTTTACCAGTCCATTGTCTCGGGCAAAGGAGACGGCGCAGCTGGTGCTTGCCGGGCGTGCTGTTCCGATTCTGGAGGATAGCAGGATACAGGAAATCGGATTTGGCGCCGGGGAGGGCCGCCGTGTTCGGAACGCAGCGCGGGAGATCACGGATCCGGTGTTTTACCGGTTTTTTCATCAGCCGGAGCAGTATGTGGCGCCGGAGGGCGGAGAGAGCCTGGATGAACTGCTTGCGCGGACCGGGGCGTTTCTGGAGGAGCTTGCGTCGAGACGAGAGCTCATGGGTAAGACGATTCTCGTCTCGACGCATGGGGCAGCTTCACGCGCGCTGCTCGCGAATATCCGGAATTGTCCGAAGACAGATTTCTGGGATACGGGTGTGCCGAAGAACTGTGCGGTCACAATTGTGGATCGGGAGATGGAACCGGCGCGCTGGGTCATTCGGGAGCAGGATGTTGTTTATGGAATGTAGGAACGCGATGATGCCACTGTATCGTCTCATGTAGCCGCTTCGCCAGCTGAGAATTACGCTGCAGAGTTTTGACCGATGGGAAGGGGACCGTATACGAGTGAGAGTTCCTATATTGTGATGTTTCGAAACAGACACAGGAGTTTACTATGAAAACATCTGATTTTTATTTTGATTTGCCGAAGGAGCTGATTGCGCAGGATCCGCTGGAAAACAGGGATGCTTCGCGGCTTCTGGTGCTGGACCGGGAAACCGGCGCGCTAGAGCACCGGCATTTTTACGAGATTGTGGAATATCTGCGTCCGGGGGATTGTCTGGTATTGAATAATACAAAGGTGATCCCGGCGCGTTTGTACGGCGTGCGGGAGGGAACCGGCGCGCTGATTGAGATTTTGCTGCTGAAGCGAAGAGAGGGAAGCATCTGGGAGACACTGGTGAAGCCGGGGAAAAAAGCGCGTCCGGGCACACGCCTGATCTTTGGTGATGGCTTGATGACCGGTGAGGTGCTCGATGTCGTTGACGAGGGAAATCGCCTGATCCGGTTTTCGTATGAGGGGGTATTCGAGGAGATTCTCGATCAGCTCGGTCAGATGCCGCTGCCGCCCTATATCACACATGAGCTGAAGGATAAAAACCGTTATCAGACGGTGTACGCGAAGCATGAAGGGTCTGCGGCAGCGCCGACTGCCGGACTGCATTTTACGCCGGAGCTTCTGCAGAAGGTACGCGATATGGGAGTGGCGATTGCGGAGGTGACGCTGCACGTCGGGCTCGGAACCTTCCGTCCGGTCAAGGTGGAGGATGTGACGCAGCACCACATGCATTCAGAATTTTACCAGATTGACGAGGAAACAGCGGAACGGATCAATGAGACGAAGCGGCGCGGCGGACGTGTGATCTGTGTTGGCACGACGAGCTGCCGGACGATCGAGTCTGCGGCGACGGCAGATGGCACCGTGCAGGCCGGGAGCGGCTGGACGGAGATCTTTATCTATCCGGGCTATCCGTTCAAGGTGCTGGATTGCCTGATCACGAATTTCCATCTGCCCGAGTCCACGCTCCTGATGCTGGTCTCCGCACTCGCCGGAAAAGACCGGATTCTGGAAGCATACCGCGTGGCGGTGGAGCAGAGATATCGGTTCTTTTCGTTTGGAGATGCGATGTTCATAAAGTAGAGTGAAAACCTGCCCGTTTTCCTTAGCGGTTACTGTCATATGCCATTCCTGCGGAAAGAGATTACTATTTGACGAACCTGGCTCTTTGTGGTATCATTGCCGATGTGCGCAAAAGGGCTTGGCGGCTGACGATCAAAACAGGCTGTCTTCCGTGGGAGCCTGGCTGTGAATTGGAGTCAGACAAAGACACATCATTACAGGAAAGCGAAATGAAAGAGACACTTGAATTATGAGATATCAAAATATAACGAAGGATGATATGCGCAATGGCGATGGCCTGCGGGTGGTGCTGTGGGTATCGGGATGTTCGCATTATTGCTCAGAATGCCAGAATCCTGTTACCTGGGATCCGAATGATGGGCTGGTGTTTACGGAAAAAGAGAAGGAAGAACTGTTTACGGAGCTGGACAAGCCGTATGTGTCTGGCATTACGTTCAGCGGAGGGGATCCGCTGTATTCGATGAATGAGCCGGCGGTACTGGAGCTGGCAAAGGAGATCCGGGAGAGATTTCCGCAGAAGACCATCTGGCTTTACACAGGTTATGAATGGGAATATGTCAAACGCAGAGAGATCGCAAAGTATCTGGATGTGCTGGTGGATGGGCCATACCGGAAGGAACTGCGGGATACACAGCTTTACTGGAGAGGAAGCGCGAACCAGAGAGTGATCCGGGTACAGGAGTCGCTCGCATCAGGAACTGTTGTGCTGCACTGCAAGTAGACAGGAGATAAGAAAATGGAAGGCATAGAGAAAATTCGGATTCAGTATCTGAATGACCAGGTAAAGAGGCTGGAATATATTGGCGGCAAATCGGACTGGATTGATTTGCGGGCAGCAGAAGAGGTTGAGATGAAACAGGGAGAGTACCGTCTGATCCCGCTGGGGGTGGCGATGCAGCTGCCAAAAGGGTATGAAGCGCATATTGTACCGCGCAGCTCGACTTATAAGAACTTCGGGATCATTCAGGTGAATCATATGGGCGTGGTAGATGAGTCGTACGCAGGGCCGAATGACTGGTGGTATATGTCGGCTTATGCGCTGCGGGACACGGTGATCCACATGAATGACCGGATTTGTCAGTTCCGCATTATGAAGCACCAGCCGACGCTGAGGTTCGAGGAGTGCGAGCGGCTGACTGCGCCTGACCGCGGCGGGATTGGAAGTACCGGTAAGAACTAATGGCTGCAGTACGTATGCTGCATGAAATGATTCAGACATGGAGCAGTTAGCTGCCAAAGTAACAGCGCCCGGGCACAGGAGAGGAACGATTGCCTCCTCCTGTATCCGGGCGTATCTGTATAGAACCTTGCGGAGAAACTCTCAGCGTAGGTACTTTTATGGTTGCTGTCTGCGTAAGCGCGCTCTCTGCTATAACAAAAGACAGATCGGGCGCGGCAGGATAAAGCTCTAGTACGAGATCACCGTCCCGGTCTTGCCGCGGTAAGCGTCCAGCGCATGGTCAATCGAGGTAATAACCGCCTGACGCCCCTGCTTGCGGGAGACAAAATTGACCGACGCCTCGATTTTGGGAAGCATCTTATTTTCTCCGAATTCCTGATTTGCGATGTGGACGCGCGCTTCGTCAGGCGTGATGTGCTTCAGAGAAGTCTCCTCAGAGGTACCGTACCGGATATTGACAAATTCTTCGTTGGTCAGGATCATCAGCATGTCGGCATCCGTCTCGTCGGCGAGCAGACCGCTGACAAGATCCTTTTCGATCACGGCGCTTGCTCCCTTTAGCGTGCTTCCCTGGCGCAGCACCGGGATTCCGCCGCCTCCGCAGGCGATGACGATCTGGCCGGCTGCGGCAAGCGCATTGATCGCGTCAATTTCCACGATAGACAGAGGCTTTGGAGCCGCGACGATACGCCGAAATCCTTTTCCGGGCTCCTCTGTCACGAAATTCCCCTTTTTCTCCTCGGCTGCGGCCTCCTCTTCTGTCAGATAGCGCCCGATGATTTTAACAGGGTGATAGAAGGTCTCGTCATATGGATCTGCCGTGACCTGTGTCAGCACCGTTGCCACAGTACGGTAGATGCCGCGCTTCAAAAGTTCCGTGCGCAGAGCGTTCTGGATGTCGAAGCCAATGTAGCCCTGGCTCATGGCAGAGCAGACAGAGAGCGGAGCACCGTTTGTCTCATGAAATTTGGCAAATTCGCTCATGGCAGTATGGATCATGCCGACCTGGGGCGCATTACTGTGGGTGATAATCAGCTGCGCGCCATCTTCAATTAAATCTGCGAGTATGACAGCAGAAGAGCGAACGGCCTTTTGCTGTTCCGGGAATGTCGTGCCGAGTGCCCGGTGTCCAAGTGCAACAACCACTCGTTTTTTCATAGAAATTTCCTCATTCTTTCTGATGGAACCAGTATACCAGATCATTCAGACTTTCTTTGCATATTGTGCAGAAAGAAAAGGATGCAGTATACAAATATAGATCGGTGTCTGTCTTGAATAGCCTCATTATATATTCCCATGTTGGAAAAATCAAGCGCTCTGTTCCGGGGAAGTGGTCTGAATTATCAGATAATTAATGTAAATTTAAATTAAAAAATAAAATTATGAAAATTATGAAAAAAGGTATTGACAAAATAAGAAGGAGAGACTATAATACAGACATAAACAAACAGGCACACACAAACAAAACACCAAACGAAATGGCAGACGCAATTACAAAAAGTACAGCAAGCGTTGCTGACAGTCATTAGGACAAGGAGGAGAGTCCAATGAAAAGGTAAGCCCCGTTAGATTTTATCAAGAGAATCTAACGTACGACTCCAAAATTCAAGGAAAGCGAGGTACGGACCACCGAGAACGTAATGCATTACCCCGAAAGCTACAGAAAGGAAGGAATCGTCCAATGGACACAGTAGAATAGAAGGGAAGATATCAAAAGGCAATTGATATCTTCCCTTTTTTTATTGTCATAACTTCGAAGGGGTGTCCATATATTGTACTATGAAAACCCGGAAGACGGGCTGGTAAACTTGCAGCGAAATCTGGCTGGATATTAGAAACGCGAAATCACTGGAATCAAAGACCCCGCTGCAAGCAATGGGGTATCAAACTTGCAGCGCTGCAAAGCAGCGGGGTATTTG
>DKWE01000121.1:0-38049 GCA_002491565.1 Lachnospiraceae bacterium UBA7160 | reverse complement strand
CTCGTTGCTCGCGGGAATAAAAACAGCCGAATGGCAGAGTGATGGAATGATTTGCGAATAGCTGGAAGATGCAGAAAAAGCCTGAAGCAGTTTTCTGGCAGTGTCAAACTTGCACGTATCTGATGGGAAAAAGGGGGATTGGCGATGAGTGGAGAAGCTGTGATGGATTTGTTTCCGGCAGGTCTGCGCAGTCGTCTGGAGCACGCGAAGCTGGACCCGGAACTGCTCCAGGAGATACGAATGCGTGCAAACAGACCGCTGTTGTTGCGCTATGGCGGGAAAGAATACGGCCTTACTATGGACGGAAAACTGACGCTCCAAACCGGGAACTGTGCGGTGATGGGGCAAAGGGAAGTGAAAGAGGCTCTGGAACATCTGGCGGGATATTCGCTGTATGCGTACGACGAGGAGGTAAAACAGGGATATTTTACGGTTCCGGGCGGCCACCGGGTCGGGGTTGCAGGGCGGGTCGTGATGGAGGGCGGGCATGTGCAGTGTATTCGTCACATCTCCTTTCTGAATATCCGGTTTGCACACCAGAAGAAGGGGTGTGCAGATGAGCTGATGCCGTATCTGATTCAGGACGGGAGCGTCTGCCATACCTTGCTGATCTCGCCTCCAGGCTGCGGTAAGACTACGATGCTGCGCGATGTCATCCGGCAGATTTCCAATGGAACCTGCAGTCTGTCTGGTCTGACGGTTGGCGTGGTTGATGAGCGTTCGGAGCTGGCAGGCGCCTATCTTGGAATTCCGCAGAATGATCTTGGCATGCGGACGGACGTGCTGGATGGCTGTCTGAAATCAGAGGGAATTCAGATGCTGCTGCGTTCAATGGCTCCGCAGGTGATCGCAGTCGACGAAATCGGCGGAGAGGAGGATCTCGCGGCGGTGCGTTCTGCACTGTACTGTGGCTGCCGTCTGATCGCGACAGCGCATGGCGCGTCCTATGAGGAGGTGCGTAAACGGACCATCCTGCAGAGCCTGATCGAGCGCCAGGTATTTGACCGGTATGTATTTCTTGCCGGGAGAGAGCAGGTTGGAAGGCTGCGGGCAGTGTTTGGCAGGAAGGGAGAGCTTTTGATGGGGCAGGCGGAAGCGGCATGATAGCGGCAAAGGGAGTCGGGATTTGCCTCATCCTTGCAGCATGTATACTGGCGGGGATGGAGCTGGAACGCGGGCTGAAGCGGAGGTGGCTGATCCTGCGCGAATTGCATGAGATGCTGCTGTTTCTGGAAAAGGAGATGATTTTCCGGAGAACGCCGGTACCGGAGGCGCTGGAGGACGCGGCAGCGCAGTGCAGGACAGAGGCACAGGCATTATTTCAGAAAGCGGCAGGACTTGCAGGGGCGAAAAGGGGCGCCTCGTTTGGGGCACTCTGGGAGGAGGCAGCCGCAGCGAGCGGCCTGGAAGAAATTTTAGCTGCTGAGGAGTATCAGGAAACCTGCCGGATGGCACAGGCGCTGAGCAATACGGATACCGTGATGCAAAAGACGATGCTGGAAAAATATCAAAGCCGGTTTGAGGAGATGAGTGTGGAGATGGAACGCCAGTACCGGGAAAAAGGAGCGCTTTACCGGAAGCTCACAGCGGCAGCAGGTGCTTTTTTGGCGCTGCTGTTTTTGTAGCCTGCATATTGCCGGAGCGTTTAGCAGCTGTTCCTGCTTCCGCAAAAGTCTCTGTTCCATATCTGCGCAGAGCTTTCCGCGCGTTTGCTTCATCTGGTGCAAACCGGGCATTCTTGCGGGATTAGCGATTGCGGAACAGTTACTCACAGAGTGCATTTAGAAAAACGCAGCGAAGCTGTGGACGGGGAGAGAGCGGTCATGAGTGTGAATCTGATTTTCAAGATAGCGGCAGTCGGAATCCTGGTTTCTGTGTTGAGTCAGATTCTGAAGCAGAGCGGACGGGAGGAGCATGCATTCCTGACCGGAATTGCGGGACTTGTGCTGGTGCTGTTCTGGCTGGTGCCGTATATCAGCCAGCTTTTTGAAACGATTAAGTCGCTGTTTGCGCTGTAGAGTTGAAATCTTGTGCAAAGTGGCAAAACTTTTGGCACCGGCTTATCCGGGTTGGGGTACAGTGCCGGGTAAGGAGTACTGTGTATGGATATTGTAAAAATTGCCTGCATGGGGTTTGCCGGGGTGCTTCTGGCATTGCTGCTGCGGCAGAGCGGGTCGCCCTACGCGGAGCTGGTCAGTATGGCGACCTGTCTGCTGATTTTATTTTATAGTGTTACCAGGCTGGCATCCGTATTGGAATTGCTGGATGTACTCAAGGGTTATCTGACGATTTCGGATGGCTATTTTAAGATTCTGATGAAGATTATCGGGATTACGTATGTGGCGGATTTTTCTTCCAGCATCTGCAAGGATGCCGGGTACAGCGCAATTGCAGGGCAGATTGAGATTTTTGGAAAAATTTCGATTCTGGCAGTCAGCTCTCCTATCCTGATGGCTTTGCTGGAAACGATTTCCTCTTTTCTGTGAGGGGCAGGTTGTGCAGCGCGTGTCTGCAGAGGGATTTTGTGAAGGGAAAGGAAGGTGTAATTCATAAGATGGCACGACAGTATGCTGGAAGTATCAAAGCAGATACTTAAGCGCAGCTTGAAGACAGCAGGAACGGTTGCGATGTAAAGGGTTGGAGGGTGTGAGAAGAAAGAGGCAGAGCAAAAAGAGACGCTGCTGGTGGTTTGCGGCAGCCGTAATGTTGAGTTTGCTGCTTGGACAGGCCGTGTATGTACGCGCGGAAGACTTGCTGCAGGGGGGAGTACAGCAGAAGCGTGCGGAGCAAGAGGGATCGCAGCGAACGGATACACAACAGGAAGAATGGCAGCAGGAGGAATGGCTTCTGGAGGAGATGGACCTGCAGGCGGCAGAGGAAGCGCTCAGGGAAATGACAGCATTTTCTGACTTTTCTTTTCTGGGACTTATAAAGGATCTCATGACGGGAAACATGGCGTGGGATTTGAGGGAAATCGGACAAGCCGTCCAGGAAATCTTATTTACGCAGCTGGCGGAGCAGAAGGAGCTTGCTCTGCGGATTCTAGTCATTGCGCTGGTTTCGGCAGTCATCTCCAATTTTATCCGGATCTTCGAAAATCATGCGATTGCGGAAATCAGCTTTTATATGATGTATCTTCTGATTACAACGCTTCTTGTTCACTCATTCCAGGCAATGGGGCAGATCGTGGCAGAGGCGCTGCAGTCGCTGGCAAGCTTCATGAATCTGCTGCTGCCTGCCTATCTGGTGACAATCGTGTTCACGGCAGGAGGAGTGACGGCGCTTGGCTTCTATCAGCTGACCGTGCTGGCAATTCATATTTTAACCGGCGTGATCATAAGGATTGTACTGCCTCTGATACAGCTGTACATGGCGCTGCTCATTCTGAACCAGATGACGCGGGAGGATTGCTTTTCACAGTTTGCTTCCCTCCTGCGGACGGTCGTGGAATGGACCGTCCGGACGGCGGTTGGCATCACCGCCGGGCTGCAGGCGGTGCAGTGCCTGATCTCTCCGGCTGTGGATTCGCTGAAAAATTCGGCAGTTCACCGGCTGGCAAAGGTCCTTCCCGGGATCGGGAACCTGATGGATGCAGCGGCGGAGACGGTACTGGGCTCAGCACTTGTGATTAAGAATGCCGTGGGTGTGGCCGGGATGATCGCCATAGCCGCGATTTGCCTGGTGCCTTTTCTGAAACTTGCTGTGAATATCCTGCTGTTCCGGGTGCTGTGCGCACTGCTGCAGCCGGTCAGCGAGAAACGGATGGTGGACTGCATCGCAGGTATCTCAGAAAGCTCTCTGATGCTGATGAGGGTGCTGCTGTCCGGAATGGCAATGTTTGTGATTTCGCTTGCGCTGATTACCGCTTCTGTGAAAGGCGGATAAGCAGCAGTGGAGCAGATGCGTACTGTAAAGTGCGGATAAGCAGAAGAACAGATGCTGCAAGAGTGGGAAGGCGGGGTGGAGCGCTTGATTGCATGGTTGAAAACGCTGGTAGGCGCAGTCTGTATTCTGACAATTTTGCTTCATTTGATTCCAGAGGGAAAATTTGCAAAGTATGTCCGGTTTTATGCAGGACTGCTCTTTTTTCTGATGGCGGTCTCGCCGCTGCTGGATTTTTTGACGGGAGAGGGAGAGCTGGAGCGGTTGCTTCAGCTGGAGTTTCTGAAAGAGGATTATTACAATCTGGAAACTGCGGTGGAAGGAATGGGAGAATTAAAGAATGATGCGATTCTCGCTGCGTACCAGATTGAAATCCGCAGACAGATTCAGACTGTCGCGGAGGCATACGGGGCAAATGCAGGAGCGGTAGAGGTGGCCTTTGACCCGGCAGACGAATATCAGATCCGGGCTGTGTCAATCGAGCTTATGAATGACACAGAGGCAGGAGAAGCAGATGCCGGCAAGGAACTTTCTGCGGCTGCGGGGCAGATCCGGGAGGAACTTGCGTCGGTCTATGGCCTGATGCCCGGCAGGATTTCCATAACAGGACTAGGAGGGAGACGCTTGTGAAATGGCTGTCAAAGCTGCGGGAGGGCAAAAAAGAACAGATCGCAATTCTGCTGCTTGCCGGGCTTTTACTGGTAGTAATTGCGCTGCCGTCCGAGTCTCCGCAGTCCAGTCCGGCCGGACAGACGGAGACAGAGGAAACGGTATCTGCGCAAACGGCACAGGATCAGGCTTCCCTGCTGGAGGATAAGTTAAAAAGAATGCTTTCCAGGGTAGAGGGAGTCGGGCGGGCAGATGTTATGATCACGTTGAAATCAGACGGACAGCAGCTTGTGGAAAAGGATCTGGAGCTGCAGAATGCAAGCTCACAGAGTCCGGACAAGGAGGGAGAGCCAGGCGGGCAGACAGTTCAGTCCAGCAACAGTGAGAACACGGTGTACCAGAAGGATGCCTATGGAAATGAAACGCCTTATGTAAGAGAAACGCTTTCCCCGGAAATTGAGGGAGTTCTGGTGATTGCGCAGGGCGGAGGGAACGCGGTGGTGGCAGGTGAAATCACAGAAGCTGTGATGGCATTATTTGGAATCCAGGCGCATAAAATAAAAGTAATGAAGATGGAATGAGGAGGATAAGATGAAAGTAAAACACGTAGTAAGGAAGAATCAGATTATTATCACGACACTCGCGATTATGATTGCAGTGGCAGGATATCTGAATTACTCAGGGAGGATCCTGGAGAAACAGGCAGAACCGGCAAATTCGGACGACAGTAAGGTGCTGCTGACAGACCCGGTGAGCACCGCGGCAAATACGTATGCAAATACGTATGAAGATACATACGAGGATATTGTCAGCCTCGACGGCGATGGTTCAGAGGACGCGGCAGCGCAGGATGCGGGCACAACTGCGGTTGGGGAGGCTGTGCTGGCAAGCAGTACGCAGGCAGGCGCAAATGTGCTGGCCGCGGCGAAGCTGAACCGGGAACAGGTGCGCGCGAAGAATAAGGAGACACTGCAGGAGCTGATCGACAGTGCGAATATCACTGAGGAGGAAAAAGCAGGTGCGGTGGCAGCAATGACCCAGATGACGCAGCTTGCAGAGAAGGAGGCGGCAGCGGAACTTTTGCTGGAGGCAAAGGGATTTGAGGGCTGTATTGTGAGCATCGCGGATGGAACGGTGGACGTCGTGGTGAATCAGGCGGAGCTGGATGATGTCCAGCGCGCACAGATTGAGGATGTCGTAAAGCGCAAGACAGAGCTTCCGGGAGAAAGTATTGTAATCACGCCGGGCGGGGCATCGCTGGCGGACTAAGAGTGGAAAAGGGGCGCGTGGGCGGCCCTTTTTCGTCGTTGCAGCACAGGCTATCCAATCCGTCTGGCAGTTCAGAGGTTTACAGTTCAGAGACGCACTTCTCGATTGGGCGTAGATTTGTACTGGTCAAATGGAACAGAAGGGAGTATACTAATAGGAAAGTATTGGAAGGGGGAAACGTGTGTGGGACTGGAAGCAGACAGCAGGATCAGACTGGATCACAAATACCGGAGAGGGGAACGGAACCAGATTACCGATGTCTCTGATGTGACAGTAGGTCAGGTGACACTGGAGGATGAGGAGTGTGGAATCCACACCGGAGTGACCGTAATCCGGCCGCATGACGGGAACCTGTTCCAGGAAAAGCTCGCGGCAGGCGCGGCTGTGATCAATGGATTTGGGAAGAGCACGGGACTTGTGCAGGTTGAGGAGCTCGGTACGCTGGAGACACCGATTGTCCTGACGAATACCTTAAGTGTCGGGACGGCGCTGGACGCACTAACAAAGTATATGCTGGAAGAAAATCCGGACATCGGGATTGTTACCGGTACCGTGAATGGAATTGTCATGGAGTGCAACGACGGGAGCCTGAATGATATCCGGGGCCTGCATGTGACAGAGGCGCATGTGCGGGAGGCTCTGATGGACTGCCGCGAAACCTTCGCAGAGGGCGCTGTCGGATCCGGGACCGGGATGTGCTGTATGGGCCTGAAAGGCGGCATCGGATCAGCTTCCCGGCTCTTACAGACAGACGGTGCAGATTATGTAATCGGTGCACTGGTGATGACGAACTTTGGTATGGCTGGAAACCTGCGCGTCAACGGAAAGCGGATGGCGGAGACAGAATTTCCGCCGAAGGGGGCAGGACTGGCAGCAGGCGATTTGAAGGCTGCAGAACCATCAGCAAAATCGCGAGACGCAGAATCTGCAGAGGTAACTTTGCAGACTGCAGAAGCAACACCGGGATCTTCGCGAAATACAAGACTTCCTCTGACAACCCGGTTACAGCACGAGCCAGAGCATGGCTCGGTCATTATCGTGCTTGCGACAGATCTTCCGCTCTCAGACCGTCAGCTGAAACGTCTGGCGCGCCGGTCTGCGGTGGCACTTGCCAGGGTAGGATCGTATCTTGGAAATGGGAGCGGGGACATCGCGCTTGCGTTCTCCACGGCAAACCGGACTCCTCACTATGGAGCGTCGGCAATTTATGAGCAGAAGGCATTCCGCGACGATAGGATGGATCCGGTATTTGAGGCGGCTGCGGAAGCGGTGGAGGAGGCAGTGCTCAGTTCCCTTGACCATGCACGGACTGTGCAGGGAGCAAGGGGGAAGGTGGTGTATGCACTGCGGGAGTATCTGTAGGCAGCCGAACCAGTATGTGTCTGGTTTGGTTATTTGACAGTGGATAAGAGTCTGCTTATGCAGATATTTTAAGGTGGACAATACAAAGATGAAAAAGGAGAGGCATGTGAAGAAAAGAAAACAATACATATTGTGGTTGCTGAGTGTGTGCGTGGCTGCAAATGGGACGGCGGGATTGGCTGCAGGCAGTGATGTTCTGCCACGGGATGAAATATTAGCCGATGAGACAGGGGAAGCATGGGGAACGATACCGGAAGAAGAGATAGCGGGAGCGCTGGCTGAAATTGATATTCACGTGATCGACATCATGAATGAAAATGAGAAAACCGGAAAGGCTGAAACGGATGCAGAAGTATTAGATGAGAGAGAACTATTGCCGGTTGAAACAGAAACAGCAGCAAAAGAGCCAGAAGAAAGCGATTCTGAAATGATACTGGTTTCAGAAACAGAGACAGAGGAGATTTTGCAGATTGAGCTGACGGAAATACAGAAGCTTGATGCTGTGGAAGGAATGACCGGGGATACTTCAGAAAGCGAACAATCTGAAACGGAAACAGCGGAAGTTTTCCAGAGCGGTGATTTCTTGTATTCGGTATCGGAGTCGAGTGCGAGGATTGTCGGCTATCAGGGGGAAGGAGGAGTCGTAACGATACCGGATAAGATCGGAGATTATACGGTAACAGCGATCGGAGATGCTGCATTTGCACACCATGCCGCTGTGACAGGGCTTATCATTCCGGAGACAGTGACTGCGTTAGGCTGCCAGATCATCGAGGGAACATCGATTACCAGTATCACGATTCCTCCCAATGTATCAAGACATCATGAGTGGACCTGGCATTCTCCATTAAAAGGATGCGAGACGCTCGAAGAAATCAGGTTTGCTGACGGCACAACGAAAATAACAGACTATATCGCGGCGGAATGCAGTGTAAAGAGAATTGTATTTCCAGAATCGCTGAAAAAAATAGAGGAAGGGGCCTTTTATAAGTGCAGCAGCCTTTCGAGCGTTACATTTCCGGAGTCGCTGTCAGAGATTGGAGTACGTGCTTTTTCGGGCTGCGAAGGGCTTGCGGAAGTGAATATGGCGTCAGGAATTGTGACTATAAAGGAAAGTGCGTTTAGCAGGTGTACTGGTTTAAAAAAGATCGTACTGGGAGAAAATGTCAGATATATAGAGCGTTTTGCGTTTAGCGGATGCACAAATCTGAAGGAGATCCTATTGAACCACAATCTGGAAATGGTAGGAGATGCTGCCTTCGAGGATACTGCGGCGACCAGCATTACGCTGCCAAAGAGTGTGACTTATCTTGCACTGGATGCAATGGGCAACACCCCGTTTAGCTGGAGACTGGAAGAAATCATTTTCGAAGAAGGAACGACAATAGTAAACGGTGCAGCCGCACGCGGAAAGCTTCAGCTGACCAGGGTTGTGCTTCCGGAATCAGTGACCCATATCAGCTCAGGCTCCTTCCATGGCTGTAAGAAGCTGTCAAGCGTGTCCCTGCCGGAAAATATAGAATGTATAGAGATTGATGCTTTTTCCGAATCAGGATTAACGGAGATTGAACTTGGAGATAAGGTTACGTATCTGGGTGACAAAGCATTCAAGGATTGTAGGGCTTTGAAAAAGGTGGTACTGGGAAAAAATGTTAAAACGATAGGGTACAAAGCCTTTTCGGGGACGGCGATCACAAGTATCACGATTCCCAAGACGGTCTCTTCCTGCTTATTATCATCCAATTGGGGCGAAGGGCCAGATGGACCATTTTCGGCTTGCAAAGAGTTGAAGGAAATGATATTTGAGGACGGGATGACAGAGATACCTGCTTATATTGCGGCGACGGGACAATATCCAGGCAGTATTACGCGGATTGTGATTCCAGCTACGGTTACAAAAATTGGGGACCAGGCATTCCAGGGATGCAGCAGTGCTGTGATCTATGGAATCCCCGGCTCTTATGCAGAGCAGTACGCAAAGGAAAATGGATTTTCATTTCAGGATGCGGGTGAATATTATCCGGACACTTCCTGGTCAGTGGAATCTACAGAAAGCAAGTCGGAGGGCTTAACGGATGGCAGCAAGAGAAAGGTAGCTGCGAAGGTGGCTGCGCTGTGGCTCAGCTCCTGGCTTAAAAAGTGGTTATGAGCCGGAACTGGCGGCGGGATTTCGCAGCAGGATGCAGCGGGATATGGATGTGCCGGAAATGACGGGCAGAAGACATAGCAGCTGGGGGAAAAGGAGAAAGGCAATATGAATATCATCGATATGCATTGTGATACCTTGTACCAGATTCATGAAAAACGGGCAAGGGGTCTTGTTTCAGGCTTAAACGGAGACGATAGTCTGCAGGTTGCGCTGCCGAAGCTTGTGCAGGGGGATTATCTGCTCCAGAATATGGCAGTGTTTGTAGACATGAAGGAGGCAAAGGAGCGCTTCCGGCTGTCAGAAAGCAGTGGCGGTCCGGCGTCTGGAATGGGCAGGCAGTCGGATACGCAGGACGGCAAAGGCAAAGACACGTCGGCTGCTCTGGGAACAGATGGGATCGCTTGTGTGCAGAAGAATGACGCGCCCTACCGTTTCGCTCTGGAGCTGGTACATATTTTCCAGGAGGAGATAGCTGCGAACAAAGAAGCGATCGGAGCAGTGACCTCGTTTGCGGAGCTTCAGAAAAACGAGCAGGAGGGACGGATCTCGGCGCTTCTGACGCTGGAGGAGGGAGGAATCTGCCTCGGAGAGACAGAGAAGCTCCGGGAGTTTTACCGCTATGGCGCACGGATGATGACGCTGACCTGGAACTATGAAAATGAAATCGGTTATCCTGCGTCTATGCAGCCGGAGGGAAGCCGGGGCTACCGTCCAAATGAAGTTCGTACCTACGGGTTGAAGGAGACAGGAATCCGGTTTGTAGAAGAAATGGAACAGCTTGGAATGATCGTAGATGTCTCACATCTGTCGGATGACGGCTTTTTTGATGTCTGCGAGCATGCAAGGAAGCCGTTTGTGGCGAGTCATTCCAACGCACGCGCGCTCTGTGCGCACAGGAGGAACCTGACGGATGAGATGCTGCGGATGCTTGGGGAACGCGGCGGTGTCGCGGGACTGAATCTCTATCCGGACTTTGTGATCGCCCGCTGGGAGGACCGGGTGGAACAGGATACAAGGGAATTGCTGGAATATCTGGCGCGCCATGCCATCCATATGATGGACATGGGAGGGAGCGCTTGCGTCGGTCTTGGCTCGGATTTCGACGGCTTCCACGGAGCGAGCAACCCGAAGGATGCCTCCCGGATTCAGGATCTGGCATGGGTTCTGCACCGCAGTCACATATCTGACGACCGGATTGACGGAATCCTGTACCAGAATGTATACCGGTTATATAAAGAATTATTATAAAACAGTTTGAGCGATAGGTGTAGCTTGATTAAGAAATAAAAAATGCTTTACGAAATTTGGGTTTTCGTTTATGATGAAATTATTATGGGGCGGAGTTTAACAAAAGCAGCAATGAGAGAGGCTATCACTGCTTTTGGGAATATCTGTACCCGTACAGTACGAGGATGTGGAGGACGAAGGCTATGAAATTACAAAAAGCAGTGTTAGCTATGGCTGCCGCTCTTGTATTTGGTGGTGTGGTATGTGCGGAGGAAACCACGACAGAGGCGCCAGATACCGGGGTGCAGGCGACAGAAGAAGCTGCGGCGGACGGACAGGAAGCTGCGAAGCAGCTCTCAGAGAAGTGGACCGATTTTCAGCTTCAGGTTGACGGGGTTGTATATCAGTTTCCGATGATGTATGCGGACTGGGCAGCGCTCGGGTGGACGACCGATGCGGAGAACTTGGAGACGGTGCTGGAGCCATATCAGTACACAACGGTGCGTTTTACGAAGGACAATGAAAAATGTACTGCTTACATTCTGAATCTTGGCATCAATAATATGCCGGTGGAGGAGTGTATTGTAGGCGGCATGACCATCGACAGCTATGACTGGGACCTTACAGAGGGCGAAGTTGTGCTTCCGGGTGGGCTGGTGAGAGGGCAGGCGGATCTTGCGGCGATCGAGGCTGCTTATGGTACGCCGAGTGATACCTACGAAGGAGATTTGTACACCAAATACACGTATGAAATGGACTACAACAGCACATACGAGCTGGAAGTATTTAAGGAAAGCGGAGTGCTGGAGTACATTGCCGTGGAGAATTTTGTAGAGCCCGAAGGGTTTGATGCCGGCGAGGCAAGTGAAGAGGTTCCGGAGGCTGTGACAGCGTACCAGAAGCCGGCAGAGCTGAGCACGGATCTGACGGCGTATGAGATTGAGCTGGATGGCCAGGTCTATGCGCTTCCGGTGCCGGTAAGCACGCTTCTTGCAGATGGATGGGAATTGATTCCGTCAGATACCGATAAGGTGATCATGGCAAACTATTATGGATGGGCCGGCCTGATGAAAGGCGGTCAGAAGTTTTCGACTACCATCCATAATGAAGAAGACTATGCGACGATTCCAGAAAATTGTTGGATTGATACGATTGAGGTAGGCGGCTATGATCTGGAACTGGATGGCGCATTGCCGGGCGGCGTGCGTGTCGGTATTACCGAGGAAGAATTCCTTACGATTCTGGAAAATGCAGGGATCGAATATGAGCTGACGAGTGAATCAGGAGACTTCAAGTATTACCGCTATAATAATGCAGACTATGGCCATTACTGCGAGGTCATCATCTACGCGGGAGATGACGGCCACTTCCCGGTCAATACAATCATGAAAGTAGCTTGCTCGAACGAGTTTGAGTAATATTTTTTACTGTTCACGGTCATCTGTGAGCAGTAACTGATATTTATTTGAAAACAGTCTTGCAATTTGCTGTAAAGGGTGTTATGATTGGAAAGAATTAGATAACGTTACTAGAGTAAGAGTGGGTCGGAACGGTCCACTCTTACTTTATGGAAAACAGTTCCGGCAGGAGGTTTGCGATGAGTAAAAGGGAGACTTATGAGCAGGAAACGGAAGCGCTGCTTTCTCCGATTCTGGCAGAGCATCAGTTTGAACTGGTGGATGTCGAGTATGTGAAGGAGGGCGGAACGTGGTATCTGCGCGCTTATATTGATAAGCCAGGCGGAATTACCGTGGATGACTGCGAGGTAGTGAGCCGCGCACTGAGCGACCGGTTGGATGAAAAAGATTTTATTAACGAGGCCTATGTTCTGGAGGTCAGTTCTCCGGGGCTTGGCAGGCCGCTGCGCAAGGAGAAGGATTTTGCGCGGAGCATCGGGGAAGAGGTGGACGTCCGGACATTCCAGGCGATCAACCACCAGAAGGAGTTTACAGGGATCCTGCGGAGCTATAATAAGGAAACAATCGTGCTTGAGATGGAAAATCAGGAGGAAATGGCGTTTGACCGTGCAAACATTGCACTGGTAAGGCTGTCCTTTGATTTCTAAAGCAGAGCGTAACGGTTCAGCACTCTCACAGAGCATGGCTGCCGGACCGCTGACATTGTACTGGGCGCACTTGAAAATACACACATGGGAGGATGATACGGTCATGGTTAAGACCAGAGGAAAAGGGAAAGGAATTGAAAAAAGCAAGGCTACCCGAAGTGAGCTGAGCATCGCACTGGAGGTGCTGGAAAAGGAAAAAAACATCAGTAAAGATACATTGCTTGAGGCAATCCGGCAGTCTCTGCTCCAGGCATGCAAGACGCAGTACGGGACAGAGCCGGAGCATGTAGTCGTCAGTATTGACCCGCAGACCTACGAATTCCGGATCCATGCGGAGAAGACGGTCGTTGAGGAGGTCGAGGATGAGCTTTCCCAGATCAGTCTTACCAATGCAAAGCTGAAAGATCCACGGTATGAGCTTGGCGATATCGTGAATGTAGATATCATGTCAAAAGAATTTGGCCGGATCGCAACGCAGAATGCGAAGAACGTGATTCTGCAGAAAATCCGGGAGGAAGAGCGCAAGTCACTGTACAATGAATATATTACGAAGCAGGATGATCTGATCACCGGCGTCGTCCAGCGCTATTCCGGGCGGAATCTTATGATCAATCTGGGAAATGTGGATGCGACTTTAAGCAGTGAGGAGATGATTCCCGGGGAATATTTCCGGCCGACAGAGCGCGTCCGCCTCTACGTAATTGAAGTGCGTGAGACCCCGAAGGGACCGAAGATTTTCGTGTCCAGAAAGCGCCCGCAGATGGTGAAACGCCTGTTTGAAGAGACCGTTTCTGAGATTGCGGATGGAATCGTCGAGATCAAGAGCATTGCGCGGGAAGCGGGCAGCCGGACGAAGATTGCGGTGATGTCGCACAATCCGGACGTTGATCCGGTCGGCGCATGTGTCGGAAAGAACGGCGACCGTGTGAATGCAGTGGTCAGCGAGCTGAATGGTGAGAAAATTGACATTATCAACTGGGATGAGAATCCGGCACTTCTGATTGAAAATGCATTGAGTCCGGCGAAGGTCATCTACGTCATCGCGGATGATGAGGAGAAATCGGCGCGTGTGGTAGTTCCGGATTACCAGCTGTCTCTGGCGATCGGAAAAGAGGGACAGAATGCACGCCTTGCCGCGCGGCTGACTGGATTTAAGATTGATATTAAGAGTGAGACTCAGGCGAGAGAATCCGGCGATCTTCTGGAGTACGAGGAAGATTATTACGACGAAGAAGAATACTACGACGAGTATGACGAGGAAGGATACGCGGAGGAGGAATACAGCCAGGAGGGCTATGATCCGGAAACGTATACAGATGAGGATGCAGAAGTACCGTATGAGCAGCAGGATGGCACGGAACCAGAGCCGTATACAGAGAGTGAGGCTTCTGAGCCGGAAGAGCATGCTGCCGATGAAGCTGCAGATTCGGAAGTGTATGCAGAGGATGGTGGTGAAGAATAGCCTATGGCAGGTCAGGGAAAAAAGATCCCGATGCGTATGTGCGCGGGATGCCAGGAAATGAAAGGTAAGAAAGAGCTGATAAGGGTTCTCAGGACGCAGGAAGGCGAGATCCTTGTGGATGCGACCGGCCGGAAGAACGGACGCGGCGCGTACCTTTGCCGGAGTATGGACTGCCTGGAAAAGGCACGCAAATGTAAAGGTCTCGAGCGCTCCCTGAAGGTCAAAATCCCGGAGGAAACGTATGAGAGCCTGAAGAAGGAGATTGGATCGATTGAAGAGAGATAGCGTATTGTCGCTGGTCGGTATTGCAAAAAAGGCAGGCAGAATAGCCGCCGGAGAGTTTCAGACAGAGCAGGCAGTGAAAGCAGGAAAGGCCCATCTGGTGCTGATTTCTACAGATGCTTCCCAGAACACAAAGAAAAAGTTCCGGAATATGTGTATCTTTTACGAGGTGCCGGTTGCCTTGTATAGCACAAAGGAGGAGCTTGGTATGGCGGTTGGATGCGAAGCGCGCGCTTCGCTCGCGGTATTAGACCGTGGGTTAGCAGATTCCATCTATGGAAAGCTGCCGCTTGCGGAGTCAGAGAATCAAATGAGGGACGGAGGGCGTGCAGATGGCGAAAATCAGGGGGCATAAGCCTGCGGAAGATATGGGGAAAGGGAACAGTGAGATTGCGGCAGCTTTGAAACGGATAGGTTTTGAGGCAAAGAGCCGCAGGAATGAGATTGAGGATGAAGATGCAAGGCAGGTCAGGTCGTCAATGGTTGGCAGCAGACCGGCAAAGATGAAGGAGGATGAGCATATGCAAAAGGACAATGAGCAGGAAAGGAAAGTGGAGGCCGAGGCAGGTGCGGGTGCACGGCCAAAGAAGAAATATAATATGGTATTCCGTCCTCAAAATAGTAAGACCGGGATGGTAAAGCCAGGCGCAAAGCCGCGTCCGCAGGGTGCAGGCAAGCCAGGTGCAAAACCGATGGCAGGCAAGCCGGCAGGAGCGGCAAGACCGGCTGCGAATGGGAAGCCAGCTCCGGCAAGACCTGTGGCGGAAGGAAAGCCTGCAGAGGAAAAAACAACGGAAACAATTGTGAGAGAAAAGCCGATGGCTGCGGCAAAGACGGTAGCAGAAACGAGGCCAGCAGCAGACAGCAAGGCAGCTGCTGGAAAGCAGGAGACAGCCGTGCAGGAAACCAGAACTCCGGCAGATGGAAGGCTGCAGGAGTCAGGAACGAAGCAGCCGGCATCCGGGCAGGCAGCAGTGTCCGCTGCACCGCAGCCTGAGACAAAGCAGCCGGCGCCGAAGGCAGCTGTTCCGGCACAGGCTGCAGGAGAGGGGAAGACTCCTGCAGCGGAGAAGATTCAGGCAGCCAGTGTAGAGGAGCCAAAGGTATCTGTGGCGCAGGCCAAGAAGCCGGAGGAGAGAATCCAGGAAGCAGCGCAGGGCAGCAAGGCAGCAGTAACCGGGGAGCGCAGCGGCCAGACTGGTATCCGCAGTGCCGCAGAGCGCAATGATCAGGCAAATGCGGCAGCCAGAAGTGCGGGAGAACGCGCAGGCCAGGGCAGCAGCCGCAGAGACGACGGCAGCAGGGGCGCCGGCGCAGGTGCAGCAGGCCGCAGCCAGGAGGATGGAAAAGGCCGCCGTGACGATGGCAGGGGCCAGGGCGGAAGCCGCAGAGACGATAACAGAGGCCAGGGCAGTACCCGCAGAGACGACAACAGAAGCCAGGGCGGAAGCCGCAGAGACGATGGCAGAGGTGCCGGTGCAGGCCGCGGACAGGATGGCCGCCGTGAGGATGGCAGAAGCATGGGCCGCAGAGATGACAGCAGAGGTCCGGGTGCAGGCCGCAGAGACGACGGCAGAGGTGCCGGTGCGGGCCGCGGGCAGGATAGCCGCCGTGAGGATGGCAGAAGCATGGGCCGCAGAGATGACGGCAGAGGTCCGGGTGCAGGCCGCAGAGACGACGGCAGAGGTGCAGGCACAGGCCGCAGAGACGATGGCAGAGGTCCGGCGCGTTATCAGGACGGTGCTGGAAGGGGCGGCAGATTCCAGGACGACAGCAGAGGCCAGGGAGGCGGCCGCAGAGACGATGGCAGAGGTGCTGGTGCAGGCCGCGGACAGGGCGGACGTCCGGTCAGCATCCCCAAGGCGCCGGTAGAGTCGAAGCCGCTTGAAAAGGAGAGCAGAAAGCGTACAGAGCGCGGTGATCGCAACCGTGTGGAGAAAGGCGAGAAGCTGGAGCGTCTGGAGAAGAACCAGAATTCCCGCACGAACCAGAAGAGTGGCCGCAAGGGCGCACCGGTGAAGCCGGCAGCACCGAAGCTGGTGGAGAAGCCGGAGGAGCAGATCCGCACGATCACAATTCCGGAGAAGCTCACGGTAACGGAACTTGCTGAGGCGATGAAGGTACAGCCGGCAGCCATTGTGAAAAAGCTGTTTTTGCAGGGCACGATGGTAACGGTCAACCAGGAGATTGATTTCGATAAGGCGGAAGAGATTGCGCTGGAGTACAACTGTATCTGTGAGCGGGAGGTCAAGGTCAATGTGATCGAGGAGCTCCTGAAGGAGGAAGAGGAGCCGGAGGAGACTCTGATCGCCCGTCCGCCGGTTGTCTGTGTCATGGGTCACGTAGACCACGGCAAGACCTCACTTTTGGATGCGATCCGGAATACCCATGTGATTGACAAGGAGGCTGGCGGTATCACGCAGCACATCGGCGCGTATGTCGTATCTATCAATGGCCAGAAGATCACCTTCCTGGATACGCCAGGACATGAAGCATTTACGGCAATGCGTATGCGCGGCGCGAATGCAACGGATATTGCAATTCTGGTGGTAGCGGCAGATGACGGTGTGATGCCGCAGACTGTAGAGGCAATCAGCCATGCGAAGGCAGCCGGAATTGAGATTATTGTAGCAATTAATAAGATTGATAAGCCGAATGCAAATATTGACCGCGTGAAGCAGGAGCTCACGGAGCAGGGCCTGATTCCGGAGGACTGGGGCGGAAGTACCGTATGTGTACCGGTTTCCGCGCACACGCATGAGGGAATTGATAACCTGCTGGAGATGATTCTGCTGACAGCGGAGGTCGCGGAGCTTAAGGCAAATCCGAACCGCCGTGCCCGTGGTCTTGTCATCGAGGCAGAGCTGGATAAGGGCAAAGGACCGGTAGCAACGATATTGGTACAGAAGGGTACTCTGCACGTCGGAGATCCGGTAGCGGCAGGCGCCTGCCACGGCAAGGTGCGTGCGATGATGGATGACAAGGGGCGCAGAGTCAGAGAAGCCGGCCCGTCTACGCCGGTTGAGATCCTCGGTCTTTCCGATGTGCCGAACGCAGGAGAAATCTTTATGGCGCTCGAATCGGAGAAGGAGGCGCGCAGCTTTGCTGAGACCTTTATCAGTGAGGGCAGAGAGCGTCTGCTGGAGGAGACGAAGTCCAGAATGTCGCTGGATGATCTGTTCTCCCAGATTCAGGCAGGCAATCTGAAGGAGCTGAATATTATTGTAAAGGCGGATGTGCAGGGCTCCGTGGAGGCAGTCAAGCAGAGCCTGCTGAAGCTGTCGAATGAGGAAGTCATCGTAAAGATCATCCACGGCGGCGTCGGCGCAATTAACGAGTCAGACGTCACGCTGGCTTCGACTTCCAATGCGATTATTATCGGATTCAATGTGCGGCCGGATGCGACGGCAAAGGCAACGGCGGAGCGTGAGAATGTCGATGTCCGTCTGTACCGTGTCATCTATGATGCGATTGCAGATGTTGAAGCAGCGATGAAGGGCATGCTCGATCCGATCTTTGAGGAGAAGGTGATCGGTCACGCACAGGTGCGCCAGCTCTTCAAGGCTTCCGGTGTCGGAACAATCGCGGGCTCCTATGTGACGGACGGTGTTTTCCAGCGGAACTGTTCAATCCGGATTTCACGGGATGGCAAGGTAATCTACGAGGGAGCACTTGCATCGCTGAAGCGCTTTAAGGATGACGTAAAGGAAGTAAAGACAGGCTACGAATGTGGTCTGGTGTTTGAGAAGTTTAATGATGTCCGGGAAGAGGATACCGTGGAGGCTTATATCATGGTGGAGGTTCCCAGATAGGACGCGCTCACAAATCCGGGCAGGCGGCACACGGCGGCTGTCTGCCCGGTCCACGGTAAAAGCCTGGCCGGGATGGACAGACAGAGGAACTGCTTAGAGACCATTCTGGCTGGATAAGTGAAATGGTAACGGGTAGGCGCCTGCGAAGCAGGCATGGATATTCAGAAAGGAAGCTCTTAATTTGAGGAAAAACAGTATTAAGAACACGCGAATCAATGGCGAGGTTCAGAAGGAATTATCAAATATTATCCGAAATGAGATCAAGGATCCGCGTATTGCACCGATGACGTCTGTCGTATCAGTCGAGGTTGCTCCGGATCTGAAGACGTGTAAGGCCTATATTTCCGTACTTGGCGACGAGCAGGCAGCGCAGGATACCTTACAGGGGCTGCGCAGCGCGGAGGGGTATATCCGCCGGCAGCTCGCGCATACCGTGAATCTGCGCAACACACCGGAGATCCGGTTTATTTTAGATCAGTCGATCGAGTACGGTGTGACGATGACAAAGCTGATCGATGAGGTAATCAAAAACGAGCAGAGGGAGGACTATGGGGACGAGAGCAGCAGTGAAGCTTGAGGAAGAACTGAGACAGGCGAAGACGGTAGGGATCGCCGGGCATGTCCGCCCGGACGGAGATGCGGTTGGTTCCTGTATCGGACTGTATTTGTATTTGAGGGAGAATTACCCGCAGCTGTCGGTGACAGTCTATCTGGAAGAATTTTCCGTGTCGTACCGAATCCTGAAGGGAACGGAGGATATCTGCCAGAGCTATCCGGATACGGAGCCGCACGATGTGTTTTTCTGTCTGGACTGTGCGGATGAGAAACGGCTTGGGCAGGCACTGAAATATAAGCAGGCAGCGAAGCGGACGGTCTGCATTGACCATCATATCAGCAATATCGGATTTGCGGATCTGAATGATATCCGTCCGGACGCGAGTTCGACTTCTGAGATTGTGGCGAGCCTGCTCGATCTTAGACGGGTGACACCGGAGGTGGCAGAGGCGCTTTACATGGGGATCATCCATGATACCGGTGTATTCCGGCATTCGTGTACAGCTCCGGAGACGCTGGAAACCGCGGCTGCGCTGATGCGCAAAGGAATCCGTTTCAATAAAATCATCAGTGATACGTATTATGATAAGACCTATTACCAGAATCAGATCCTTGGACGGGCGCTGCTTGAGAGTATTCTGCTGCTGGACGGCAAGATTATTTTCAGCGCTGTGCGCAGGAAGGAAATGGATTTTTATGGTGTGAAGCCGTCTGATCTGGATGGCATCGTGCAGGCCCTGATGTCAACAAGCGGTGTAGAGGCGGCAATTTTTCTCTATGAGACAGCGCTGCGGGAGTACAAGGTCAGCCTGCGTTCCAGGGAGCTGATCGATGTAAGCGTCATTGCAAGCTATTTTGGCGGCGGCGGACATGTGCGCGCGGCCGGCTGCAATATGCAGGGCAGTGTCTATGATGTCGTGAATAATATTACTTATCATATGGAGCGGATGCTTCGCGGGAAGAAAAGCTGAGACAGACAGAAACAGATATGAATGGGATTATGAATGTATATAAGGAGCGGGGCTATACGTCGCATGATGTTGTAGCAAAGCTCCGGGGAATTGTAAAGCAGAAGCGGATCGGGCATACCGGGACACTGGATCCGGAGGCGGAAGGTGTACTTCCGGTATGCCTTGGCACTGCGACGCGGGTGTGTGAGCTTCTGACGGATGAGAGAAAGACGTACCGCGCTACCCTGCGCCTTGGCGTGGAAACAGACACGGAAGATCTGACAGGGACCGTGCTGCGTAGCGAGGCAGTTTCCTGTACAGCTGAAGAGGCGGTACAGTGCATCCTGTCGTTTCAGGGAGAGATCCTTCAGATACCTCCCATGTATTCCGCGCGCAAGGTTCACGGAAAAAAACTGTACGAGCTGGCACGGCAGGGCATGGAGGTGGAGCGGGAAGCGCGGCCGGTCACGATTGACCGGATTTGTGTGGAAACAGTCGAACTTCCGCAGGTGATTTTTACAGTGACCTGCTCGAAAGGGACGTATATCCGCACACTCTGCGCAGATATCGGAAAAAAGCTTGGATGCGGCGGCTGCATGGAAGCGCTGGTGCGGACAGCGGTTGGCCCGTTTGATCTGGCACATGCGATCCGGCTGGGGGCAATCGAACAACTGCGTGACGAGGGGCGGCTTTCAGCGGCTGTCCTGCCAACGGATGCCATGTTCCAGTGTGACCGTGCGCTGCATGTGCAGGGAGAAAGTGAAAAGAGAGTTAAAAATGGAAATCCGTTGGTGCTGTCTGCCAGCGAATACCAGAAACTGAGGCCGGAAAATGCAGAACGGTTTCGTGTGTACAGCGCATCCGGTGAATTTTTGGCACTGTATACGTGGAGATTGCAGGAGAACTGCTTCCGTCCTGTAAAGATGTTTGTCTAGCCGGATGCTGGCAGTATCTGTTCACGGTCATCCTGCAGACAATAGCGCGCTTCGCGGTGTACAAAAAATGATACTACGGTAGGGAGAGACACATGAAGTATTTCAGCAACACAACAGATTTTTCATGGGAGAAGCCGACAGCTGTCACCCTGGGAAAGTTTGACGGCCTGCACCGGGGACATCAGAAGCTGCTTGCGGAAGTATCCAGGCTGAGGAGCCAGGAGGTTTCCTCCGCTGTATTTGCGATTGCGCCTCCGGAACGGCCGTATTTGCTCTCTCCAGAAGAGAAGCGGGAAATGATTGAGCGCTACAACATGGATTGTATGGTCGCGTGTCCGTTTATCCCGGAAATTCTGCACATGGCTCCGGAGGAATTTATCCGGCGGATTTTAAAAGAACGGCTGCATGCACGGTACGTAGTGGTCGGCACGGACTTCCGGTTCGGGTATCAGAGAAGCGGGGATGCCGCACTGCTGCAGGCAGTGCAGAAAACGTATGGGCTGCAGGTGCTTGTACTCGAAAAGGAATGCTGCCGGGGACGGGAGATCAGCAGTACGTATGTGCGAGAGGCGCTGGAAGTTGGTGACATGGAGCTTGTGCAGGAACTGCTTGGCTACGCATATCCGGTGCAGGGAATCGTACAGCACGGCCATCAGCTTGGGCGCAGGCTTGGAATGCCGACGATTAATCTGATTCCGGAGCCTGGGAAGCTGCTGCCGCCGTCCGGCGTCTATTTCAGTGATGTGGAAGCCGGAGGCCGCTGGTACCAGGGGGTCACGAACATCGGCGTAAAGCCGACGGTGGATGGATCATTTCTTGGAGTTGAGACGTATCTGTATGACTTTCACCAGGATATCTATGGGCGGGAGACCAAAGTACACCTGCGGCACTACTGCCGCCCGGAGCGGAAATTTGAGTCGGTGGAAGCGCTGAAGCATCAGATGGAGAAGGATATCTATTCCGGAAAGGAGTATTTCCGTGTATCATGAGCTGTGGATGGCAAGCATAATTCTGATGATACTTGGAACCGGTGCGCTTGTGGTCTCTGCGCTGTTTGGCAGGCGTGCCAGACGGAAAAGACCGTACCAGAAATGTGCAGAGGCCCGGGTAGTCGAGATTGTCGGGGTCCCGAGAGAGGGCAATCATCTGCCCCGTACCGGATTTCAGAATCGACTGGCGGCGGTACTGGAATTCTATGCGGACGGACGTCCCGTAAAAGTGACGGATCCCTCGGATCGGTATCCCTGTCCCTACCGTCTGAATGAGAGCGTGCCGATCTGCTACAATCCCGCTGATCCGCAGCAGTTTCAGATTATCCGGAAAAACCGCTATGATTACCTTGCCCCGGCGGCGAATGCCATCGGTATGCTTCTTCTTGTCGCGGGCGTCGTACTCTTTCTCGTATATGCGACACGGGCTGCACGGTGAAATAATGAAATCTTCAATTTTCAGTTGACGCATGTCCGTTTCTGTGCTATAGTGAACAGGCATGAAATTCAGCCGATACTCAGAAGTCTGGATTCTCCGACCACTCTCTTAGTATCCGGCGATTAATAATCAGGAGGAGCATCATGATTTCAAAAGAAAAGAAAACAGCAATCATCAATGAGTACGCAAGGAAGCCGGGTGATACCGGTTCACCGGAGGTGCAGATCGCAGTTCTGACTGCACGGATTCAGGAGCTGACCGAGCATCTGAAGAACAATCCGAAGGATCACCATTCCAGACGCGGACTGCTGAAGATGGTAGGACAGAGACGCGGACTGCTCGCATACCTCAGAAAGACTGACCTTGAGGGCTACCGTGCACTGATTGCTAAGCTTGGCATCAGAAAGTAAGAGAATGACAACGGGGCTGTAGGCGTATGCGCGACAGCCCCGCTTCATGTGGAGAAAAAGCTCAGGGAGCTGTGAGACAACCGCGCATCAGTCAGCCGGACAGAGACAGAGCTGCAGGATGTTTCCCGAGACCACTGAAAAGAAGATCTTCCGTGCTGAGGATGGTGCGGATTTGATTGCATCGGCCAAAGATCTGTTTTTCAGTAGTTTCGGACTCTTGCAGATATCCGTTTCATACCCGCAAAGCCTGATTGCATCGTGCAAGGCATTGGTGGTGTTTGTTTCACATCGGTCCATGCACAAATCCGCAGATGCGGAGTAAATCTGTGAGCACTGGACAGATACCAGAAAACAAGAAAAGGAGATTTGCTATGTACAGGAGTTTTTCAATGGAGCTTGCAGGGCGCACGCTTACCGTCGATATCGGACGCGTCGGCGCACAGGCAAATGGATGTGCGTTTATGCATTATGGTGATACGACGGTACTTTCTACCGCGACTGCGTCAGAAAAGCCGCGCGAGGGGATTGATTTCTTCCCCTTAAGTGTAGAGTATGAAGAGAAGTTTTATGCTGTCGGAAAGATTCCGGGCGGATTTAATAAGCGCGAGGGTAAGGCATCTGAGAATGCGGTGCTGACCTGCCGTGTCATCGACCGTCCGATGCGCCCGCTGTTCCCGAAGGATTATCGGAATGATGTGACGCTGAACAATATGGTGATGTCTGTGGATCCGGAGTGCCGTCCGGAGCTGACCGCGATGCTTGGCACCGCGATTGCGACCTGCATTTCCGATATCCCGTTCGACGGCCCGTGCGCGATGACCCAGATGGGCATGGTGAACGGGGAGCTGATCGTGAATCCGTCTCAGGTACAGTGGGATAAGGGGGATCTGCGTCTGACTGTGGCATCGACGCGGGAGAAAGTCATCATGATCGAAGCCGGCGCGAACGAGGTGCCGGAGGCTGTGATGATTGACGCGATCTATCAGTGCCATGCGATCAACCTTGAGATTATTAAATTTATTGATCAGATCGTAGCGGAGGTTGGCAAGCCGAAGCATGCATACGAGAGCTGTGCGATTCCGGAGGAGCTGTTCGCGAAGATGAAGGAAATCGTGACACCGGAGGAGATGGAAGAGGCTGTCTTTACGGATGTCAAGCAGGTGCGCGAGGAGAATATCCGCCAGGTGACGGCAAAGCTGGAGGAGGCGTTTGCTGACAACGAGGAGTGGCTTGCACTTCTGCCGGATGCCGTTTACCAGTATCAGAAGAAGACGGTTCGCAAGATGATCCTGAAGGATCACAAGCGTCCGGATGGCCGTGCGATCAACCAGATCCGTCCGCTGGCAGCAGAGGTTGACCTGATTCCGAGAGTCCATGGCTCCGCGATGTTTACGAGAGGACAGACACAGATCTGCACTGTGACGACGCTGGCGCCGCTTTCTGAGATGCAGAAGGTGGACGGACTCGATGAGAATATTCAGAGCAAGCGTTATATGCATCATTACAATTTCCCGTCCTATTCCGTTGGCGAGACGAAAGTAAGCCGCGGACCGGGGCGGCGTGAGATCGGACATGGAGCACTTGCAGAGCGCGCTCTGGTACCTATGCTTCCGTCGGAAGAGGACTTCCCGTATGCGATCCGCACGGTGTCAGAGACGTTTGAATCGAACGGTTCAACGTCCCAGGCAAGTATCTGCGCGTCCACAATGTCCCTGATGGCAGCGGGCGTGCCGATCAAGAAGCCGGTGGCAGGTATCTCCTGCGGTCTTGTGACCGGAGACACCGATGATGACTACCTGGTACTGACAGATATCCAGGGCCTTGAGGACTTCTTTGGAGATATGGATTTCAAGGTAGCAGGTACGTTTGAGGGTATCACAGCGATTCAGATGGATATCAAGATCCACGGCCTGACAAGACCGATTGTAGAGGAAGCGATTTCCCGTGCGAGAGAGGCGCGTGAGTATATCCTCAGAGAAGTAATGCTTCCGTGCATCGGTGAGCCGAGACCGACTGTCAGCAAGTATGCGCCGAAGATTATCTCCATGCAGATCGATCCGCAGAAGATCGGTGATGTAGTCGGCCAGCGCGGCAAGACGATCAACACGATTATCGAGCGCACCGGTGTGAAGATTGATATCACGGATGATGGAACAGTTTCGATCTGCGGCACCGATCAGGCGATGATGGACAAGGCTGCGCGGCTCGTTGAGGTGATTGTCACCGATTTTGAGGCAGGACAGATCCTGGAGGGTGATGTAGTCAGCATCAAGGACTTTGGCGCGTTTATCGAGTTTGCACCGGGCAAGGAAGGTATGGTACACATTTCCAAGATCGCGCGGGAGCGGATCAACCGGGTTGAGGATGTCCTGACACTGGGCGACCATGTGAAGGTGGTTTGCCTTGGCAAAGACAAGATGGGCAGAATGAGCTTCAGCATCAAGGATGTCAAATAATATCATGGATGATAGCGTGTATCTGTGAGGGTACTGAACAGATACGTCAAAGGAAGAAGAAGGGCAGCGTCTCAGGTACTGGGGCGCTGTCTTTTATACAAGGAGGGACAACTATGCGAATCATAGCTATGGATCAGGAACCGGCGCTTTGTTTTCACCAGATATCAGAAGATCTGCTGCAGTTTATTGAAGAGAGTCCGACCGCGTTTCATGCGGTGGCAAGCTGTGCGAAGCTGCTGCAGGAGCATGGATATCAGCGGCTTGCGGAATGTGCACACTGGGAGCTTCAGAAGGGCGGCAGGTATTTTGTGACGCGGAACGGGTCTTCCATTGTCGCTTTTCGTGTGCCGCAGGTAAATTATTCCGGCTACCGGTTGTTCTGCAGTCACACGGATTCACCGACCTTTAAGGTCAAGGAGGAGCCGGAACTGGAAGCGGATCAGAAATATACAAAGCTGAATGTGGAGAAGTATGGCGGGATGCTGATGGCTCCGTGGTTCGACCGCCCGCTCTCTTTGGCGGGCAGAGTACAGATCGCTGTCAGCGACGGAATCGAGCAGCGGCTGATCCGCATTGATCGGGATCTGCTGTTGATCCCGAGCCTTGCCATCCACATGAACCGGGAGGCAAATGACGGCTTCCACTATAATGCGCAGACAGATCTCTGCCCGGTCTTCGGGGATAAGCTGGCGAAAGGCACGTTCCGGAGTCTGATTGCGCATGAGGCAGGCGTGGAGGAGGGACAGATACTCGGGATGGATCTGTTTCTGTACAACCGGCAGCGTGGCACGTTTCTGGGCGGAGCAGAGGAGTTCATCGGAAGCCCGCGGCTGGACGACCTGCAGTGCCTGTACGGATCGCTGCGCGGATTTTTGGATGCGGATGAGAATGGTGGAAACGGGTTTCCCGTCTTCTGTGGGTTCGACAATGAAGAGACGGGCAGCGTATCGCGCCAGGGGGCAGGCTCGACATTCCTGCGGGATATTCTGATGCGGGTGAATGCGGCACTTGGCCGGACAGAAGAGGAGTATCACCGTCTGGTGGCGGGCAGTTTTCTGATCTCCGCTGACAATGCGCATGCGGTGCACCCAAATCATCCGGAGAAGGCGGATCCGGTCAACCGCCCCCAGATGAATCACGGCATTGTCATCAAATACAATGCAAACCAGAAGTATACGACAGACGCGAAGAGTGCGGCCGTGCTTCAGGTGCTGATGTCCCGCGCGGACATCCCCTATCAGATCTTCACGAACCGTTCGGATATGGCGGGCGGCTCCACCCTCGGCAATATCTCCAATACGCAGGTATCTCTGCAGGCGGTTGATATCGGCCTGCCTCAGCTTGCAATGCACTCGCCATATGAGATGGCGGGCGTGAAGGATACCGCATATCTGGTGCGGCTGGCACAGGCATTTTATTCCGCAGACATGGAAGTCACGGATGAGGTGATCCGGATCTAGTGTGCTGACCGTATGATATCTGACAAAACTCCGCAGAATAATTTTTCATCGACAAGGCGGCTGAATGAGGCGATACGATGGCATCGTCTGCGCATACGGAAGTACGGCGTTGCGTTTCAGGGGAAAACGGTACTGATTGGTGCATAATATTCTGCGATATAAGGTCAAACGAGGGTGTCACAAAACTGCGGGAAGCTGCAAACCATGGAATAGGATTTGCCAGGAAAAGTCCATGGTCTGTAGTTTTGACGCAGTTTGTGCCACCCTTGCAGTTATGTATCAATTTTCTTTTATTAGAGCTTACCGCATCAGCGACTCCAGATCCTTGTAAAAGCCCGGATAGCTGATGCGCACGCAGTCTTCCTGCAGGATCTCAGTCTCGCCCTCCGCGGCAAGCGCGGCAACGGCGAAGCTCATGGCGATCCGGTGGTCGAGATGCGGGTCAATGACGGCGCCATGCAGAGAGCGTCCGCCCCGGATGATCATTCCATCCTCTGTTGCGGTGACGTCGGCTCCCATGCGCGTCAGGTTTTCTGCCATGACTGCGATTCGGTCTGACTCTTTTACTTTTAGCTCCGCAGCGTCCCGGATAACGGTTTCTCCGTCGGCAAAGGCTGCCAGCACCGCGAGAACCGGAAGCTCGTCGATCAGGGTCGGGATCAGGGCTCCCCCGATCTCTGTGCCATGCAAAGAAGAGGAGGAGACGAGCAGATCTGCACAGGGCTCTGCTCCATCGAGGCGTACATTTTGCAGGGAAATATTCGCTCCCATTGCCTGGCAGACACGGAGCATTCCGTCGCGTGTCGGGTTGATACCGACGTTGGTAAGGAGCACTTCGGAACCTGATACAAGCAGAGCGGCTGCAAGAAAGTAAGCTGCAGAGGAAATATCGCCGGGCACCTCGATCTTTTGGCCGGTCAGGTGAGGCTGAGGCTGGATCGTGGCGGTTGTCCCTTCACTTGTGACCTCCGCTCCGAAATAACGAAGCATCAGCTCGGAATGATTGCGCGATACAGTTGGCTCTGTCACGCTGGTGCTGCCGTCTGCGTACAGTCCGGCGAGCAGTACACAGGACTTCACCTGTGCAGAGGCGACCGGGGAGACATAGTGGATGCCGCGCAGAGAGGAATGCGAAATCACGAGCGGTGCGCAGTCGTTGCCGGACAGCGACGAGATCTGTGCGTTCATCTGAGTGAGCGGGGTGAGGACGCGCTTCATCGGGCGCTTCTGAATGGAAGCATCTCCGGTAATTGCCGAGTCGAATGCCTGCCCGGCCAGGATGCCGGAGAGCAGGCGTACCGTCGTCCCGCTGTTGCCCGCATCCAGCATCTGCTGCGGCTGCTGCAGGCCATGCAGTCCTTTTCCATGAATTCGTACCGAGGAACCGGACTGTTCGATACCAATCCCCATCTGACGAAAACAGGAGATCGTAGACAGGCAATCGGCTCCGGTCAGAAAGTTGGACACCTCGGTTGTCCCCTGCGCGAGCGCGCCGAACATGACGCTGCGGTGGGAGATCGATTTATCCCCGGGCACGGCAAGCGTACCGCGCAGGGGAGCTTTATAGTTTAGAATCATATCAATTCCTCCAAAAGTAAACTAACATGCCTGCTTCGCAGGCACCACTACGCATGAACAAAAGTTAAAACGAAACTACGTGCATATTTATTTATTAGCCCCTATCGCACCCACACCTGATACCGATGCTGCCGGAGTACCTCCGCCGCGCGGAGGGACGGCTCTTCCTCATAGAACTCGATCTGCAGGGCGCCTTCCTCAAACTCCCGGTTATGTACGATTCCGATATTCTTGATGCTGATCCCGTTTACAGCCAGCGTCGTCGCGATCGTCGCGATCGCACCAGATTCATCGATGATATCACAGAAGATACGGTAGGTCTTCTTGATCGCGCCGAGCGACCGCGAAGAAAACGAATCCCGGTACGCGCGGGAGCGCGCAAACATCTCGTGAATCGCCTCTCCGTTCTCCTGATTCATCTGCGCGCGCGCATCTTCCAGCAAACGGATAAAGGTGTCCATGACAACGGAGATATTTGCATGATTTTCCACGCAGATCTGTTCCCACATCTCCGGTGAAGAGGAGGCGATGCGCGTGATATCCTTGAAACCTCCGGCAGCCAGCATTTTCATCATCTCATCCTTAGAGTCGAGATCGTGAACCGTGTTGACCAGTGAAGCAGCAATTAGATGCGGCAGATGACTGATTGCTGCCGTTGCGTAGTCATGCTCCTGATAGTTCAGAATGACCGGGAGCGCTCCGATGGCAGCGGCAAGCTTGCGGTACCAGTCAATCTTTTCCGGATCTGTGCCTTCCGAGGGCGTAATAATATAGTAAGCATTTTCAAACAGATGCGCCTGCGCGTTTTCAAAGCCGGACTTTTCTGAGCCGGTCATTGGATGACCGCCGATGAAGCGTCCGTTCAATCCGAGCTGTGCCGCGGCCAGATGAATTTCTGTCTTGACGCTTCCGACATCGGTCAGAATACAGTCTTCCGATACGACCGTCCGCAGCTTTGCCAGTGCCTGTATGTTGTTCTGAACCGGGGCACAGAGAAAGATGCAGTCGCATGCGGCAAACTGCGGATCCTCTGCCGAGGTACAGATGGCGTCGATGACCTTTGCGTCAAGTGCCTGGCGCGAGGTCGCCTCCGTCCGCGTATAAGCCAGGATCCGGCATCCGGGAAGCGAGCGCCGCAGCGCTTTCGCAAGTGAGCCGCCAATCAGGCCGAGGCCGATAAAACCAAAAACAGTGCGTTCCATATTCGTAAGATTCCTTTCCATTCAGCGATGCAATACCGTTCCCTATTTTACTATCGCAGAGACAGAATGTCAAACAATAATTTTGCACTTTAAAGTGAAGAAGACTGAGAGCAGGCAGCTGGCTGAACGGTCTGTAACGGGAGCAGATATAGCCGGCTGCCCGGACATACTTCTTCGGATCGTGGTTGATGGAACTGCGACTGCAGGCATAAGATTTGCCGGAAAACGAGGCTATACTCAGCCCAACGGAGCATATTCCCGCTAAAAAAGTCGATTTGCAGCAGATACATCGAAAAAGTCGCGAAAAACCTTGTCCAAAATGAATAAAATGCTTGCTATTTTCATTTTATTTTAGTAGAATATACCCATGTGGAAAGTTTCAGACCACGGACTAACGAGCATTGGAGGAAAAAAGCTATGAATGTTTACACAACAGACAAAATTCGTAACGTCGTAATCCTCGGACATGGCGGTTCCGGCAAGACGAGTCTTGTAGAGTCGATGGCATATCTGTCAGGTATCACCAGCAGACTGGGAAATGTCGCTGAAGGAAATACCGTCAGTGATTTTGATAAAGAAGAAGTGAAGAGAAAGTTTTCAATCAGCACATCCATGGTGCCGATCATCTGGGGAGACACGAAGATTAATATTCTCGATACCCCGGGCTATTTTGACTTTGTCGGAGAGGCAGAGGAAGCAGCAGCGGCGGCTGACGCGGCGATCATTGTGGTAAATGGCAAGAGCGGCGTCGAGGTCGGAACAGAGAAAGCATGGGATCTCTGTGAAAAGTATAAGCTTCCGCGCTTTTTCTATGTATCGAATATGGACTATGACAACGCGAGCTATCGTGCAGTCGTTGAGCGTTTGACCGAACTGTATGGCAAGAAGATTGCACCGCTGTTCCTGCCGATCCGTGAGAATGAGAAGTTTGTCGGCTATGTCAATGTCGTCAAGATGGCAGCGCGGAGATATGTCAATAAGAATGAGAAGGTTGAGTGTGAAATCCCGGAGTACTCAAAGGAGTATCTGGATCATTATAGAGAGAATCTGATTGAAGCCGTTGCGGAGACGAGCGAAGAGTTTATGGATCGCTATTTCAGCGGTGAGGAGTTCTCCGAGGCAGAGATCGTGGCAGCGCTTCATGCGAATGTAGGCGACTGCTCCATCGTTCCGGTGACTATGGGCGCGAGCCTGAATCTGCAGGGCATCGTAATCCTGCTTGATGATATTGTGAGCTACATGCCGTCTCCGGAGGCGCGCAAGATCGCAGGTGTCAATATGAAGACGAAGGAAGTCTTTGAGGCGAATTATGATTTCTCAAAGGCAAAATCTGCGTTTATCTTTAAGACCATCGTAGATCCGTTCATCGGTAAGTACTCGATGATCAAGGTGGCATCTGGCGTTATCAAGAGCGACGATGTGCTGTACAATGAGACAAAGGATTCGGAAGACCGCATCAGTAAGCTGTATGTTTTCGAGGGCAGCAAGGCAGTTGAGGTCAAGGAGCTGCACGCAGGCGATATCGGTGCGATCGGCAAGCTGAACGCATCGACCGGCGACACGCTTTCCACGAAGGCGAATCCGATCGCATACGGCAAGATCGAGGTGTCGACTCCGTATACATACAAGAGATACCGCGCAAAGGTAAAGGGTGAGGAGGACAAGATCGCGCAGGCACTTGCAAAGATGGCGCAGGAGGATCTGACCATCCGTGTAGTGAATGACGGCGAGAACCGCCAGACGCTCCTCTACGGCATGGGCGACCAGCATCTCGATATCATTGCAAGCCAGCTGCTCACAAAGTACAAGGTAGACATGCAGCTGGAGAAGCCGAAGGTAGCATTCCGCGAGACGATTCGCAAGAGCTCTGACGTGGATTCCAAGTATAAGAAACAGTCCGGCGGTCACGGCCAGTACGGACATGTCAAGATGCGTTTCTCACCGCTCGGCGATCTGGAGGTTCCGTATGAGTTCTCCCAGGAAGTCGTAGGCGGCGCGGTGCCGAAGAACTACTTCCCGGCAGTCGAGAAGGGCATCCAGGATTCTGTGGTGAAGGGACCTCTGGCTGGCTATCCGGTCGTAGGCGTAAAGGCAGTTCTGTACGATGGCTCCTACCATCCGGTAGACTCGTCTGAGATGGCATTCAAGACAGCAGCGAGCCAGGCGTTTAAGAAGGGCTTCATGGATGCGAGCCCGGTTCTGCTTGAGCCGATCGCGTCGATCAAGGTGACGGTGCCGGATAAGTTCACCGGTGATATTATGGGTGATCTGAATAAGAGAAGAGGCCGCGTACTCGGCATGAATCCGGACCATAAGGGCAATACCATTGTCGAGGCAGATATCCCGATGTCAGAGCTGTATGGCTATTCGACGCAGCTGCGTTCCATGACGGGCGGCAGCGGCACCTACGAATATGAGTTTGCGCGCTATGAGCAGGCTCCTGCGGATGTGCAGCAGAAGGAGATCGAGGCACGTCAGAAGGACGAAGAGAATTAAATACAATATAAGAAAGACAGAGGGAGCAGCCGGATGGCTGCTCCCTTTTAAATGCTGTATAACGCAATCGACGGTGATTTCTATTGTGCGAGATACAGAGGAATCTGTTGCTTTAAGAGAAAAACCTGTGCAGTTTTATTGAAAAAGTAAAAATCGGGTACAAAAAGTAATGAAAAAGGTGCATAAACAACGGCGGTTTTTGCCTTATATTATATGCATAAACGACAAAGAAATGAGGGATGACTTATGAAACACAAACGTGCGCCTCGTTCTGCTGCGGGACCGGGAAGGAATCTGACCCTCTCGCAGAGGATTAAAAAAGAGGTTCACCACAGCTGGCCATTGTATGTGCTGCTCTTGCCGGCACTCATACTGGCGTGCATCTTCTGCTACGCTCCGATGTTCGGTCTGGTGATGGCCTTCCAGGACTACAAGCCCTGGCTTGGGATCACAGGTTCGCAGTTTATCGGTCTGGACAACTTCCGGATGATCTTTGAATTCCGGGAGTCCTATCAGGCGATCATCAATACGTTTATCATTGCGGTATGTAAGATTGTCCTGGGCCTGGTTGTCCCGATCGTCATCGCGCTGCTGCTCAATGAAGTACATAACATGGGCCTGAAGAAGGGCATCCAGACACTGGTCTATCTGCCGCACTTTCTTTCCTGGGTTACGGTTGCAGGTATGCTGAAGGACATTCTGGGACTTGACGGTATCGTCAATCTGTTTTTGACCAGAGTCCTGGGGATGGAGCCGATCTACTTTCTCGGCGAGGCAAGCATGTTCCGGCAGATTCTGGTATTGTCGGATCTGTGGAAGGGCTTCGGCTTTGGTATGATCGTCTATCTTGCTGCGATTTCCAATATCAACCAGACCCTCTACGAGGCGGCGCAGATCGACGGAGCAAACCGGCTGCAGCAGACCTGGCATGTGACGCTCCCGGGCATCCTGCCGATGATCATCGTTATGGCGACGCTGAGCCTTGGAAATGTACTGAACGCAGGCTTCGACCAGGTATTCAACATGTATTCTCCGCTGACCTATTCTACCGGTGATATTATTGATACATACGTGTACCGGCAGACACTGGTAAATGGACAGTATGGATTCGGTACGGCCGTTGGCCTGTTTAAATCAGGTGTCAGTCTGGCTCTGACAACCGTCGCTTACTGGCTTGCCTACAAGTTCGCCGGATACCGGATATTCTAGGGAGGAGAGCACTATGAGACATACATCTACAAGCAGAAAGGTATTCGTTGTCTGCAATACCATTTTTCTTATCCTTCTTGCATTAATCTGCTTCCTTCCGCTTCTGAACCTGTTTGCGATCTCGCTGAGCGGCAAGGCGGCTGCGAACAGCGGCCGAGTCACCTTCTGGCCGATTGACTTTACCCTGATGGCCTATGAGAAAACCTTTAACAATAATAACTTCCTCCGGTCCTTTGGAATCTCCCTTCTGCGGACGGTGATCGGAACCGGGTTCAGTATGTTTGTAATTATCACGGCTGGCTACGCCCTGTCAAAGAATTTTAAGGGCAGGACGGCGCTGATGTGGTTCTTCGTATTCACAATGCTGTTCGGAGGCGGTCTGATCCCGTCTTACATGGTCAACACCTCTCTGCATCTGAAGAACAGCTTCTGGGTCTATATTTTTCCCGGAGCATTCAGCTGCTACAACATGATTCTGATCATGAACTTCTTCAAGACCATCCCGATCTCGCTGGAGGAAGCAGCGCTGATCGACGGCGCCGGATTCTTCACGGTGCTGCGCAAGATATACCTCCCGCTGTCAAAGGCTGGTATCGCTACGGTGGCGCTCTTCATCATGGTAGGGAACTGGAACGAGTGGTTTACCGGTATTCTGTATATGTCTGATACGAAGAACTATCCGCTGGCCTCCTTCCTTCAGGTCATCGTTGTGCAGGGCAACCAGCAGGATCTGGCGATGGACCCGACATCAGCAGCGATGATGTCCGAGCGTACGATCAAGGCGGCGCAGGTGTTTATCGGAGCACTCCCGATCCTGATGGTTTACCCGTTCCTTCAGAAGTACTTCGTCAAAGGCATTGTAATGGGCGCGGTGAAGGAGTAATTGCGAAAGAATGAGGACAAAACAGATGTGCTGTCTGTGGAAGAAACGCTGTACAAGAAGCAATAGAAAATATCCTGCCGGGGCATTCGCTCCGCAGGTATTAATAAAGAAAAGGAGAAGCACTATGAACAAACAGAAAGTTGTATCTATGACCATGGCAGCGATGATGCTGGCAGGCTCCACCACCGCATTTGCAGAGGAAGCGGCGCCAGTCGAGCGGACCAAGTATGATCCGGCAATCACGATCACGATCGGCAAGCAGCTGGATGAGAACACCGGCCGCTATGGCGACGGGGAAGACATCAACAAGAACGCGATGACAGATCTGACGCTGGAAAAGCTCGGCATTCAGATGGAGACCACGCTTCTGGGCGGCGACGCAGGCAACTACGACACAAAGCTCCGTCTGGCACTGACCAGCGCAGAGGAGCTGCCGGATGTATTCCCGGTCTATTCCGCGCAGCTTGCGGCTGACATGATCGAATCCGGCATGGTGAAAGACATCACAGACGATATCGAGCAGTATATGCCGGAGCGCCTGAAGGAAATCTATGACCAGTTCCCCACGACCTTTAGCACAGTGACCAAGGACGGCAGAATCTACGGGGTTGCCTGCAACCCGCATCTGACAGAGGGCGAGGTCATGATCATCCGCCAGGACTGGCTGGACAAGCTGGGCCTTACGGCTCCGACCACGATCGATGAATTTGAAGCCGTCATCAAAGCATTTACCGAGGACGATCCGGATGGAAATGGAGAGAAGGACACGTATGGCTTCACCTATGAGGGCGATTCCATCTACAACAATGGCTGGTGCGCAGACCCTGTTACCATCTTCTCCGTTTACACCGGAAAATATCTGCCGGGACAGTGGCAGGAGGACGAGAATGGCAAGCTGGTATACGGCTCGCTCCATGAGGGCAACAAGAAAGCGCTCGAAAGACTTGCAAGCTGGCATGCAAATGGCTGGACCTTCCAGGAGGCTGCTTCTACCGGCGCATGGGATGCGATGACCCAGTTTACCGAGGGTAAGGCAGGTATCTTTATCGGGCGTCCATGGTGCATCGATTCTGTGGCTGACGTGAAGAGCGTCGCTCCGGAAGCAGTTATAAAGGCATATCCGTGTATCGTTCAGGAAAACGGCGAGATGACCTATCAGGACGCAGAGCTGAATGATGGCTGGTTGATGTTCAATCACGATTTTGAGTACATCGAGGCATTCTTTACCTACTATGACTGGATGTATGACGCAGTGTTTGGAACCGGCGATTTCCAGTATGGCTATCTGGACGGCTATGATTATCAGGTGCAGGGCGACAAAGTTGTCTTTGATTCCAACCTGTTTGATCCGCCTGTGACGGATGCATTCATGCCTGGAAAATCAACCGTTCTCAAGAATGCTCCGGCAGCAGACGCAATGCAGGCCTACGCGAACGTATATGCGGGCAACGAAGCTGTGACGAGTGCAGAGATCCGCGCGGCGGCACACTTTGAGACCTCCTACAATTGCGCAGAGGGCTACGCAATTGCGAATGAGTACAGAGATTACCAGAATCCGAGCGTGTTCAAGGCGGCGCCGACTTCTTCGATGGCAAGATACTGGGAGCAGCTGCAGACGATGGAGAAGCAGCTCTATACCAATATTATCTACGGGAAGCAGACCGTCGATGAGTTCGATCAGTTTGTAGAGGACTGGTACGCGCAGGGCGGCGAGGATATCACAAATGAAGTGAATGAGTGGTATCAGGGTGTGAAAGCGGAATAAAAGCAAAATATAGCAGAAACCAATCCAGATGGTTCTGAAAAGCAGAGGCCGGAACAAATTGTGCGGAACAAATTGTTCCGGCTTCTTTGAATATTCAGAGAAAAGCTGGTATAATAGGGTCATCGAAAAGGAGGAAGGAATCTATGAAACGCGTCAGCTCCATATACAGGATTTTTATTATCTTCTTAGTGATGATCATGGCCAGCTTTCTGCTGATCTACCGGTACAGTGCGGCAAACCTGAAGCTGTCTCTGCGCCGCACGGCTGAAATCCAGATGGACTACTCCAGTGAGCAGCTGAGCCAGAAGCTCAAGGAGCTTGAGCTTGAGGCGGGAAGTATAGAGTACAGTGACGAGCTGAAGCGGCTGCAAGTTGCGATTGTAGATGAGGCGGATATTTATGATTATGTCATGGCGGTCTCAGCGGTGAAAGAGATGATTACCAGACACCAGTCTCAGAATTCCGGCATGGCAGAGTGCATTTTATATTGGCCGGAGAATGGGCGCATTGTCACCAGTTCGGTAGCGGCGAGCGTAGATAAGGAGATGCTTGAGGGCGCAGAGGAAGGAGCGTGGAGCATTGTCAAAGACGAGGCTTACTTTGTGGGGAGGTATCATACGACCTGGGCAGCGGAGGACGATGAACCCTATGTGATCATTCGTCTGGAGCGGGACTGGCTCTACCGGATCAAGAGTGTAGCCTCTGGCTTTGAGCAGGGCGGAACGATGTGCCTCTATGAGGGAGGGCAGAGTATGTTTCCGCTCAGCACGCTGGAAAAACAGCTTCGGGAGGAGATCAGAAGCCGATGGGAGGACGGAAAACGGATGTGGGAGTGCAGGGCGGACGGGGTGCGCTACCAGCTCGTGCTGTCTGAGATGACACGGTCAGGTCTGATGTTTGCCACCTACTATCCACTGCGGGGGATGATGCTGCCTGTATGGAATATTACCTATTTCACAGTTGGCGCGCTGCTTCTTGTCCTGCTGGTTGGAGGGATTTTTCTGGTCATGTATTACAAGAATATTCTTCTGCAGCTGAACATGCTGACTTACAAGCTGAGCCAGGTGGAAAAAGGCGATCTATCCACCCAGATCGAGGAGCTTCCCGACAATGAGTTCCACTATGTCTTTACACAGTTCAACGAGATGACGCAGCAGATGGATGAGCTGTTTACTACGACGCTCAAGGAGCAGGAGCTCCGGAACCAGGCAGAGCTAAAGCAGCTTCAGCTCCAGATCAACCCGCATTTTCTCTACAACAGCCTTTCCTATATCGTGACGATGGCGGAGCACCCAGAGCAGGTGCGGGATATGGCAGTGCACCTGTCGGAATATTACCGCTACTGTTCACGCAAAAAGCAATTTACAACGATCGGGGAAGAGGTTTCCTATGCAAAATCGTATCTGGCGATCATGGCGATGCGCAAGCAGATCACCTATGCGATTACGGCGGAAGAATCGCTGCTGGAGATTCCGGTCATACCGCTTTTGCTGGAGCCGCTGATTGAGAATGCGATCGAGCACGGGATTGAGGAAAGGGAAACGGCGAACCGCATCGAAATCCGGATTTACCGGCTGGCTGGTTCTAAGCTGCGCGCGGAGGTGTGGGACGATGGCAATGGAATGAGCGATGCGGATATCAGGCGGCTGACGGAACGAATCCGGAAAAGGGAACGTGATGAAACAGAGAGTGTGGGGCTGTGGAATGTGAATCAGCGGCTTGCAAATTTTTATTCTGAGAGTGCGCAGCTGTGCTTCGAAAATAACGACTGGGGAGGTTTGAAAGTATATTTTACGATTTCTGCGGGAAAGGCAAAGGGAAGAGCAGATGAAAGTATTAATCGCGGATGATGAAGTATATATGCTGGAATATCTGAAAACCTTGATTGACTGGGAAAGCTACGGGTTTTCTGATGTGTGGACGGCAAAGGGCGGTTCGATTGCGCGGGATATTCTGGATGCGCAGATGCCGGAGCTATTGATCACAGATATCCGTATGCCGAGAGTTTCCGGCCTGGATTTGTGCCAGCATATCGAAGAAAAACAGTATCCCACGAAGGTGATCATCCTGTCTGGCTACGAGGAGTTTGAGTACGCAAAGCAGGCAATCCGCTATGGGGTGGCAGAGTACCTGGTAAAGCCGGTCCTGAAGGAGCCATTTGAACAGGCCCTGCAGCGGGTGGTGGAGCGGAACTTTGCGCAGGAGCTGCGGAAACAGGAGGAAAGCCGGGATGATGTAGTGACCTATATCAGAAACTATATTCAGGAGCATGTGGAAGAGGATTTGTCGCTGGAGCTGCTCGCGGGTCTCGTGAATCTGAATTCCTCCTATCTGTCACGGTATTTTAAGGAGGTCAGCGGAGAGAATCTGTCGAGCTGCATCAGCCGGTGCAAGATGGAACGTGCGGCGTATCTGTTGGCCGAGACGGATAAAAAGGTAAATGAGGTCATGCGGATGCTTGGCTACTGCAAGAGTCAGCATTTTGCAAAGCTATTCCGGGAGCACTACGGAGTGACACCAAAGGATTATAAGAGGGGAAAGCGGGCAGCACACTAGAGCGTGCTTGAAAAGTCATTCCTGCCATCTGCACGCCCCACTTTGCG
>DKWE01000130.1 GCA_002491565.1 Lachnospiraceae bacterium UBA7160 | reverse complement strand
AATGTGGGTTGCGGCTGTCGGTCTCCAACTCATGGAAGATCTGGGTTGCGGCTGTCGGCCTTCAACTCATGGCACAATTTGTATGGTTGTCAGGGAGCCCTGCCAGGTAGTTCCGTCAGAACGGTAGTATTCCCGCACGACCATATCATTTGCCAGAGTGTAATCTATTACAAATACCTGCCCCGTTTCCACTGTCATCGGATAATTATCGTAGGGCAGCACATTACCAGTGGACTCCAGATTTTTGAAATCCTCATAGGCATCTTCCAGACGCCAGAATTCCCGGCACTTGTACTGCGGGAAAATTGCGGATAGATCTGTTTTCCCAAAGTAGAGCGCCTCATACTCTTTTCCAGCGATCTCTATGCAGTCTTTGCGCAGCGCCTCGATCTCTTTCGCCAACGGTGACAGATTTTCAGATACGACCGCCGCACCATAGCGCGCGTGCAACTGTCCGGCCATGCAGGGCACTGTCCCGGTGGAATAGTCCATCGCTTCCGGATTCGTATGTGCCGATCCGTAGATCCCCATAATGGAAGCGCCGTTCAGTGCATCGTATTCCCGGATGAAATTTTCTGCCATAGTGTTTTCCCGGTACACGCCATCGGAATGCTGATAGTACCAGGTTCCCTGTTCGATGGCCTCGCTGGCAAGCTGATACTTTGCGGAAGCCTCCTGTCCGTTCTCCTTAAGTTCCTTCAGATATCGCGCTCCGGTGGTTTGATATTGATGTCCCACATCGGTTCCGTGAAACACCGTATCCGGACAGGTATCCTTAATGTCCCTGTAAAATTCCTTTACCTCCTCCGAGTGGCTCAGCGTCCCGGTCCAGTCCTGATAGAGCTCGTCCAGGATCGCATCATCCTCTGCCTGCATCCACAGATTCAGGTATTCGGCGGTATAATAGGGGAGCTCCACAAATAAGTCACGCATCCCGTCCTCATGATAGTATTCTGTCCATAGCTGGAGTTCCCGTTCCAGCACCTTTTCAGAACTATGCTCCTCCCCATATAGAAAAATCTGTCCCTGGCTTGCCGGCTGTTCTGTCTGCCGGTCTGTTGACTGCTCTGCCGATTGTTCTGCGGCAGTACAGTTTTTACTGAAGGCAAGAACGCAGGCGGTGAACAGAAGAGCTGCCGCGATTCGTGCACGGCGTGTCCGAAAAACGTATTCTGTAGTTTTTTGCATTTTGACTCCTCCCTTATTCGGCTTCAGATATTTTTGTGCAAATAGTTGTGGCTGGATTCCCTTCTCGGCCTGAAAATGCGAGACCGGCTTATCATCCCGCAGCAGTGTTCCATCCAAATCAGTGACGAATAAAGTTTTCGTGATAAGGTACTTCATGTGCAAAATGGTCGGCTGCATGTATTGTATATACCATAATTTCATTTTGATGTCAAGAAATGGTAGGAAGCTCCAGCATTGGCAGGTAGATAGCCTTGCGGTGACAGAAACTGGTTGCTGTAATGTTATTTTTGTCGGTGGAAAAGGTGCGATAAAATGTCATAACTTCCTTCTGAAAAATGTTTGTATTCCAGTTACCCTGTGTTATACTGAAAAAAACGCCGGAGGTGGTTTCTTTGAAACGTTATGCCATGCAGCAGCTCATTGACTGGAAGATGAAGCCAAACCGAAAGCCTTTGATCCTGAAAGGCGCCAGGCAGGTAAATGGATTTTATGGTGCAGAAGGGCAGAGATGTCGTACCGATAGAAGTAAAGGCAGAGAGCAATCTTCAGGCTAAGAGCCTGAAAGCGTACCATGAGAAGTATGCTCCGGCCTATGCGGTCCGGGCGTCTATGTCGGATTACCGGGTCGACGACTGGCTGACGAATCTGCCGTTGTATACAATCTGCACCTTGTAGCGGTTGCTATGAGATGAGGATTGTTCACTTGGAAGATAAGAAGTATGGGTTTTATGAGATTAAAAGCGATCCTAACAGTCCGATGGATTCGTTGATCCATTTGAAGTTTGATTGTGATGGTAATAAAAACTATGAATCAGGGGGATTATCATGGAAAAGGTGAAAACTGCTGTTGTAGGCTGCGGCGTAATCAGTAATGTTTACATCCGCAATTTAAAGAATCTGTTTCACATCATTGACCTGAGAGCGGTGGCGAACCGCAGCCCGGAAGCGGCGCGGGAAAAGGCGGCGCTGTACGGGATCGACCGTGTGATGACGGTGGATGAGGTGGCGGCTTCGCCTGACATTGAGCTGGTGGTGAATCTGACACCGACCGGCGCGCATTACGGCGTGATCCGGCAGATGCTGGAGGCGGGCAAGCATGTCTATACAGAAAAGATGCTGACAGCAACGCTGGAACAGGCGGATGAGGTGGTTGCGCTCGCGGACGGGCGGAGCCTGTATCTCGGCGTGGCTCCGGATACGGTGCTCGGCGCGGGCATCCAGACAGCGCGGAAGCTGATTGACACGGGAATGATCGGGCGGGTGACGTCGGCGGTGGCGTGCATCAACCGTGACCAGTGTCTGAATTCGGAGCATTTCCGGTTCCTGCGCGGCGACGGCGGTGCGCTGCCGTATGATGTCGGCCCGTATTATATCGCGGCGCTGCTTGCCTTACTTGGTCCGGTAAAATCGGTGTGCGGATTTGGCGTACCTGCTCCGGTGCATAAGGCGCAGCTTCTGATGGGCACGGATGAGATGGAGCGCTGGCAGATTCCGGGCAACAATCTGACTGCGGGTGTGCTTCAGTTTGCGAGCGGAGCGCTTGGCAGCATTCATTTTGATGGAAATACGATCGGGGAGACGAAACATGTCCTGACAATCTACGGGACCGAGGGCATTCTGGAGCTTGGAGACCCGAACTGCTTCGACGGCGAGGTGCGGCTGACCCGTGCCGAGGGCGGCTCCTGTGTGGTGCCGCATACGCATGGGTACAATGGAAAGCCGACGCTTCCGGATGCGACGCAGTGGGAACATATCTACGGGCATCGCGGCATTGGCGTGGCGGAGATGGCATGGGCGATCCGGACAGGACGTCCGAACCGCTGCAGCAAGGAGCTTGGATATCATGTGATGGAGGTGCTGATCGGTATGGACCGCGCAGCCGCGTCCGGGAGTACGTACCAGCTGCATTCTACCTTTGAGATGAAGCCGCTTCGTTCCGGGTATTATTCGACGATGGGCGGTGGATCGATGCGTGCGGACGCGGAGCGGTCGCTGATTGAGTAGGGGAAATTGGGCAGGTATGAAAGGACAGGTTTATCACAAAATGGTCAGGCGATCCGATGACCGGGCAGAAAAGAAAGCGCACAGGCAGGTCTAAAGGGGGCTGTCTGGCGGTGCAGGAGGTTTAAAATGAGGTTTGGATTGAACTTATATGGTGTATCGGGAGAACTCCGAAAAGATCCGGAGGAGTTTTTCGCGAGGCTGAGAAGGATGGGATACCGGGAAATTGAGCCGTGCATCTGGCTGGGGCAGACGGGAGCGGAGAAGGTATGCGCCGCATGTGGAGAAGAGCGTGAAGAAAATTCAAATGCTGCATGTGGAGGAGAGCGTGAAGAAAACTTGAGTGCTGCGGGCGGTGCCGGAGGGAATATCTCGTCTGCCTTCTGGAGCGTGGCAGAGGCTGGGATGCTTCTGGAAAAGGCGGCGAAAGCCGGACTTCAGGCATCTTCTGCGCATATATTTGTGGGAGAGCTTGAGCCTGCGCTGCCTGCGATGAAGCGGCTGGCAGAGGAATTTGGCATCCGACAGTTTGTTCTTCCATTTCCGATGTTGGCGGAGGTTGAGACGGAACGGGAAGCAGGGCATGGGACAGAGCGTGGAGCAGTATGTGAGATAGAACAGGAAGCTGCACAGATAGGAGCATGCAGGGAAGAGCAGGAAACGGGATCTGATGTGTGGCGTGAGGCAGCGTTGGCATACGCGGCGAAGCTTCGGCATGCAGCAGAGGTGCTTGCTCCGTGTGGGGCGAGACTGTTGCTGCACAATGGACCGGAAGAGATTGCCTTGCGAATAGACGGGAAGACTGCATATGAATGGCTGCTTGACGCGTGCGGCGGCAGTGTCGGCGCACAGCCGGATGCAGGATGGCTCTGGTGCGGCGGAGAAGACCCGGAAGCATTTTTGTGGAGAAACGAGGAGTGTGTGTGGTCGCTGCACTGTAAGGATATCTGTGCAAAAGCATCGCCGGAGACGGAAGACGCAGATAGCGCATTGAGTTCTATGGTTTGTAAGGATGTGTGTGTAAAGGGATCACTGGAAACGGACGGGCTGGCTGTTCAGAAGGATATCCGCGCGCGTGCGGCGGTATCTGGCGGGAAGCTGCCGGATGCTGTCTTTGGGACCGGTGCCGTAGATCTGGCAGCGTGCTTTCAGTTTGCGCGGGCACATGGGATTCTGCAGATTGTCGATCTGGACGGATCAGAGGGGGATATCATGGAGGCTGCTGCAGCGGCGATTCGCTATCTGTCGGGGCTGACACAATACCGGGACGATACGGCAAGTATCCTCTGCTCGCTCGATGCAGATACCGGGGAGCTTGTGCAGATGCATCGATTTGACGAGATCATCGAAGCGCCGAACTGGCTGAAGGACGGAAGCCTGTACTACAACTCCAACGGGCGGATCTGGCGGTACATTCCGGAGACTGACAGGATTGAGCCTGTAAATACCGGCTCCTGCGTAAACTGCAACAATGATCATGTGCCGTCACCGGACAACCGCCTGCTTGCTGTAAGTGAAAATGGGGTGAAGGATTGGAGCTCTCATATTTACGTGACAGATCCCCGGAATGGAACAGCGCGCCTCGCGACGGTTCATTCTCCGAGCTATCTGCACGGCTGGTCGCCGGATGGCAGAGAGCTTGCGTATTGCGCGTTCCGGGATCACGGCGGAGAAGAAGGAATGCAGGTGGATATCTACACGATTGCGGTAGATCCATCCACCGGGGCGCCAGCCGGAGAGGAGGTGCGCCGTACATTTGGCGGTTTCAATGACGGCCCGGAATATTCTCCGGGTGGGCAGCATATCTGGTTCAACAGCACGCGTACCGGTCTGATGCAGGTCTGGCGGATGAACCGCGATGGAAGCGCCCCGCAGCAGATGACCTTTGAGCCGTCAAACAACTGGTTCGGGCATGTTTCCCCGGACGGCGCCCGCGTCGTATATCTGTCCTATCAGAAGGGGGAGCAGGATCCGGACGAGCATCTCCCGAATATGCGTGTAGCGCTCAAAATGATGAATTACGACGGAAGCGGCAGCCGGACTCTTCTGGAATTCTTTGGCGGGCAGGGTTCCATTAACGTCAATTCCTGGTCGCCCGACAGCAGGAAAATTGCGGTCGTTCTGTACGAGTTGAATCACAGGTGAAAGCGCCGGCACTGATTACATATCAAGTCTCCGGCGCCAACGCTGCTGATATCTGTCCGGCTGTCAGACTAGAGCGAGTTTGAAAAATCATTCCTACCATCTGCACGCTCCACTTTGCGGGAGATTTCTGCCTAATTCAGTTGACGCAGCCCGCTACGCCGCCTTTATTTGGCAGAAATCTCCCGCAAATTGTGATGCACATCTGGCAGAAAGCATTTTTCAAACACGCTCTAAGGTTCCGGAAGATCTTTGCAGATGTCGTGGCAACTCACAGCTTGCGCTGATGTGCAGACTGCTCGAACAGTGTCCGTTAAAACCTGCTGGAATGCAGAATTTTGCAGCTGCTCCGGCTTTCTGAAGTCTAATGGATGATACGTCCAGATATTATTAACTAAATGGCACTGCTGGCTGAAATATGTAGCTTCCCCGCATCCTGGAAAAACCGGGCTGCGGGGCTTTTTTTATGTCTGTTTTTAGAGTATAATGAGGAAATGACATAGGAGGAGGTTGGTATTTGACGGCACAACGGCGGAAACGAAGGATGAGAAAGAGAAACAGAAACAGGCGGCGGAGGAATAATCGCTTCCTTATAATAAAGGGAATCATGAAACGGCTCGCGGTAGCGCTGTCCGGCGCGATGGCGGTGATCGTTGGCATAGCCGCAGGCCATGAATATTACTGGACGGGGAGCGTAGACCAGACGCTGGAGGCAGTCTGTGAAATTCCGGGTGCTGCATTGGAGCTGCTGGGTGTGGCACAGGAGAGAGGACAGGATCTTCTGGAAAGTATGCCGGAGCTCCCGGATGGTGTGCAGAAGACGCTGGCTAAAGCGGCAGATGGCATGCAGGGGCTGACCGGCTGGATGCCGGACTTTGTGACGGAGCTTCCAAAGCAAGCGGGGCAGCTTGGCGATCAGGCGGTGCGCTGGCTGTTCGGGATTGCCGGAAGTGATGCCGGGAGCACGACGCTTGAGACGATACCGGAGTATCAGGGAGACAGTTATGTAGAGCTCTATGGAAATGTCCCTTCCTTCACAGATGAGGAGCGGGAGGGTCCTGCCTATGAGTACTACAGCGAGCTTGACTGGCTTGGCAGGTGTGGGTATGCGGAGGCAAAGATCACGCAGGCGTTGATGCCGACCGAGGAACGCGGGCAGATCGGCGCAGTCCGGCCCTCCGGGTGGCATACGGTGAAGTACGCCGGGATTGACGGAAATTATCTGTACAACCGCTGTCATCTGATCGGATACCAGCTGACCGGGGAGAATGCGAATGAGAAAAATCTGATCACCGGCACGCGCTATATGAATGTGACCGGGATGCTGCCGTGGGAAAATCTGGTGGCAGACTACATCCAGGACACCGGAGATGCCGTCCTGTACCGTGTGACTCCGGTCTACGACGGTGATAATCTGGTAGCGAGCGGCGTGGAGATGGAAGCAGAGTCTCTTGAAAGCGAAGAGATCCGGTTTCATATTTTTGTATTTAATGTCCAGCCGGGGATCATTATTGACTATGCAAATGGTGAGAGCCGGAAGGAATAAGAGAAAGTGTGCTGTTTCATTCATATCTGGCAAAATACCGCAGTACAGTTTCCCATCGGTAAGGCAGCTGAGCGAAGCTGCCTGCCGAAAAACTTCTATGTTCCACTTCGGCCGGCGCTAACCGTGTGTCACTGGAACACAGCGACCTCACAGGACAGTGGAGACGCGAAAAATAGCGCAGAGCTTTCTTGCTCGCCGAAGTTTCATCGGATTTCTTGCTGCGTTTAAATTGCATAATTTATCTGAAAATTACATTTAAATCAGACAATAATATTTTTGATAAAAAATTAAAAGAAAATACTTGACAAAAAGGAAAACATGCATTACAATAAAGACATCAAAAAACAAGAGAGAAAAAGCAAGGAGGACAGTCCAATGTACAGTTAAGCGGATTGTTAAGAAATAAAAAAGGAGGTTATACAGTGAAGCTTCAGATCATTCATTTATAGAGCTGCCTGATGACGAGAAAGTCGGGCAGCTCTTCTTTTTTGTTTGTGTCTGGAGGGCTACTGTTCACGGCAATCTGCTGATCTGGTAGGCGAGACCGCGCGTTTAGCGCCGACCGGACCGGCAGCGGAGATCTGTGGCTTGCTTATTGGAGGGGGAACAGTAACTCCGGGAGGGTTTCCGGTGAAAATTTGGCAAGAAAGAGATGGCAAAGCAAACGGACCTGTGTTATTCTAGGAGATGAAAAAAGGAGGTTTTTGCAAATGAAGGTATTGTTGATTAACGGAAGTCCTCATGCGAAGGGAAGCACTTATACGGCGCTCCATGAGATGGAGAGAGTCTTTGCGGAGGAAGGAATTGAGGTGGAGCTGATACATATCGGGAAGCAGGATATCCGTGGGTGCATTGCATGCGGTGGCTGCAGGAAAAAAGGAAGCTGCGTGTTTGACGATGCGGTGAATGTGGTTGCAGAGAAGTTCCGGGAGGCAGACGGCCTGGTGATCGGATCACCGGTTTATTACGCGTCGGCGAATGCGACGGCTGTGGCTTTTTTGGATCGCCTGTTTTACAGCACGCCGTTTGACAAGACGATGAAGGTCGGCGCTTCTGTGGTATCCGCGCGGCGCGGCGGCCTGTCGGCGACATTTGACGAGCTGAACAAGTATTTCACGATCTCCGGGATGCCGGTAGCATCCAGCCAGTACTGGAACAGTATTCATGGCAACAATGCAGAAGAAGCAGCGCAGGACCTGGAGGGACTGCAGACGATGCGGACGCTCGCTCGGAATATGAGCTTCCTGATAAAGAGCATCGCACTGGGCAAAGAGAAGTACGGGCTGCCAGAGAAGGAGCAGAAAGTCGCGACAAATTTTATCCGGTGAGAAAAGCTGGGATATGGCAGTGAACTTTTTCAGGAGAGAAGAGCCAGAGGGCCCGTGCTGGTATTCTTTCTAAATTCGTTCTTGACAGGCTCTTCACCGCTGCCTTATAATCAAATTGATGAAAGGGAGTAGCTGCCATTTGTGCTGCAGAGGGTTCTGTTTTCTGCGGGGAAGATGGATTTTCAGGCGTCAGAACGGCTGACAGGTGATGTGACTGTCCGTCCGCCGGAAGTTGAAATAGCGAGACTTTTATTGCAATATTTTTCGCACGGAGTACGTAGATATTGCAGTAAAAGTCTCTTTTTTTATAAATTCCGGATTTCTGTTCGACTGCTGGGCCGCCTGCAGAACAGTCCGGAGATTGCTTCATGATGAGTGCAGCGATGCGATACTCTCTTGAGACTGTGAAAAAAGGCCGCTCCGCGTTTTAGAAAACAACCGTTTTCTGCAGCATTTTGTTGCTTACACGCAGGAAGCAGCGGCTTTATTCACATCCCTCGTCAAAATAAAAAAGGAATGGAGGACAAGCATGGAATTTTTAGTGGAAGGAGTCATGGCGCTGACCTGGCAGCAACTGGTGATGTATGGCGTAGGCATTGCGCTGATCTGGCTGGCAATCAAAAAGGGGTATGAGCCGTCACTGCTCTTGCCGATGGGATTTGGCGCGATTCTGGTCAATTTGCCTCTCTCCGGCGTATTGGACCAGACACTGCAGGGAGGTATTGCAACGAAAGGGATTATTGAGTGGCTGTTTGAAGTGGGAATCGAGGCTTCAGAAGCAATGCCGATTCTGTTATTTATCGGAATCGGTGCGATGATCGACTTTGGACCGCTGTTGTCAAATCCTTTGATGTTTCTGTTTGGCGCGGGCGCGCAGTTTGGCATTTTCGCGGCGATTTTGCTGGCAGTGATTCTGGGCTTTGATTTGAAGGATGCGGCGGCGATCGGTATTATCGGTGCGGCGGACGGACCTACCTCGATCCTGGTGTCGCAGATTCTGCATTCAAAGTACATCGGCGCGATTGCGGTGGCGGCGTATTCTTACATGGCGCTTGTGCCGATCGTCCAGCCGTTTGCGATCCGGCTGGTGACGACGAAAAAGGAGCGGCAGATTCACATGGACTACAATCCTGGCTCTGTCTCTAAGGCGATGCGGATCGCGTTTCCGATTGTCGTGACGATGGTGGTGGGGCTGGTCGCTTCGCAGTCGGTCGCTCTTGTCGGCTTTTTGATGTTCGGCAATCTGATCCGGGAATGCGGCGTGCTCGGGACAATGTCTGACACTGCGCAGAACAACCTTGCGAATCTGATCACGCTGCTGCTCGGCATCACGATTTCCTTCAGCATGCGTGCGGATCAGTTTGTGACGGTGGAGACACTGATGATCATGGCGATTGGACTCTTCGCGTTTGTCATGGATACGATCGGCGGCGTGCTGCTGGCAAAGTTCCTGAATCTGTTTTTGAAGAAAAAGATCAATCCGATGGTAGGAGGTTCCGGGATTTCCGCATTCCCTATGTCGTCCCGTGTGGTACAGAAAATGGCGATGGAGGCGGATCCGACGAACGTTATTTTGATGCATGCCGCAGGAGCGAATGTCTCTGGACAGATCGCATCGGTTGTGGCGGGCGGACTGGTGATCAATCTGGTGACACGGTTCCTGGGAGCGTGACAATTGTATATGTCGATGGATACAGTGTGAAGCCGGAAGGATGCTTGCGGTATGATAGGATTCAGTCCCGGAAGCCGGAGAATCAACAGGAGGTTTGAATATATGAATACGGAAAATATTATGGCAGCCCTTGAAATTATGGGCAAAGGAATGGCGGGAATTTTCGTCGCGATTCTTGTGATTATGCTCTGCGTATGGATCATGGGGAAGATTGGCGGGAAAAAGTAAACAGGTGCGGGCACAGGCAGAAGCGATTGCTTTACGTCTGTGCCCGCATTCAGTTGTTCTGATTGATGTCAGGTGCTATTTCGCGTATAGAGCTATGTATGCCAAATCCTGTGAGACAGGCTGATTTATGTCAGATATTCTCCTCGTATACATAGAATTATTCACATAATTATGCGAACCTGGCTGCGTCAATTCTCCTGTCAGGAATAGCGTTCTTCTGTGTATGCCAGAACTTTTCCTGGCATCCCGGCGTTGTCGATGCTATCTGATGTTAGATATTTTTGCCGGTATTCGCGCGGCGTGAGGCTGGTCATCTTTTTAAAGACGCGGTCAAAGGTCCGCTGAGTGCCGAAGCCGGCCACCGCACCGATGGTCTCGATGGACTGGTCGGTAGTTCGCAGGAGCATCATGGCCCGCTCTGCGCGGAGCTTGTTTAGATAAGCGCTGAATCCCATGTGCAGTGTGTTCGAGAAGGTGTGGGACAAGTAAAACTTGTTGACATGCAGCTCCCGGGCAAGGGTATCCAATGTCACAGGCTCCATAAAATGCCCGTGCAAGTATTCCAGAATGCGTGAGATGAGCAGAGTTCCGCCCGCATCCGTATTTTCCACAAGCTGGATGCGCGGAAACAGATATGCCATGATAAGCTGCAGCAATGCGCGGTGAACGCGAAGATCTGACTGATATGGCAGCTGGTATACGGAGTGGAATGCGGAAAGCAGTTCCGGGGAAAGGCTGTCGGCAGACAGAACGGGAACTTTCGGATGGAAATGGCTCGGGAATTCCCGCGCAGGCTCCCGGCGCCGGTTGTAGAGCTGGTAAAGCGGAGAAAAGAGGAGGAGGCGAGAAAACAGATGGCTGAGCTGCTGACTGAAGCAGGCGGCTATGAGATCAAAAGTATTTTCCGCGCGCTGGCGGATCTGGCGGTGGAGCTGGGACAGGCGGACATGCCTGCAGCGGTATCGGCGCATAGCAGGCAGGAGCAATATGTGGACTGTTATATCAAGCTGACCAGCCTGCGCAACCGACAGGAGCTGGAGGAATATTTTGCAGGGTGGATCGAGGCTGCCTGTCTGGAGCTCCGCACCTCAGGAGAGCGTTCCTTCCGAAGCACCATGCTGGAGGCAGTACAGTATATTGAGGAACATTATCAGGAACCGGGGCTGTCCGTGGAGCAGATCGCGAATACCTTCCACATTTCAAATTCGTACTTCTCAAGAATGTTTAATGAGGTGTGCGGTTTCAGCTTCCCGGAGTATGTCAATGAACTCCGGCTGAACTGCTCGGCAAACTTCCTGCTGACAACGAATCTGAGCGTGAAAGAAATCGCTGCGCGCTCCGGCTTCTCCGGGGTCTCTTATTTCGGGGTGCAGTTCAAGAAAAAATATGGCGTATCTCCGTCCGCGTATCGCACAAAAATGGGGAAAACGTCATAAAAATGATACGGAACACAAAATTTATACATTAAAAAAGCAAAAATATGAGTAAATAGCACATCTTTTTTATTGAAAATATACAAGGCCAGAGCTAAGCTGGGAAGCACAAGAAACCTGTGAAAAAAGGTAAAGGAGCGTAGAGGTATGAAACACAAAAAGAGCAGCAGGAAGAGCTTCCGCCAGCAATGGCCGCTTTATGCGATGGCGCTGCCGGGCGTGGCAGCGTTACTCGCATTCTCTTACTTCCCGATGGCCGGAATTATACTGGTATTTAAACAGTACAATTTCAAGCAGGGAATCTTCGGCAGTCCGTGGGTGCAGCCGATCTATAAAAATTTCTCATTTTTCTTTAACAATCTGTCGACTGCTATGCGTTCGACCGGGCTGACGGTAATGTACAACATCCTGTTTTTTATTGCAGGTACTTTCCTGTCCGTGGCGATTGCGATTATGCTGGGAGAGGTTTCCAGCAAGAAATTTGTAAAGGTATCACAGAGCTTTATGTTTCTTCCCTATTTTATCTCCTGGATGGTCATCGGTGCGATTCTGAATTCACTGATTAATTCGGAGACTGGTATGCTGAGCCAGATTGTGGCGAAGGCTGGCGGGACGATGCCGGACGTCTATGCGCTGCCGAAGGCGTGGATTCCGATTCTGGTCATTGTCAATACGTGGCAGAGCTGTGGTTACACCTCGATCATCTATTATGGTGTCATCACAGGCATTGATGCATCGCTGTATGAGGCGGCGCGTGTCGACGGGGCGACGAAGTGGCAGTGCATCCGGAAAATTACACTGCCGCTGCTGAAGCCGACCATTATTATCATGTTCCTTCTGTCCGTCGGAAACATGCTGAAGGGCAATCTGAACATGATCATCGGTCTGACGAATCTGAATCCGGTGCTGTTCCCGACGACGGACCTGATCGATGTATTCGTATACCGAAGCGGTGTCCGCAACGGAGAGATGGCGTTTGCATCAGCGATTTCCCTTTATCAGTCTGTCTTTGGTCTGATTCTGGTGCTGACATCCAATAAGATCGCGGGCAAATTTGATGAGGATGCTACGCTGTTCTAGGGAGGGATCGAGAAAATGAAAAGAAAAACGTATATGAGCGACCGGATGCTGACGGTGATCTTTTACATACTGCTTTCGATAATTGCGCTGGTCTGTCTGTTTCCGATTATATTTGCTTTTATCGGCTCGCTGAATGAGGAGTCAGAGGTCATGATGAACGGCTTTTCGATGATGCCGGGGAAGCTGTCCCTGGATACTTACCGCTACGTATTTGAGACGCAGGGCTCGAAGCTTGTGAATGCCTATAAGACGAGCCTGATCGTTACCATCGGCGGCACAGTTTTGTCCGTGGTGATCACCGTCATGTATGCGTATGTGATTACGGTGCACGACTTCCGGTTCGGGAAGGTGCTCGCGTTCTTCGCGTATTTTACAATGATATTTAACGGGGGTATGCTTTCATGGTACATTGTGACGACAAAGTACCTCGGGCTGAAGGACAGCTATCTTGCGATGATGCTTCCGTATGCGATGAATGTGTTTAATATGTATCTTGTGCGGAACTATTTTAAGGGGCTTCCGTATGAACTGATCGAGATTGCTGAGATGGATGGGGCGGGTCATTTCCGGATTCTCTGGAAGATTATAGCGCCGCTGTCCAAGGCGGGAATTGTAACGATCGTGCTGTTCTATGCACTGCAGTACTGGAATGATTTTTATCTGCCGCTGATGCTGATTAACCACGAGGAGTTCTATTCAATCCAGTACATTCTGTATAAGATGATGGCGAATATCCAGTTCCTTGCGGCGAATCCGTCGAGCTCGATGGCGGCGCACGTCGTCCTGCCGACGCAGACGATCAAGATGGCGATTACCTGTATCGCGATCGGACCAATCATTCTGTTCTACCCGTTCGTGCAGAAATATTTTGTGAAGGGCGTTACGGTAGGCGCATTAAAGGGTTAACAGCGGCGAACTGCCGTTGAAAATTTAAAAGGAGGAACTTGAACTATGAGAAACAAGACAAAGAGAATGCTTGTATCCGGACTTGCGGCTGCGACGCTGGCTGCTGCGATGTGCTGCGGCACCCCGGTACTTGCCGATGAGGATCCGACGGAGGTTACTCTGATCCTGTACGGAGAAGAATCCGCGAGAATGTCGGAATTTGCGGCGAATGAGCTGCACGACCGTGTGCTGGAAGAAATCAACGTTGACCTTGAGATTCAGTATCTGCCGTGGAGTGAATATGCGGGAGGTAAGACCGAACTGATGCTTTCTTCCGGAGAAAAATTCGTAACCTACACAGATACAGCGTTCCTGTCCAAGTGTGTGGCAAAGGGATACTACGCGGACCTGACGGATGTGTATGAGGAGAACGCGCAGGACCTGCTGGCGAACTGCGGCGGCGAGGAGGCATTTGACACCTGGCGTGTGGACGGAAGACTTTATGCACTGCCGTTCGGAAACAAGCCGAATGCCGGTGAGAATTACCTGCTGATGGCAAGAGAGGATATCCTGAAGGAAGTAGGGATGGAGGATCTGAAGACAATTGAGGATGTGGAGCAGTTCTGGACACTGGCACATGAGAAGTACCCGAATATGCTTGGTCTTTCCAGAGGCGGCATGAACCCGATGATTTTAAATGGCGCGTTTGATTCTGACCGCAATGTGTATCGCCTGAATGGCTTTGTCGCTACGGATGGCAATCAGCCGGATTCCGGAGACGTGTGGAGCTTCTATGAGTCGGATGAGTATAAGCAGGCCTGCGAGATCGCGCACAGATGGTATGAGATGGGTATTATTCCATCCTATGTGCTGTCGAACGGCTCTCAGTGTGACGCAGAATTTTATAATGCGAATGCACTGTTTACGATTGGTGCAAGCTACCGTGTTTATGAGTATCAGGATATCCTGATCAAAGCGAATCCGAATGCAGTTATGAAGAATTATTACCTCGGCGATGCGGCAACAAAGCCGCTAATGTCCCGCGGCGCATATTCGACTGCGTTTGCGGTCAGCGCGAATGTCGAGGATGATGAACTGGCAGGCTATGTGAAGCTGATCAATTTGTTCCAGTCCAGCCAGGAGTGGGTGGATTTCCTGCTCTACGGCGTGGAGGGTACTGATTATACACTGTCAGCGGACGGACAGGTGGAGCCGATCAATACGGATGTGCTGGTAGACACATGGCTTCCGGACAATATCAACTTCAAGCGCTATCCGACCTGGGCGACGGAGGAGCAGATCGCCACATATGAGAACTGGAATGAAGGCTGCATCCCGCAGAAGGATATCGGCTTCGCGTTCGATCTGACACCGGTGAGCACCGAGTATGCGCAGCTCCAGGCAGTCGAGCAGGAGTATTTCAATCCGATGACGTCAGGAATTATCTCGTACGAGGAGGGCTATGAGGATGCGGTGAAGAAGCTGAAGGATGCGGGAATCGATACGTTTGTGGAGGAATACCAGAGACAGTTTACCGCATTCAAGGAAGGACAGGAGTAAATGCAGTCCGGACTGGTTAGGCCGTTTATAGATGAAATCTTGCGCAATATGGCGGAGGTTTCGATTCCGGTTCATGCAGGATAGCCTGGCAAAGATAGAAAGAAACAGGATCCGGATCAGGAAGACACTGAGCAGGAGACGGGAGACCGCCTCCTGCTTTGCGTGGTTTCAGACGCCCTGGACGTAGAATTTCTTTTTTCTGCATTGACCGCTGGCTTGCTTCATGATAGAGTGAAGTGGCAGGAAGAACGTCAGCGCGGATTGCGGACAGGGGAAGCAGTTTGAGGATGGATTGCGGCTGCATGAAGTGCGAGGCAGTTTATAAGTGTTTTATAAAAGCAGCCTGTGCAGGCGGCGGATAGAGACAGAGAAAAGGAGAAAAGTAAGATGGATATGCAGACTTATCTGAAGCAGATAGAAGAGGTCATCGCGGCGGGACCGTATGCGGACAATTGGGACAGTCTGACGCAGCACCAGACACCGGACTGGTTCCGGAACGCTAAGTTTGGCATTTTTATTCACTGGGGTATTTACAGTGTGCCTGCATTTGCAAATGAGTGGTACTCAAGAAATATGTACATCCAGGGCTCACCGGAGTATGAGCATCATGTCAAGACCTATGGGCCGCAGAAAGAGTTTGGCTATAAGGATTTTCTGCCGATGTTTACGGCGGAGAAGTTTGATGCTTCTGAGTGGGCGGAGCTGTTCGCGCAGGCAGGTGCAAGGTATGTTGTTCCGGTGGCGGAGCACCATGACGGCTTTCAGATGTACCGCAGTGAGATTTCCCACTGGAATGCCTGGGAGATGGGTCCAAAGAGGGATACACTTGGCGAGCTGAATGAGCAATTTGCCGCGAAGGGCCTGGTCGGGGGCGCATCCTCGCATCGCGCGGAGCATTGGTTCTTTATGGGTCACGGAAAGGAATTTGACAGCGATATCAAGGATCCGATGCAGCGGGGGGACTTTTACTGGCCGGCAATGCCGGAGCGTGATCACCAGGATATTTACAGTGAGCCTGCGCCGACGGAAGAGTATCTGCAGGACTGGCTGGTGCGCACATGTGAATTGATTGACCGGTATCAGCCGAAGCTTCTGTACTTTGACTGGTGGATTCAGCACACGGCTTTCAAGCCCTATCTGAAGAAACTGGCTGCATACTATTACAATCGGGCAGCCGAGTGGGGTAAGGAAGTATTGATTACCTATAAGCACGACTCGTTTATGTTCGGAAGCGCGCTCGTTGATATCGAGCGCGGGCAGTTTGCGGATGTGAAGCCGTATTACTGGCAGACTGATACGGCAGTGGCACTGAATTCCTGGTGCTACACAGAGCAGAATTGCTATCGCCCGGCATCGGATATCATCCGTGACCTTGTGGATATTGTGAGCAAAAATGGCAACCTGCTGTTGAATATTGGGCCAAAAGCGGACGGCACGATCCCGGAGGAAGATCAGGCGATCCTGAGAGAGATCGGAGCATGGTTGGCAGTGAATGGTGAGGCGATCTATGGCACACACACATGGCGGATGTATGGCGAAGGGCCGACACAGGTGATAGAAGGGCAGTTTTCAGACGGGATCAAGAAAGAGTTCACCTGCCAGGATATCCGTTATACCTGTAAGGGCTCGCAGCTGTACGCGATCGTTATGAAGCCTGCTGAGGATGGCTGCTATCATCTGCCTGCACTCGGGGACCATGATGCCTCCAGCAAGCCGAATTTCCATGGCGTGATCCGAGGAATTACAGCTCTTGGTGCAGAGGCGCCGTGCACATGGACGCGCGATGGGAAAGCGCTGCATATTCAGGCAGAGCATGGAGAAGGCGACAAGCCGGTGGTATTCCGGATTACGCTGGATTAGAAATTGCAGTTCAGGGCTCTGGTCGAGAAGTATGCCCCCAGGTTCTGCAGGCTCGTAAAGTGAGTCTTTATAGGTTCTTGGGTTTCCGAAGACCGGAGCAACTGTAAAAATCCTGCGTTCCAGCAGGATTTTTAGCCGATATTGTTTGAGCAGGCTGTGCATCGGCACAGACTGCGAGTTGTCGGCGGCAGTTGCGGAGGCCTTCGGAAGCCCTAGAACCTGTAGACGAACGGTAAGAGCCTGCAGAATCTGGGGACATACTTCTCGTCCGGGTTGGCTGAACTGTAACACGAGTACGGTACTTCCAGCAGAAGGACAGAATGATTTTGCTTGACATTTCTAAGAGAATCCTTCACAATAGGTGCATCCTGGATAGAAGTGACAAAGGAGCGGTTTGGATGCAGGAGTTAAAGGCATTTGTGAAGTCGAGACAGCCGGTGAATCTGTTGGTGGTACTGGCGAATATTGTGGTATTTGTGGTGCTGAGTTTGCTCGGAAATACAGAGGATGGCTATTTCATGTACCGTCACGGCGCGTGTGTGGCGGAGAGTGTACAGGCGGGAGAATATTACCGCCTGTTTACCAGCATGTTCCTCCACTTTGGATTTGAGCATATCGTCTACAATATGCTGATACTGATATACCTTGGAGATGCGCTGGAAAAAGCAGTGGGGAAGCTGCGCTATCTGGTTATCTATCTCGGCGGGGGCGTGATTGGAAATATTGTTTCTGTGGTGATTGAGCTGCAAAAAGGGGAGTCTGCTATTTCTGCGGGCGCTTCTGGTGCGATTTTTGCTGTTGTTGGCGCGCTGGTGCTGATAGTGGTCATCAACAAAGGAGATTTGGAGGAATTCTCCGGGAGGCGACTGCTCATCATGGCAGCCCTGAGCATCGCGCAGGGACTGACAGAGACAGGCGTGGACAATCGCGCGCATATCGGCGGCTTTCTGGCCGGCTTTGTGCTGGCATTTCTGCTGGGGTCTGCCGGAGAGGCAGCAAGGCGGCAGAAGAGGAGAAGAGAGTAACGCGGTTGTGAAGAAGTCCTCTTTTTCTGCGTGAAAGCAGCGCAATATTATGAAAAATGTTGTTTTCGAAAGAGCAGGAAGGTTTAAGGAAAAGAGCTGTTGCAAAAGTAGAAATCTACCGGAGCAGCAGCTTTTTTATTCCCGCGAGCAACGA
>DKWE01000037.1 GCA_002491565.1 Lachnospiraceae bacterium UBA7160 | reverse complement strand
GAGCAATCGACTTTCATGCGTAGTAGTGCCGGCAAAGCAGGCATGTTAGTTTAGGATCATAACTGTTATAATACATTTTTTACGATTATACCGTTTTTCGCCTGGAACTGCAAGAAAGAATAAATTAAGTTTTAGGAAGCCCGATATCTTGGGATGGCTCCTTATAGGTCTTTTCCCAAGGTATCTATGAAGTGGATGGTACTGGGGAGCTCTTGCAGGATGCTCCCGGTACTGATACACTGGCAGCAGAGACTCCGCTGAACCGCGCTGCTCCACCGTCTACAGAGACTCCGCTGAACCGCGCTGCTCCACCGTCTACAGAGGCTCCGCTGAACCGCACTGCTCCACCGTCTGCAGAAATTCCGCCTGGCTGCAAATTTTTCTCACTCTGGCGCAACAATCCGCTGTCAGCCGGACACTTATAAGCAGAAGCGTCAGAAACCGGTTCCGCTTTTCAAGGAAAGGAGAAACTCATGAAGGATAATACAGAGCTCGTCAGACTGGCGAGGAAGGGCGATGCGCACGCCTTTGCCCGGCTCTATGAGATGATTTACAAGGATTTGTATCGCTTCGCCGTCTTCACCCTGCGCTCGCGGCAGGACGCGGAGGACGCGGTAAGCGAAGCGGTCATGGATGCGTTTGCACAGATCGGAACGCTCCGGGACGCAAACGCGTTTAAGGCCTGGATGTTCCGCATCCTGTCTGCAAAATGTAAAAGAAAAATCCAGCAGTACGCAAATGCCCCTGATGAACTTTCGGACGAGCTGGGCGGCACGGATACGGACCTCGCACAGCGCGTGGATGTGCAGCGGGCGTTCGCAGCTCTGCCCTGGGAGGACCGGATGATTCTCTCAATGAACGTCATCGCCGGATATTCCAGCCAGGAGACAGCGCAGCTGCTCGGCATGAATGCTAACACTGTCCGCTCCCGCCAGAGCCGCGCACTCCGGAAGCTGGAGCTGGCACTTTCGTAGCTGCACGAAACAGCCATAAAACAGCGCTCTCTGTCTGACTCCAATATGACTCCGCGGCGCAGAAAACAGATATGCATTGCCGCCGCTGCATGACATTCCTATTACTACGCGTCACAGGAAGCGGAGGACCATTATTTCAACTGCATAACCCATGAAGCTCTTCTCTGGCGCAGGCCGCCGGGCGAAGAATTGAGAAAGGATGACTTTATATATGAAAGAAAAGGAATTGCTTGAGCTTTTGAAACAGGAAGCAGAGTCTGTCACCCCGCCGGATTCCCTGAAACCGGATGCGATCGAGGCAATGCTGAAGGCGGGAGCACAAAGTACCTCTGCATCAGAAGTCGCCCCCAAAAAGAACACCTCGAAAAAATTCTACCGCTATCTCGCACGTTATGGCAGCATCGCCGCAGTTTTCGTGCTTGGCATCACCGTACTGTGGCAGTCAAATCAGATCTCCAGCCTGAAGGAGAATCAGGCGTCGGTCCCGCAGCAGGAAGACCAGGTCATGATCCTGCCTCAGACAGAGGAGGAAACTGACGGTCCAGAAACCAGCCAGGACACGAAGGTCAGTGCGGCAGGCGGCGCGGAAACGGCACAGACAGCAGAAGCTTCCACAGAGCAAGCTGCAGCTGAAAACGCAGCAGAACCGACAGAGGCAAACGATCCGGAACAAACCATCGCAGGAAGCTCTGTCGTATCAGCCGGCGCGAAAGCTGATCAGGAGACAGAAACAGATGGAACAGACGCAGACGAGTCCACCGGTCTGACCCCGTCGGCCTCCTCCTACGAGGACATCTACGACGCATTCCGCTATGCTGAGACGTATCAGCAGGTCTATGACACCCTGCACTCTCTCTTCGGCTCCATCAAGTCCTACGACAGCGGTGCAGCGGCCGACTATGCAGTTCCCACTGACGGAGCCTCCATCTCTGGTTCCCAGATGGCCCGCGGCGGGGAAGTCGGCGTGGCCGAGATGGAGGATGTCATAGTCGAAAACGCTGTATCAGACAGCGCTGCCTCTGCAGATTATTCCGTGACGAACCTGCAGGAGCTCGGAGTCGATGAGGGCGATATCGTCAAGACAGATGGCACCTATATCTACATTTTAAAGGAAAACCTCTCCTTCGCAATCGTCAAGGCGGACGGTACTTCCCTTACACTCATGAGCACCACCCCGCTCGATACCTCCGGACTGTCCTACTCGGCTATCCGAGAAATGTATCTTGACGGAAACACATTGAGCATCATCGCAGAAGGACGGCAGACCTTTCTGGAAAATGACGAGGATATCTATTACAGCTCCACGAAGGATATGACCGTACTCTATACCTGGGATATCACCGACCGCAGCCATCCGGTGCTTACCGGCACGCTGAATCAGGAGGGCTTCTATTCAGATTCCCGCAAGGTCGGAAACTATATGTACCTGTTCACCGGCTACTATCCATACATTGCGGATACGTACGAAGAAAGCACCATCGTGCCGCGCATTAATGGTGAATCGATCCCCGCCGATGATTTTTACCTCCCGGAGCTGCCCTCCAGGCAGAATTACCTCATCATCGCCTCCGTCGATCTGACCCACCCGGAACGTGTGCTTGACCAGAAGGTGCTCGTCTCCGCTGCCGACCATTTCTACGTCAGCGCGGAAAACATCTACATCGCGGAGGAAAGCTACCGGAGAAATGAGACCACGACCGGAATCACGAAATTTCACTATGAAAATGGCCAGATCACAGGCGTTGTGGCCGGTTCCGTCAAAGGTTATCTGAACAACTCCTTCTCGATGAATGAGTACAAGGGCTGCCTGCGCGTCGTATCGACGTACTATGATGAGAATTATGAAGAATGGAATTCCCTGTATGTGCTGGATGAATCTCTGCGCCAACTCTCTGTGATCGACGATCTCGGCAAGGGCGAGACCATCCGGTCAGCGCGGTTCCTCGGAGACACCGGCTATTTCGTGACCTTCCGGCAGACTGACCCGCTCTTCTCCGTCGATCTCTCCGATCCGACAAATCCGAAGATCCTCGGCGAGCTGAAGGTCAGCGGCTTCTCCTCCTATCTTCACTTTTACGGAGAAAACCTCCTGCTCGGCATCGGCTATGAGGCGGACGAAACTACCGGCATCACGTCCGGTCTGAAGCTCTCGATGTTCGATATATCGGATCCGGCAAACGTCACAGAGGTCAGCCGTACGATCCTGCCAGGCATCACCTGGTGCCCTGCGATCGAGAACTATAAAGAGATCCTCGTCGATCCCGAGAAGAACGTGATTGGCTTCTACTGTGATAACCGCTATCTTGTCTATTCATACCACATTGATGAGGGCTTCACCCGGGAGCTGATCTATGACTTCTATACAGATGATCTCTCCGGAGCAGCCAACCACTACACAATGCGCGGGCTGTACATCGGCAATATCCTGTACCTCGCTGGAAACACCTTCGTCGTTCCATTCGATATGGAGAACGGCTGGACGAAACAAGAGCTGCTGACATTCTAACGCAGCAGCTCTCAGATAAAAAGCAGCCAGGCAGAAGATTCTGCACGGCAATCAAAGACCACACTGCAAGCAGCGGGATACCAAGCTTGCAGTGTGGCAGAAGATGTTTCTCCGCTATTTCGCATACCGCGCGACCATCTTCGCACCTTCCTGCCGGACTACGATATGGTCAATACTCTTCACGTACTTATTAAACTGCGCATACCCATAGTCCCGGATCTTGAAGTCCTTATACTTCTCATACACCCGGTTCCCGATCATACTCAGCTCCATGCCGTCCTTGCCGGCACACCGCACCAGGTTCAGCACATAGGCATCGATGTCCTCCTTCAACCCGGCATTCTCCCGCAGTGCCACATTCACGATATGGCCGTGCTTCACCAGCTGGATCCGTGAGAACTGCTCCAGGAACTTCGACAGCATATTGTAGCCATAGCTGCGGACGTCAAAATCTGGATACAGACTGACCAGACGGCTTCCGACTTCCCCAAGGCCAGTCGCCTTATTGCTGTCCTGATTCTCCAGTACAATCTTGATGATCTCATCCTCGATCCGCTCCCGGCTAAGGCCATCCTCCGGTTCCTCCGGCTCCGCCGTGCCCGGATCCTGCTCCACCAGCAGATTCTCCAGAATTGTAAACTTATCACACGCTTTCCTGAATGGCTCCGGCGTCTTATTCTCACCCATCCCTATGACCATTTTCCCGCTCTCGCGCAGCCTGCTCACCAGGCGCGTGAAATCGCTGTCACTCGATACGATACAAAAGCCATTCACATCGTTCGTCGTATAGAGAATATCCATCGCATCAATGATCATCGCAGAATCCGTCGCGTTCTTGCCAGTCGTATAGCTGAACTGCTGGATCGGTGTGATCGAATTGGTCAGCAGCACTTCTTTCCATGCAGAATGCAGCGTACTCGTCCAGTCCCCGTAAATCCGCTTATACGTAATGATACCATACTTGGACAGCTCAGTCAGAATCGGTGTAATGTACTTTGCCGAGACGTTGTCCGCGTCAATTAATAGTGCAAAATGTCGTTCTTCCATTGTCTCCTCTTTCTTCCCCCCGTCTCATTGTACCTCTAACACCGCTTTCCTGCAAGCCGGAAAATTAATATAGACTACAGAATATACACCCATTTGTTGCTATTCACGGCCGTCTGTGTTTCCTCCTTTGTCCTCTCCTCCGCTTTTTACCTACTCCTCCAGATACTTTCTCACCCCGTCGCAGATCGCCTGTGCCACCTGATCCTGATAATCCTCCTCCTGCAGCTTTGCCTCCTCCTCCGGATTCGACAGGAAGCCGCACTCGACGATTACGGTTGTGCTCCTGGAACGCTTTAGGATATAGTAGGTCGCATTCCCCTTCTGCACACGCGGGCGGGCGATCGCCAATTCTTCATTCAGACTGTCCTGGATACTCTTCGCCAGCTTTTCGCCCTCCGCGGAATGCTCATAGTAAAAGACCTGCGGGCCGCACACGGCAGGGTCCTGGTAGCTGTTCTGGTGGATGCTGACTGTCAGAAGCGGCTGCTCCTGCTCGATTACTGCTACGCGCCGCTGCATATCCTGCGCTTTCTTGTGCGAGGCATCCGCGTCATACAGGCCATCCTCTGTCGTCCGCGTCATCACCACACGGTAGCCCGCCTCCGAAAGCAGCGCCTCCACCTTCTTCGCATAGACCAGATTCAGCACCTTCTCATTAATCCCGCTGCTGCCGATCATGCCGGGATCATCACCTCCGTGACCGGCATCGAGGACGACCGTACCACGCTCACCCGCCTGCTCTGTGGATCCGCCGCTCTCGCCTGTCTGAAAATCACCGGTGCCATTCTGGCTCATCTGCGCATCGTCTCCCTGTGTCCCCTGTACGCGAACTCCCGAAGCACCCTGCACGACGCTTCCCTGTGTATTCTGCGCACTGTCTCCCTGGACACCCTGCACGACGCTTCCCTGCATATTCTGCGCACTCTCTCCCGAAGCACCCTGCATGCCGCTTCCCTGCGTGTTCTGCGCACTCTCTCCCTGCACCGCCTCTGCCTGCATGGCACTGCTTTCCCGGCCCGCCCTCCGAAGCGCGATCTCCGGCAGCACCAGCGCTGACACGAGCAGCAGCGATGCCATTCCGTACTGCAGTATCTTCTCTTTCTGTAACCATTCGACCAGTTTCTTCAAATCCAACACGAATGATTTCTCCCGGGAGTCTGCTCTTTTCCAAGCACACTCCACCCCATACCATCTTTTATGACATCATATGAGCAGATTACCCGTCCATATTCTCCTAACAAGGTCATTGTTCACTCAGCCGCTTTATTCCCGCGAGCAACGAGCCAAGTAGCCATGCTTGCATAGATATTTGGCGGTGCTGTGTGCCGGTGGCACACGTTTAGCACCGACCGGAGCGGAGCGTAGACC
>DKWE01000112.1:34961-54522 GCA_002491565.1 Lachnospiraceae bacterium UBA7160 | reverse complement strand
GCTCGTTGCTCGCGGGAATAAAAGATGAACAGAAAAACAAGCTCGAAAACCAGGAGGAATGAAGATGAACAGAAAAACAGGAATCACATTTGCAGCAGCCGCGATGCTTGCGGCGGCGCTTCCGTTGACCACATTTGCAGGCAATGCAACGGTAGAATCGGTAACGACAGAAAGCAAAATCGACGTGGAGGCAAGATATGCAGGCAGCGAGACGACAGAGACGGTTTATAAGGTAGACGTGGAGTGGGGCGCGATGCAGTTCACCTACAATGCGTCAGGCTCCAGGGTATGGAACCCGAACACACACGAGTACACAGTGAGCGGGGGCGAGGCGACCTGGACCGGCAGCGACAACACGCTGACCGTGACAAATCATTCCAATGCTGCTGTTACGGTTGATTTTGATTTCTCCCCCGCAGCGGCATACCAGGATCTGAGAGGCTCTTTCAGCAAGCAGTCTATGGAACTGGCGACGGCGGTGGGAACCGATATCACGGCGGCTCCGACGGATGTGACGGAATTCACTTTGAGCGGAGTACTGGCAGATACAGTATCGAGTTTTACAACCATCGGCCAGATCACTGTAACCGTAAAATAAAGTGAAACAGTAGCAGGGGAAAGGGGAAGGAACTGTGGGACCGGAAGAAGGAAAGAAAGCTGAGGTTCTGACGGACAGCCGGGCAGGGAGCATGCAGGACAAAAGGCTGCTGGCGCTGCTTGTTTGCCTCTGCCTTGCAGCGATTCTCGTCATGATATGGGCGCTGACGCGTAATGCGGGGCAGGGTAACACTGGCTTTGTTCCTCCCCCTTTTGAGGAGGCGGCGCAGCAGGGCGAGCCGGAGGCATCAGAGGAACTGGAGCGGCTGGGTTACAGCCAGCTGGATGTGCAGGTGTATCATGCTGCGGTCTGTGGTTCACCGGTGGTTGCGGGTCGAAGAGCAGTCTTATATCTGACGAATCCTGCAGCCAATCAGGTTTGGTTGAAAGTACGGATACTGGATGAGGAAGGGAAGCTTTTCGGCGAGAGTGGGCTGCTGAAGCCAGGTGAATATGTAAAGGAAGTACCTCTGCTGGTCGTTCCGGAAACGGACATGGAGGTGCAGTTAAAGCTCATGGCCTATGAGCCGGGGACTTATCACAGCGCGGGTGCAGCCACGCTCCGCACAGTGCTTGCCGGAAGCGCCAGTTAGAATGCCAGGATGGCATATGGGATCGGATACCGGCAGGATATCGGATAGAATATCATTCAGACTCCAGATGGCATATTGGCAGGATTCGGCCGAAATACCGGTTAGAGCTTTTGGATGGTATACGAGTTAAGAGACCGGTGGGCTGCTTCAGGCAGAAAGCAGCGGATACGGTAAATGAGGCTGAATGGAGGTTGAGATGAGAAAAAGGATGTTTACCCTGCTTTGCACATGCGCGGCCTTGTCACTGTCTGTCCCTGCGTCCGCCCAGACGGCAGAGATAATCGTAAAGGCACAGATTGATGTGCAGGTGAAGTATACGGAAGAAGATCAGGAGAATAGTACCGCGCTCGGAGATGCAGTTCCTGTCCGCTTGCCTGACGGGACGGTAGTAACAGTGCAGGAGTCTGGTGAGGCGGATGCAGATGTCAAAGCTTCTGTGATTCTGGTTACAGAGGAGGATGCACAGGCTATGTCCTATGTGACCGGGGTAATGGGAGAGTACGGGAAAAAAGTGTATGCATTTTACGTCTTATTTTATAAGGATGGAAAGGAAGTTACACCGTCTTCTCCAGTAACGCTGACAGTCACAGCGCCGGACGGATATGAGGATATTGCTTTATATTCTTTTACCGGAGACGGTGAGAAGCCGGTGAAGGTTGCAGATGTAGCGGAGGACGGGGTGTGGACGCTGACGCTTTCGGACAGCTGTTATTTCGCTGCGGCGAAGGCAGGATCAGGCGGAGACGAGACAGAGCAGCCGGGGCCGGGCGGAGACGAGACAGAGCAGCCGGGACCGGGCGGAGACGAGACAGAGCAGCCGGGGCCGGGCGGAGATGAGACGGAGCAACCGGGTACGGAGACAGAACAGCCAGTAACAGAAACGGAGCAGCCTGGAACGGAGACAGAACAGCCGGTAACAGAAACGGAGCAGCCTGGAACGGAGACAGAGCAGCCAGGCACCGAAACGGAGCAACCGGGTACGGAGACAGAACAGCCGGTAACAGAAACGGAGCAGCCTGGCACAGACACAGAACAGCCAGGAACAGAATCCGAAAAGAAACCTGCCGAGACATCAAAGCCGGAAGAGTCCGGCAATCAGGCACAGGGAACCGCTGCGCAGACAGGCGATGATTCGCCTATCGCAAGCTGGCTTTTCGCTATGCTCCTGGCGGGAGGAAGCATCCTTCTTCTGGGCCTGGGAAAGAAACGAACGGATAATTGAAGCTTCGGATGGACTTACACACGGTGACAGGTATCATACAAACCTGCTGCCGTGTGTCTTTTTGCGTGGAATAGATGCCGTTTCGTTACCGTTCACGCATCCACTGTTCCGCAAGGGCGCTGAACGTCCAGTGGACGTTCGGTTAGCGCGACCGGAGTGAACGTAGAAGTTTTCGTGCAGAATGCACGAAAATTCCGTTTAAATCGCTGCGTGCAGGTTTCCGAATTTACAGTTGCAAATACAGCTGTCCATCGCTATAATGAAGAAAGGAAGAGCGCCCGCCTGAATCGGGAGTCTGACATAGAGAAGCGTTCCCAGATGGATATGGACCTGAAACAGCTGATTATCAAAATAAGGCTGGGGCGTGAAGAAGGACGCGAAGAAGGACGCAACTGAAAAAGGAGCGCGAAGACATTCGTCAACTGGTAAATGCGCTGCATGCTGACGGACGGTTTGAAGATAACGCGCGCTATGAATGATCAGGACTTCCAGAATCAGGCACAGATGACAAAACATAGGCCTGGACTACGACAGGCAGATCAGAGTATATGGAATGAAGACTCAGAATTCGGAGGTGAGGAACGATGGGCAGCTATTTGAATCCAGGCAGCGAACGATTTCAGACGGGACTCAGATCCAAGATCTATGTGGATAAAACCCTGCTGATTGCGCGGGTAAATGAGTGTGTCCGCACGGAGCAGAAATTCATCTGCGTCAGCCGCCCGCGTCGGTTTGGAAAGTCTATGGCAGCAGATATGCTGTCAGCGTACTACGGATGCGGAGAAGATACGTCAGCCCTGTTTGAGAATCTGAAGATTGCTTCTGCAGAATCTTATAGGAAGCATTTGAATAAATATGATGTGATTAAGATCAACATGCAGGTGTTTTTGAGCGCTACAGATTCCGTGGACGCTATGCTGGCGCGGTTAAAAAAATTTATCATTTATGATTTGCTTGATGCAAATGAAGATGTCCGTTTTCGGGACGAAGAGGACTTTAGTCAGGTGATGATGGATGTGTATGCTGTGACAAAGCGTCCCTTTGTAGTCCTGATTGACGAATGGGATTGCCTGTTCCGCGAATACGCACACGATACAGCTGCACAGAAGAAGTATCTGGATTTTCTTCGCGCGTGGCTGAAGGATCAGGACTATGTGGCGTTGGCGTACATGACGGGCATCCTGCCCATCAAGAAGTATGGTACGCATTCTGCGCTCAATATGTTCATGGAGTATTCGATGACGGATCCGGGCAATCTGGCGGAGTTCTTCGGTTTTACAGAGGATGAGGTGCGCAGCCTGTGTGAAACCTACCGGATGAGCTTTGAGGAAGCGCAGGCATGGTATGACGGATACGAGCTTGTGACGCATAGCATGGATGGAGATACGCACTATGCGATGTATAGCCCGAAATCTGTGGTGGAGTCCATGCTGCGCCACAAGTTTGGCACGTACTGGAACCAGACAGAGACTTATGAGGCGTTAAAGGTCTATATTCAGATGAACCTGGACGGTCTGAAGGACGCTGTGGTCAGGATGGTGGCAGGCGGGTGTGTGGAAATCAACACCGGAACCTTTACGAATGATATGACGACGTTTGCGAGTAAGGATGACGTGCTTACGCTGCTGGTACATCTGGGATACCTGACCTACGATTCCGAGCGATGCACAGTCTCTATCCCGAACAGGGAAGTGGCGCAGGAGTATGTAAACGCCATTAGCACCATGGACTGGGGTGAGGTGATCCGCTCTGTGGAGGCATCCCGCAGGCTTTTGCAGAGCCTGTGGGATATGGATAACGATGCGGTGGCGAAGGGCATCGACCGGGCGCACGAGGAGATTTCTATCCTGCAGTACAACGATGAGAATTCCTTAAGCTGCACGATCAATCTGGCATTCTATTTTGCAAAGGAATACTACACGATCATCCGCGAACTTCCCACGGGAAAAGGCTTTGCAGACATCTGTCTGATCCCGCGCAGACTGCACGCGGATAAGCCGGCAGTGGTGATTGAGCTGAAAAAAGATAAAAATGCGCAGGGAGCGATCGATCAGATCAAGCGGAAGCATTATGTGAAGGCGCTGGAGGATTACCGGGGGAATCTGCTGCTGGTCGGCGTCAACTATGGCAAAGATAAGAAGCATACCTGTGTGATTGAAAAGATGGTGGTATGAAATAAAGGAACCGGTCTGAGAAATTCAGGCTGGTTTCTTTTGCTGCTGCGGCAGTCAGTGTAGTACTATTTTTGAAAAGACAGAATAGGTAGATGCAATCAACAAGTTTCTATGCTATACTGGTAATACAGAAAAAACCAGAATTCAAAAGGTGGATCATGAGATGAAATTTAAAAATTACGTGAAGGTACAAAGTCTGGAGGAAGCGTACACGCTGAATCAGAAAAAGAGCAGCCGCGTACTGGGCGGGATGCTCTGGATGCGGCTTGGACACGGACAGTTTGGAACGGCGATTGATTTGTCAGGTCTGGGTCTGGATGAGATCGAGGAGACGGCGGAAGAATTTCGGATCGGGTGTATGGTGACACTGCGGCAGCTGGAACTGCATGAAGGGCTGCAGGCATATACGAAGGACGCGATTCGGGAGAGCGTGCGGCATATCGTCGGCGTGCAGTTTCGCAATCTGGCGACAGTCGGCGGAAGCATTTTCGGAAGATTTGGGTTTTCGGATGTGCTGACCATGTTTCTGGCGCTGGATACGGAGGTCGAGCTGTATCCGTCCGGCAGGATGTCATTGGAGGAGTTCTCGCAGGAAAAGCGGACAAATGATATCCTGGCGCGTTTGATTGTGAAGAAGCACAGGCAGTCGTGTGTGTATCTGTCTCAGAGAAATACGAAGACGGATTTTCCGGTGCTGACCTGTGCGGTGTCGGTGGACGAGCAAGGCGCACGGGCAGTGATCGGGGCGACTCCTGCACGGGCGCGGGTGTATCCGCTGCCGGAGGAAGCCGTGCAGATGCTGGAGAGCGCCGGAAACCTGGGGGCAGCAGAGCACAGGCCGGAAAAGCAATTGGAAGATGCAGGATGTTTGGATACGGCTGAGCGTGAGAAGGTGTGGAAGACTGCAGCGGCAAAGCTTGCGGTACAGATACCGACCAGCAGCAATATGCGCGGCAGCGCGGCGTACCGGACACATCTCGTGAAAGTGCTGGTGCAGCGGGCGCTGGAAGCGCTGTGGCAGCAGAAACAACAGAGGGTGTGCGGAGGTATGGCAGAAGCGGAATGCTGTGACGGTGTATGCCAGCAAGATGAGAAATCACAGACCAGAGACGAGAGAAGTGTTCAGATATCTGCGAATATGACAGCGGAAGGGGCGTCAGTACCCCAGTCAGAGTTGCCGATTACTTTGACCCTGAACGGCAAACGAACGGCAGCCGTAGTGCCTGCTGACCAGACTCTGTATGATTTTCTGCGGGAGCGGAATTGCTACAGCGTGAAGTGCGGCTGTGATACGTCGAACTGTGGTCTGTGTACGGTGCTGCTGGACGGAAAGCCGGTACTGTCGTGTTCGATGTTAGCGGTGCGCACAGACGGACATTGTGTCGATACGATGGAGGGACTTCAGGAGGAAGCAGAGGAATTCGGGCGCTTTGTGGCGCTGCAGGGTGCGGAGCAGTGCGGCTTTTGCAATCCGGGTATGATCATGAATGCGATTGCGCTGTTTCGGGAACTGCAGGATCCGACGGATGAGGAGATCCAGGAATACCTCGCGGGCAATCTGTGCCGCTGTTCCGGGTATGAGGGGCAGACGCGGGCGATCCGGGAGTTTCAGCGCTATCGCGCCGGGATTACAAATTGAATGAGAACAGGTATACGCTTGAAATGGATGCCTGGTGGTTCGTGATAAAGTATCGTAAGTAACCGGACAGATCATCTGTCTGTTTTCAGGGATGTCAGCCTGATTATATGGAGGAGCAGGAAACTATGAATTCAGTAAATCAACCGGTGATGAAAAAGGACGCGATGGCGCTTGTGACAGGGCAGCCGGTCTATTTTGATGATGTGATACGGCGGGACTGCCTGATCGTGAAGGTTCTGCGCAGTCCGCACGCGAATGCGATTGTGCAGGAGGTAAACAAAAAGGCGGCGGAGAAGGTGCCGGGAATCGAGGCAATCTACACCTGGGAGGATGTTCCGCAGCATCGCTTCACGATGGCGGGGCAGACGTATCCGGAGCCGAGTCCGCAGGACCGTCTGATTCTGGACCGCCATGTGCGGTATGTGGGAGACCCGGTGGCAATCGTCGCCGGTGCGGATGAGGAATGTGTAGACCGGGCGCTGCGGCTGCTGAAGGTCACGTATGAGGTGCTTCCGGCAGTTCTTGATTTTCATACGGCGAAGGACAATGCGACATTGGTGCATCCGGAGGAAGACTGGGAAGCGCTCTGTCCGGTAGGTGCGGACAATCGTCGGAACCTCTGCGCGAGCGACTGCAGCTCGGACGGGGATGTGGAAAAGGTTCTTTCCGAGTGCGATATTATAATAGAAGAAACATATGCGACAAAGGCGGACCAGCAGGCGATGATGGAGCCGTTTTGCACGGGCTGCTGGATCGATACGTATGGACGGCTGAATGTCCTGAGCTCGACGCAGATCGTGTTCCATGTCCGCCGGATTCTTGCCAGGGCGCTCGGCATATCCAATTCCAAAATCCGTGTATCCAAGCCGAGAGTCGGAGGCGGCTTCGGCGCGAAGCAGACGCTTGTGGCAGAAATTTTCCCGGCATTTGTGACCTGGATGACGAAGAAACCGTCCAAGATTATTTTTTCGCGGCACGAGTGCCAGATTGCCTCTACGCCGCGTCACCAGATGGAGGTGCACGTGCGGCTCGGGGCGATGAAGGATGGAAGCATGAGGGCGCTCGATGTCTACACACTGTCCAATACGGGCGCGTATGGTGAACACGGACCGACGACGGTCGGACTGTCCGGCCACAAATCGATCCCGCTGTACGGCTCGCTTGAGGCGCACCGGTTCGCGTATGATGTGGTGTATACGAATGTGATGTCGGCAGGCGCCTACCGGGGCTACGGGGCAACGCAGGGGATTTTTGCGGTAGAGACGGCGGTGAATGAGCTGGCGGCGAAGCTTGGGATGGACCCGGTAAAGCTCCGCGAGAAAAATATGGTGCGCGAGGGACAGGTGATGCCTGCCTATTACAACGAGACAGCGGCGAGCTGTGCGCTGGACCGCTGCATGGCACGCGCGGCGCAGATGTTCGGCTGGGAGGACAAGCCGCTTGCCTGGGATACCGGAAACGGAAAGATCCGCGCGAAGGGTGTAGCGATGGCGATGCAGGGCTCCGGTATTTCCGGCGTGGATGTCGGTTCCGCGACCATCAAGCTGAATGAGGATGGGATTTACACACTGCTGCTCGGCTCCGGGGATATGGGAACCGGGAGCGATACGATTCTGGCGCAGATGGCGGCGGACTGTATGGAATGTCCGGTGGATCAGGTGACAGTCTATTCCGCAGATACGGATGTGTCGCCGTATGATTCCGGCTCCTATGCGTCCAGCACCACCTATGTGACCGGAATGGCGGTGACGCGGGCGTGCCAGGAGCTTAGCGAGCGCATTCAGGAGCTGGGGGCGTCGATGCTCGGAGCTGCACCGGAGGATGTCAGCTTCGATGGAAAGAGTGTAACGAATCTGCAGAACGGGGAGCAGGTCACGATTGCGCAGATCGGCACGAAGTCTATGGATGGGAATACGAAGGCGCTGGAGGTGACGATTACGCACAGCTCGCCGGTGTCGCCGCCGCCGTTTATGGTTGGTATGGCGGAGATCGAGGTGGACCCGGAGACCGGGAGCGTCGATGTGGTGGATTATGTGGCGGTCGTGGACTGCGGTACGGTTATCAATCCGAACCTGGCCCGTGTCCAGACAGAGGGCGGCATTCTACAGGGAATCGGGATGGCGCTGGATGAGGATGTGCAGTATTCGCAGGACGGCAGAGTGCGGAATAATTCCTTTATGCAGTATAAAATTCCGACGCGGCTGGACAAGGGGACGATCCGCGTTGAGTTCGAGAGCAGCTACGAGGAGACGGGACCGTTCGGAGCAAAATCGATCGGTGAGATCGTGATCAACACGCCGTCCCCGGCGATCGTGCAGGCGATCTATCACGCGACCGGGCTCTGGTTCCGCAATCTTCCGGTGCTTCCGGAGCGGATCGCGATGGGCGTAGCCGGGAAAGAGCGGGCCTTTGGAAAATGAAACAATGAGTGCGTGGATCGGTGCGGCGCGAGTGAGAAAGCATGAGCAGAGTAGTTGGGCGCATGCTTAGAGAAATGGAGTATCGATGGCAACTTGTATGATTTATATGGCGGCTGGCAACAGCCGCCGTTTTGGAAGCAATAAGCTGCTGCATGTCCTGGACGGCAGGCCAATGTATCTGCATGTGCTGGAGCGTCTGGCGGCGGCAGCGCGGGAAAAGGAAGGAAGAGTGCTGCTCGTGGTGACGCAGTATCCAGAAATCATGGAGCAGGTGAAAGCGATGGGCGGCTTTGAGATTCCAGCTGAGCCGCTGGCAGGGACGAGATGTGAAGAAGAGATACAGACGAGGAGTTGTCATTTGGCTTCTAAATGCATGGAAAAGGAGCAATTGTGGAATCAATACCAAGCTGGCGGAGCGTGTCAGTCACTGTATGCCGTATATTCTCCGCAGAGCCGTGGCGGCGTCTCTTATACGATCCGTGCCGGACTGGAGGCAGCGCGGCAGGTGCTTCCGTGCTGCGCCGGCTATGCTTTTTTTACAGCAGATCAGCCATATCTGTCAGCGGGGACGATCCGGCAGTTCCTGGATGTGATGGAGCGGGAGCTGCCGCCGCTTGGAAGCATCTGCTATGATGGCAGGCCGGGGAGCCCGACCTGGTTTGCGGCGGAATATGCTGCCAGGCTGCGGGCACTTACCGGAGATACCGGGGGCAGGCGCATCCTGAAGGAATACCCGGATGCCGTGCGGTATGTCCAGGCGGCTTCAGATCGCGAGCTGTGGGATGTGGATCTGAGCAAGGAAGTTCTGTTCCAGGAGAGGGCAGAATAGGGGGGATATACGAATGGTATACGCAAATTTTGTCAGGAGAAGAATCAAAGGCACTTGCTTTTTACGGTATGTGAGGCTAGAATAGCAGGTACATATAAACTATCGTGAATGGAGGAAACTGCAATGCAGCTGTTAAAGGACAGAATCCGCAGGGACGGAAAAGTAAAAGAGGGAAATGTACTGAAGGTAGACAGCTTTCTGAATCATCAGATGGACACGAAGCTGTTCCGCGAGATCGGAAAGGAATTCAAGCGCCGGTTCGAGGGGGAAGAGATCAACAAAATCCTGACGATTGAGGCATCCGGGATCGGGATTGCCTGTGTCGTGGCAGAATCCTTTGACGTGCCGGTGGTCTTCGCCAAGAAAACGCAGACGAAAAATATCGCGGCCGATGTCTACAAGTCGAGAGTGGAATCTTTTACGCATGGGCGTGTCTACGACATTATTGTCTCACAGGAGTTTCTCGGGCCCAAGGACAAGGTTCTGCTGATCGATGATTTTCTCGCAAATGGCAAGGCGCTGGAGGGGCTTGCAGATCTGGTGCGGCTTGCGGGTGCGACACTGGTCGGAGCGGGCGTTGTGATCGAGAAGGGATTCCAGCCGGGCGGCGACGCCATTCGTGCGAAGGGGATTCATCTGGAGTCACTGGCGATTGTCGAGAGCATGGATGAGAAGACCGGAGAGATTACCTTCCGCGAGTAACGGCTAATTGCTGAGCAGATTTGCACATTTTTTGCTTGAATATGGAGGGACAACGCGGGCCGGGTATGTTACAATAGATACATTCCCGCGAGACAGTACATTGGGCGGACATGTTTCATGCGGAGGATTATATTTGGAACGGGGATGTGCCATTCGCTGGATTGGCACAGAAGTTGAGGAAGGCAGGGCAAATAGAGATGAATACTATGTTTTCTCTGGAGGGAAAGGTAGCTCTCGTAACAGGAGCTGCCTATGGAATTGGCTTTGCGATTGCGGAGGCATTTGCGCAGGCAGGAGCGAAGATTGCGTTTAACTGCCGTGGGCAGGAGCACATGGACAAGGCGTTGGAGCAGTATGCGGCGAAGGGGATTGATGCGCATGGCTACATCTGTGACGTGACAGATGAGGCGCAGGTGCAGAGGATGGTTGAGACAATCTCGCAGGAGCTTGGAACGATCGATATCCTGGTTAACAATGCGGGGATCATCAAGCGGATCCCGATGACCGAGATGAAAGCGGAGGAGTTCCGCCAGGTGATCGATATCGACCTGAATGCGCCGTTCATCGTGTCAAAGGCAGTGCTTCCGGGCATGATCGAGAAGGGACACGGCAAGATTATCAATATCTGTTCTATGATGAGTGAGCTGGGCCGTGAGACGGTATCGGCCTATGCGGCGGCGAAGGGCGGCCTGAAGATGCTGACGAAGAATATTGCGTCGGAGTACGGCCAGTACAATATCCAGTGCAATGGCATCGGGCCGGGCTATATCGCGACGCCGCAGACGGCTCCGCTGCGCGAAGTGCAGCCGGATGGCAGCCGCCATCCGTTTGACCAGTTTATTATTGCGAAGACGCCGCAGGCGCGCTGGGGTACCCCGGAGGATCTGATGGGACCGGCGATCTTCCTCGCATCCGATGCGTCTAATTTCGTAAATGGGCACATTCTGTACGTGGACGGAGGCATTCTTGCATATATCGGGAAGCAGCCGTGACGGAAGTGTGCTTGATATCCTGTTGCTTGCAGCGGCGGCTTTGATTCCCGCGGGCATCAGGCGAGGCAGCAGGAAAACCAGCATCATTCAGGGAAGATGAGACTTACAGAGCAGATACATAAATTGAGTTTATCAGGAGGAATTTAACTATGAAAATCGCATTAATCAATGAGAACAGCCAGGCAGCAAAGAACAGCGTGATCGAGCAGGCGCTGCGCAAGGTTGTAGAGCCGATGGGGCATGAGGTATTTAATTACGGGATGTATGCGGCGGATGATGCGGCACAGCTGACCTATGTGCAGGTCGGCATCCTTGCGGCAGTGCTTTTGAATTCCGGCGCGGCGGATTACGTGATCACCGGCTGCGGCACCGGCGAAGGCGCGATGCTCGCGTGCAACTCCTTCCCGGGCGTTATCTGCGGTCATGTGGAGGACCCGCTGGACGCATATACCTTTGCGCAGATTAACGATGGGAACGCGATCGCAATCCCGTTTGCGAAGGGCTTCGGCTGGGGCGGCGACCTGAATCTGGAGTATATCTTTGAGAAGCTTTTCTGTGAGGAGAGCGGCCAGGGCTATCCGAAGGAGCGCGCGGTACCGGAGAAACGCAACAAGAAGATTCTCGATGGCGTGCGCGCAGTCAGCTTCCAGGACCTGCCGACAACGCTGAAGGCTCTGGACCGCGAGCTTGTGAAGGGTGCGCTGGCAACCGAAGGCTTCCGGAAATATTTTGCAGCGAACTGCAAATGCGAGGAACTGAAGAAGCTGGTGGAGGAGCTGCAGGCGTAGCACGGAGGGACCATCCAGGTTTTCACGATACGCCATTGTCACTGAGACAGACAGCGAGAATTACAGAGTGATGTGGCAAGAAGAACCGATAGATTAGCTGTCCCGTTCCTATCTGGCAAAACTCTACAGAATAATTTTCCGTTGGCAAGGCGGCTGAATGAGGCGGTGTGGTGGTAGCGTCAATTGAAGCGGGCGTAGTTCGATGGAAAATTAGACAAGGAGGTTTGGCTGAACAGAAATAGGACAGTACCATAGTATGAATAGGATGAAAACGGAAGGTATCTCAGGCTCAGGCTGAGGTACCTTCCGTTTCTATAGGTACGAAAAAACAGTCCGCCTGGTACGGACCAATAGGAAAGAGTAAAAATAGGACCTTAAATTGAAGTATGAGCTCAAAAAAGGTATAAGATAGCGGAAGATGTGACACACTAAAAATAACTGTTCAGAAGTCACGCTCTGTGAGGGTATTGAACAGATACCTGCTCATATAATTATTCTGTTATGCAGTCGGCCATACTGCGGTTTTGGCAGAGAGAAACAGGAAGGAGGCAGTCAAGTATGGATTTGCTGGATAAAAAAAATGTAAAAATACTGGAGAGGGCTGATGATTGGAAGGATGCAGTTCGAAAGTCCGTGGTGCCGCTGGAAGAGGGAGGCTATGTGAAAGCTGAGTATAAGGAGGCGATCATTTCCGGAGTTGAAAAACTGGGCCCCTATATTATTGTAGCTCCTTCGATTGCACTGCCGCATGCGAGGCCGGAACAGGGGGTCGTAAAGAGTCAGATTGCAATTACATTATTTCGCAAGGAAGTGCAGTTTGACAAAAAGGATGCGACAGCACAGTTATTTGTGGCGTTGGCTGCAGCTGATTCGGACAGTCATTTAAATGCATTAATGACGATTTCTGAAATTTTGCAGGACGAGGAAAAAGTAGAGCAGATCCTGCAGGCAGAAAACGAAGAAGCGTTATACAGTTTTTTTAATTGATGAAAGAAGGTGGAAGAGCGATGCGCAGTGCATTGAATTTTATTCAGCAGGTTCTGTCAACGCCGGCAATTTTTGTCGGATTGATAGCGATGCTGGGATTGCTGTTACAGAAAAAGGATTTGCAGTCTATTATCAAAGGAACGATTAAGACAATCCTCGGCTTTATTGTACTGAATGCAGGAGCCTCCGTTGTTCAGGATGCAATTATTCCATTTGGTGATTTATTTCAGTTAGCGTTTGGAGTGCATGGTGTCGTTCCGAATAACGAAGCGATTACCTCTCTTGGATTAAACGAGCTCGCAGTGGAAACCTCTGCAATCTTTGCGCTTGGAATGTGCGCAAACATTGTGATGGCGCGTTTTTCAAAATGGAAATATATCTTTCTGACCGGTCATCATGCACTGTATATGTCTTGTCTGATTGCGATTATTCTATCAATTGCAGGACTGGATGGATGGCAGCTAATTGTAGGTGGGGCATTGCTGCTTGGCTTTGTCATGGCGATGTTCCCTGCGCTGATGCAGCCTACGATGCGGGCAGTCACAGGCGATGATTCGCTTGCGCTGGGACATTTTGGAAGCAGCTGTTACTGGCTGAGCGCCCAGATTGGAAGACTCTGCAACAGGAACGGAAAAGGCCGCACAACCGAAGACGTAAACTTCCCGAAAGGCCTGTCATTCCTTAGAGACAATACCATTTCGATCGCGATCGTAATGTTCTTCTGCTACATCATAGTTGCGGGGGTGGCAAATTTTGAGCAGTACGGGGAAGCAGCAGAAATTTTTGGCGATAGCAACTGGGTATTATATTCTGTGATTAATGCGATTACCTTTTCCGCAGGTATTTATATTGTACTGGCGGGCGTGCGCATGCTGATTGCAGAAATCGTACCTGCCTTTAAGGGCATATCAGAAAAGCTTGTGCCAAATGCAAAACCAGCTTTGGACTGTCCGATTCTGTTTCCCTATGCGCCGAATGCAGTATTGATTGGGTTTCTGACTTCCTTTATTGGAGGAATTATCGGTCTGGCAGTATTAGCTTTTATGGGACATGCCGGACTGAGTGTTGCAATTATTCTGCCGGGAGCCGTGGTACACTTTTTCTGCGGTGCGACTGCAGGCGTATGTGGAAATGCCAGAGGCGGGCTGAAGGGCTGCGTTTTCGGAGCATTGGTTCATGGAATTGCAGTAACGTTCCTGGCGGCGGCATTGCTTCCGGTATTAGGCTCTCTTGGTTTTGCGAATACTACATTTTCCGACGCGGACTTTACCATAGTAGGAATTGTATTCGGAAATCTTTCCAGGTATGTTACTGGCAACGTGCTGTTTGCAGTGATTGCGGTATTATTTGCACTGCCGATCATTTATAACTATACGCTTGGGAAAGAGCGATAGGGCAGCTTCAGACTGCCTCTGAAGTGCAAAAGAGCTGGCAAAAAATCATATTAGGAGGAGAAATTGTCATGGCAGCTATTAAAAAAATCTTATGTTTCTGTGGTTCAGGTCTTGGAACCTCTTTCTTAATGGAAATGAATGCGAAGAAAGCGCTGAAAAATCTTGGTGTTACCGATGTGGAAGTGGATCATACCACGATCGACGACGTTGTTCCAGGAGCCGCGGATCTGTTTATTTGCGGGGCTGATTTACTGCCGAACGCAGAAAAGGCGGGGAAAGCAATTGGACTGGATAACATGGTTTCGATGGATGAGATGACGCAGAAACTGAAAGCAGCGCTGGGGTTATAGGCGGTGACTTACGAGTTCCTGGTATATTTTCCGCTTCATAAGGGGCTCCTTTCCTTGCTATGCTGCACTTATTGCAATCCAGTAGTTCTTCTGTATAAAATCCGTTGCGCAGGCGGAGCTGGCCTGCGTTAGATCCGCGGCTACACAGATGGTCTTTTCAGCGGCAGGCTCAGCACGATCTCAGTTCCGGCTTCGGAGCTTTGGGCGATCCGCACGCTTCCTCCGTGCTGTCCCGCAATATCCCGGACTAAAGCCAGTCCAAGGCCGGCACCGCCCATTGCGCGGCTGCGGGATTTGTCCTCGCGGACAAAGGGGGAGAAGATACTCTCCCAGTTTTCCGGGCGGATTCCGGTGCCGGTATCTTTCACGTGCAGTGCGGCATTGTCATTTTGGGTTTTGATCGCTACGGTCACAGTTCCGTTTGGGCGGTTGTATTTGATGGCATTTTCTACCAGGTTGTAAACGGCGCGGTAGATCAGCGGATCGCTGCCAGTCAGCACCGCTTCCCCCTCTTCCTGAATCAGTGTCACATCTCGGTTGTCGGCAACCTGCGCCAGATCGCACAGCACCTCCTCGACCAGTTCGGAGAGGGCAATTTTGTCCGTTCTCTCGACTGTCTGCAATTCCGTCATTTCAAGCAGAATACTTACTAAATGGGAGAGCCGTTCCGTCTGCTCCGAGAGCATCTGTATCGTTTCCCGATACTCCTCCTGCGCAGGCGCCTTCCTTTTTTGCAGTACGTCAAGCTGGGTCCGCATCACGGCAAGAGGGGTGCGCAGCTCATGCGCGGCATTGGCGGAAAACTGGCGCTGCGCTGCAAACGCATGGTCCAGCCGCTGCAGCATTTGATTGAAGGAATGGGTTAAGCGGGAAATCTCATCACCGGTATCGAAGATTTCCAACTGCTCTGAGAGATTTTCGGCGTGAAGTTTCTCCATGTAGGCGCTGAAGGTACGCAAGGGGGCAAGGGCCTGTCCGACAAAAAAATAGGTGAGAATACCACTTAACAGAATCACAATGATTGTAGCGACGATGCTTTGGAGACGGAAGGTATTTTTGGCCTCGTTGATCTGGGTCAGCAGTTCGGAATTTTCAACGCCGATGACGACTGGTCCCTGGCTTCCGGGTTCAAGCTCCACAATATAGCTTTCCACCTCGCCGATCCGCATCACTGCAGAGTGGCTGATCAAAAGGTTCAAAAGCAGGCATGCACCGGTCACGAGCGCGGCCAGCATCAGGATCAGCCGCCACCGTAAAGAAAGCTTTTTCATACGTCCGTACCTCCGATGATATAGCCCTGCCCGACTCGGTTCTGAATCGGGTCATATCCAAGCGCAGCCCGCACCTTTTTTCGGAGCGAGGAGATGTGGACGCGGATGGAGTTGCTGAAGCTGTTCACACTGCCATCCCAGAGATGGTCCAGCATTTCCTCCTGGCTGATCACCTCCCCCTGGTGCAGCAGAAGATATTCCAGAAGTCCGGCTTCCTTTCTTGTCAGAGAAAGAGGAAGTCCTCCGGCCATCGCCGTCCGGGATTTGGTGTCAAACGAGATGTCCCCGCACTGCAGACAGACATCCTCCTGGATAAATTTCCGGCGTGTCAGGCTTCGCACTCTTGCCTCCAGCTCCTCGAAATGGAACGGTTTCGTCAGATAGTCGTTGGCTCCTGCATCCAGACCTTCGACCTTGTCCTGGATCTGTCCCCGCGCGGACAAAATCAGCACACGCGTCTCCCCATCTTCCCTGCGCAGTCTGCGGAGTACTTCCATTCCATCCATACCTGGAAGATTCAGGTCTAATAAAATGAGATCATAGTGCTCCGTCTCACACAGTTCGGATGCTTCCAGACCATCCTGACAGGTATCGACTTCGTAACCGTCGATGCGAAGTCCCTTTGCAATGGAAGCACAAAGGGCAGCTTCATCTTCTATAACAAGTATACGCATTTTGATTTCCTCCCTGATTTATTGAAGGCAGCCGTCTTTTTCATTATTGTTCACAGTAACTTTTTCTTCTATGATACCACATTTTTATAAAATTGCTGTTAAGAAGAAAAATATATTTTTTTCAAAATATGTCTGTTTTAACACAGATTTTAGTCCCGTGGTGTTATAATAGCGCTATCAAACGAAAAGGAGATGTATCATCGATGAAAAAGAATGAATGTAAAAAAATTTCTGCAGTTTTACTGACCACTGCTTTAAGTCTGTCGCTCTTAAATGGCAGCGCTCTTACCCTTTCTGCCACGGCTGAGGATGCCAGGGACGGGCAGGAGGTCACAGAAGAGCAGACCATAAAGGATACCACAGAAGATCAGACTGCGTCTGGAACATCGAAAGAGGCCAATGAGTTCGATCTCCCGACACTGGGTCTGACGGTGACGATGCCGGATGCTTTGATGGAGAAAATGGAGCAGGGACAGGTGATCATGTTCACGAATGAGATTCCTGTGGAAGACAATTCCGCTATCCAATACGGATATCTGAGCTGGGTAATGGCAGAGGAAATGCAGTTGGATGCAGAGGACTTCAATTTTGATGCAATGCAGTATGCCGGTGTCCTTGGTGTATACCGTGCGGAGCTTGAGGACTCGCTGGATGAGCTGACGGGCTGCGATGAGCATCAGGAGGTTGGACAGAGTGAGGATGGTGTATACAAGTATTTCCTGAGTGTGAATACTTCCGCAGATGAGGAACTGGTGAAAGAGATCCAGGAAATCAAGGCTGAAATTACAGAGATGTCTGAATATGTACCGTATTATGGCGAAATGGGGGAGGAGGATACTCTGCAGCCGGATACTTCCGTAAGTGCAGTGGGTGAGTTTACGACGCAGGATATCAACGGAGATACCGTCACACAGGATATCTTTAAAGAGAACAAGCTGACCATGGTAAATGTATTTACGACCTGGTGCTCACCCTGCGTAGCGGAAATGCCGGAGCTGGAAAAACTTTACCAGCAGATGAAGGACAGGAACGTCGGCGTGGTCGGTGTGGTTCTGGATGTTCTGAATGAAAAGGGAGAGATCGTGGAAACGGATCTTGAGCGGGCACAGGAGCTGGTGAAGGAGACTGGCGTTACATATCCGGTCATTCTGCCGGATCAGACGTATCTGAATAGCCGCCTGACTTCGATCGACGCGTTCCCTGAGACGTTCTTTGTGGATGAGAACGGGAATATCGTGGGGGAGACGTACAGCGGAAGCGGCAGCCTGGAGGACTGGCTGGAAGTAGTCGAAAAGGAGCTTGCAAATGTGGAGGCGTGACGCCTGAAAAAACAAGGTCAAAACGGGAGCAAACGCAGTAATATAAAAGCAAGGATGATCTGCCGGGAAAGATGTGAAAGCATCTTCCCGGTTTTTTAGGAATAAAGATCTCTGGCAGAAAACAGATAAAAGGATTGTAGAGAGGGAAACGTCTGTGTTATACTAAATGTTATGATTTTCGTCGTAGTAGCGGGAGTGGCTGCGGTCACGGGATTTGACTTCCGTGAATGGCATGAATATAATGGAGAAGAATTTCAGGCAGATGTCTGTCATTTGGATGCGGGACAGGAGGTGAAGGAATGCTGTTGCAGTTGTTTTCCTCTTTTGTAAAAATCGGCGCCTTTACCTTTGGCGGCGGGTACGCGATGATTCCGCTGATACAGAAAGAGGCTGTGGAAAAAAGAAACTGGATTTCCGATGAGGAGATTCTTGAAATTATTGCGATTGCGGAGAGCACGCCCGGGCCGATCGCGGTGAATGCTGCCACGTTCATAGGCTACAAAATGGCAGGCTTTTTGGGGGCTTTCATGGCGACACTGGGCGTGATCCTGCCGTCGTTTCTGATCATTGCCGTATTGTCGCTGGTTCTTGCGCAGTTTGAAGACTTAAAAGTGGTACAGTATGCATTTTGGGGCATCCGGGCGGGAGTCCTTGCGCTGATTGTGAAAGCACTTGTCTCTATGTACCGGCAATGCCCCAAAAGCGGGATTTCCTATGCCATAGCCGGGTTTGCATTTTTTGCCGTCGCGCTTTTCCGGATCAATGTTCTGGTGGTGATTCTCATATGCGCGGCGATCGGACTGGTTTCTTCCATTTGGGCGGAAGGAAGGTGGAAGCGATGATTTATCTGGAACTTTTTCTGAATTTCCTGAAGATAGGCGCCTTTACGTTCGGGGGCGGCTATGCCATGCTGCCGTTGATTCAGGAGCAGGTCGCGGCGCGCGGCTGGCTGACCACGGAGGAACTCATTAATTTTATCGCTGTCAGTGAAAGCACGCCGGGGCCGTTTGCCATCAATATATCTACCTATGTCGGAATGAAAACAGGCGGGCTTTTTGGTGCACTTTGTGCTACGCTGGGGGTAGTGCTGCCATCGTTTGTCATTATCCTGATTGTGGCAAGGTGCTTTGCACGGTTCCAGGAAAGCCGGGCGGTGAAGGGCTGCATGACAGGCTTAAAGCCTGCGGTGATCGGCTTGATCGCAGCAGCGGTCGTTTCTACCGGAAAGACGGCGCTGTTTCCGGATGGTATAGTTGCACCGTTTGACAGTTCGTTTTTTGTTCCGGTATTCATCTTTATTGTCATGCTGGTGCTGGCGCTGAAGAAAGTAAATCCAGTCGTTATGATCCTGCTGTCGGGCGCTATGGGGATCGCGGCGGGGTATCTGCTGATGTAGACGGCCGGCGTGAAAAATTATGCGGCGATTGTCTGACTTTGCATTGCTTTTATGAAAAGTTATACTTTATCTCAATGGGAATGAGGCAGATAACAAAAAAGAAAGGGAATCCTTTTTCTAAGGATTCCCTCGCCCCTGCCAAGGAGTCGATGCGACAAGATTTGAACTTGCGACCTCTGCGTCCCGAACGCAGCGCTCTACCAAACTGAGCCAC